>JAQWYA010000108.1 GCA_029254215.1 Pseudorhodobacter sp. | reverse complement strand
GCGATCAGCATTGTGGTTTCGACAGGGCCAAGCCCACCTTTGGACAGCGCCCATTGGCCTAGCGTCTGAAACTCCAGCGGGTGCGCGGCGATATAGGGAATGTCCAGCCCGCTCAAGGTCGTCACGGCGGCGGGGCTGTCATTATAGGCCGGGCCGCCGACAAGGCTGAACCCGGTAAGCGACACCATCGCGTCGATCTGAACCTCGGACGCGGTGCGGAAATAGGCGTCAATCGCGGGGCGACCGTCTAGACCGCCCGCGAAAGCCGGGACAACGGCGATGCCTTTTGCTTCAAACGCCTCGATCACCGCATCATAATGCGCGGTGTCGGAAGCCAGAACGTAAGAGCGCAGCAAAAGCAGGCCAACGGTTGCCTGCGGCTTGGTCAGGCGCGGCAGGTCCGATTTGCGTTCGGTGATCCGCTTGGCGAGTCGCGGGTGGTAGAGCCCCACATCCGGGTAATCGACTGGCGGCTTGGAGGCCGCACCGCGCCATGTTTTCTGAGTGCTGTAGCGCGAGATCAGAAACCGGACCATCTGTTCGATATTGTCGTCCGACCCGCCCAGCCAATATTGCATGGTCAGAAACCAGGCGCGCAGATCCTGCGCCTTGCCGGGAATATACTTCAGGATCTTTGGCAGACGGCGCAGCATCTGCATCTGCTTTTGCCCCGAGGAGCCAGAAGGCGCCTTGCTGCCGCGCAGCTTCTTCAAAAGCGCCATCGCCCCCGAAGCGGGCTTTGCCATATCGAGATCGCCCATTTTGGTCAGGCTGACGACCTGACTATCCGCGATGATCCCGACGAAAGCATCGACCCGCGCCCGCGCTGCGGCAAGTTCCGGCAGGACGGCGGTGATATGCTCTTCGATGAACAGAAGGTTGGCGACAAGGATATTCGCGCTGGAAATGGCAGCCTTCGCACGGGCCAGCGCCACCGGGTTTTCGGCCCATTCCGCCGCCGCATGAACAGAGATGTTCAGCCCCGGAAAATCCTTGAGAAGGCGCGGCAGAACCCGTGCGGCGGGGCCTGCGGCATGCTGATCCAGCGTCACGAAGACGATGTTATAGCCGACGGGGGTTCCCGTTATGCCGGGTTCAACGTGCATAATGGGCCTTTGCCTCGTAAAGCGTCTCGACGCTGATGGATGTGACCCCGCGCTGGGCGGCATAGGTTTCGGTGTTGCGCCGGGCCTTGCCCCGGACAAAGAACGGGATCTTTTTCAACTCGCGCTCGGCATCCGACAGCCAGAGGATCGCCGTAGGGTCCGCGAGTTCGGGGGTGGTGTGGGCAACTGCTGCGGGGGGGGCGGCCTCAGCGGGCATCGAGCCCGCATCGCCCGCGGCCACAGGCGTGGCGGTTGCACCCTTGTCATCGGAGGGCACTGATGAGGTTGCCGGGGCCGGAACATGCTGCCCGCCATGATGGCTGGCCCCTGCGGCATCGTGAAATTCGAAATCGTCGCGGAACATGTGCAGCAGATGCTCTTCCAGCCCCATCACCAGCGGATGGATCCAAGTATCGAAGATCACATTCGCGCCTTCCCATCCCATCTGGGGGGAGTAGCGCGCCGGGAAGTCCTGCACATGCACGGGGGCAGAGATGACCGCGCAGGGAATGCCCAGACGCTTGCCGATATGCCGCTCCATCTGAGTGCCAAGGATCATTTCGGGGTGCAGGGCGGCAATCGCGGCCTCCACCTCCAGATAATCATCGGTGATCAGGGCTTCGACACCATAGTCACGGGCGAGCGCGCGGATCGGGCGGGCCATTTCACGGTTGTAGCAGCCAAGGCCCGCAACCTCGAACCCCATCTCTTCGCGGGCGATCCGGGCGGCGGCGGCCACATGGGTGCCATCGCCAAAGATAAAGACGCGCTTTCCGGTCAGGTAAGTGCTGTCAACCGAGCGGGTCCACCACGGCAGCCGCAGCCGCGCGCTGTCTTCGCGCGCGGGCAGACCGGTGATCCGCGCAACCTCTGCCAGAAAATCGCGGGTCGCCCCAACGCCGATCGGCACTGTGCGGGTGTAGGGTTGGGAATGCTCGCGCTCCAGCCAGCGGGCGGCGGTTTCGGCATGTTCGGGATACATCAGTACGTTGAAATGCGCGGCCCCCATGCGGGCGATATCGGAAGGGCTTGCCCCCAGCGGTGCCACGACATTCACGCCGATCCCCATATCCGCAAGAAGGCGCGTCACTTCGGTGCAATCATCGCGGTGACGAAAGCCAAGGGCTGTCGGGCCGATCAGATTGGCCGTGATCTGTTCCGTGCGGGGCGTAGGTTTTGCCAGATGCCGGACGATCTGAAAGAAGGTCTCATCCGTGCCGAAACCTTCCTTGCGCTGATAGCTGGGCAGGTCCAGCGGGATCACCGGGATCGAGAGGCCCATGCCATCGGCAAGCCCGCCCGGATCATCCTGAATAAGTTCAGCCGTGCAGGACGCGCCGACGATCATCGCCTCGGGTTGGAAGCGGGTCGCGGCATCCTGACAGGCGGTCTTGAACAACGTCGCGGTATCGGCCCCCAGATCGCGGGCCTGAAAGGTGGTGTAGGTAACCGGCGGGCGATGATTGCGCCGCTCGATCATCGTGAACAGAAGGTCAGCATAGGTATCGCCCTGCGGCGCGTGCAGCACATAATGCAGGTTGCGCATCGCTGTGGCGACACGCATCGCGCCGACATGGGGCGGGCCTTCATATGTCCAGAGCGTCAGCTTCATTCAGCGGCCTCCACCCGAGGGGCGAGCCCGGACAGAAGATTGCGGCGACGCAAGGGCCGGGCAAAAAGCCCCGCAAGATCGCCTGCCTGCTCGTAGAAATGGACGGGGGTGAAGACCAGCTCGATCGCCCATTTCGTCGCAAGCCCTTCGGCTTCCAGCGGATTGGCCAGACCAAGCCCACAAACGGTCAGATCGGGGCGGGCTGTGCGGACACGGTCAAGCTGCAGATCCACATCCTGACCTTCGGACAGAACCGGGCCTTCCTCCAGCAATTCCAGTTCCGAGGCCAGCAATTCGCGGTGCAGATAGGGGGTTCCAACCTCGATCGCTGTCATGCCACATTCGCGGGTCAGGAAGCGCGCAAGCGGGATTTCCAACTGGCTGTCAGGGAAGAAAAAGACCGACTTGCCGTCCAGATCCTGCGCCTGTGCGGCAACGGCCTTGCGGGCGCGGGCGCGGGGGGCTGCGGTGACGGCCTCGAAAACCTCGGGCGAGACGCTGAATTCGGTTGCGATGGCTTGCAGCCAGGCCGTTGTGCCCTCTTCGCCAAAGGGGAAGGGGGCGGACAGGCTTTGCGCGCCCCGCCGCATCAGGGCGGCATGGGTATCGCCCAGAAAGGGCTGGGTCAGCGCAACAACGGTATTGGGGCCAACGGCGGGCAGATCTGCGCTTCTGCGGGCAGGCAGGCAGCGCACCGGGCCAACGCCCATCGCGGCCAGAAGCGCCAGCGCCTGATCCTCCACCACATCCGGCAGCGCGCCGACCATCAGCAATTCCTTCGCCTCGGTCTGCGGCAGGCCGGGAACCATCGCGGCAAGACAGGCATCTTCGCCCTGCGTGAACGTCGTCTCGATCCCGGAGCCGGAGTAGTTCAGCACCCGCACATGCGGCGCATGTTCCGCCGAAAGCCGTTCGGCCGCGCGGGCCAGATCCAGCTTGATCACCTCGGACGGGCAGGAGCCGACCAGAAACAACTGGCGGATATCGGGTCTGCGGGCCAGCAGCCGGGCAACCTCGCGGTCGATTTCTGTCTGGGCATCGGCAAGCCCGGCAAGATCCTTTTCCTCAAGGATGGCGGTGCCGAAGCGAGGCTCTGCAAAGATCATTACGCCTGCAGCAGATTGCAGAAGATGGGCGCAGGTCCGCGACCCAACCACCAGAAAGAACGCGTCCTGCATTTTGCGGTGCAGCCAGATGATTCCCGTCAGCCCGCAGAACACCTCGCGCTGGCCGCGTTCCTTGAGAACGGGCGTGTTGGTGCATCCCCGCGCGGTCATGGCTGAACCCCCGTGTCCAGCCGCGCGAGGCGCAATTTGCGCAGGAACTGCCCGGCGTTGATCAGATAGGTTGCATAGGCCGCCAGCGCGAGGATCATCTGCCCTTCTGCCCCCAGGGCACCCGTGGCCAGCGCCCAAAGATAGGCGGCGTGAAGGGCGATGACGGCAAAGCTGAACACGTCTTCCCAAAAGAAAGCCGGGGCCAGAAGGTACTGGCCAAAAACGATCTTTTCCCAGATCGCCCCGGTCACCATGATCAGAAACAGAAAGCCGGACTTGATCACGATAGAGATCGTCGCGGCGGCATAGCCGTCGCCCGTCATCAAATAGCGAATCACCAGAACCAGCGAGACGGCGAAAGCCAGAAACTGCAACGGAGCGAGGATTCCTTGCACCACTGTCCAAATTGTTGCGTCCCGGCGTGCTCTTTCTGCCGCCGTATACAGCGGTTTTCTGGGCTTTGGCGTGGGGTTGGAAGAGGGCATGGAAGGGCTTTCGGGCACTGTGCTGTTGCCCTCAGACTAGGCCCGCAAACCGCAATGTGTCAATTAAAACTTACACTCGCGAAGTTTACATTTCATGCAGCGAATTTCCCCTGAATCCCTGCAAATTCCCTCGATTTTCTGTGTATTTATGCGCCAATAACAGGGGCTTGCACCCTGTTTGAATATGGTGGAAGGGTCCGGTGTCAATTTTCTTTGACATTTTTGCTTGGCTAACGGACAGTTGTCAGAGCAAAACGCTCCGATCATGCTGACAGACTCAGTCTCCGATTGCGCGGGCGATACGATGCGGAGCTGATGCCATGCAGATTTTTCAGCGATCTGACCCTTCCACGCAAATCGTGGGTGAGGCTGCGGGCATTGCGCAATTTGCCTCTCGGGTCGTGTCAATGCTGGCAGAACGCCATTCCGTGACCGAAGGCGCGCCGCGCGAAGCCTTGTTGAACAACCTGATCGAGGCAGCCCTTTCAGGCCGCCCGAACCACTTTGAAGCTGTGCTGACGGAAATGCGCCAGTCTCGCGTTTCCGTTGCTGCGCTGGCCGATATCTACATCCCCCATGCCGCGCGCAAACTGGGCGAGGATTGGATGGAGGACACGATCAGCTGGATGGATGTGTCAATTGCGGTTGCGCGGTTGCAAAGCCTCCTGCGCGAAATTGGTCTGGCTTGGCATGCCGATCATAGCGGTGATACGGGGCAGGGCGCTGTACTGATGATCATCCCGGACCGGGAGCAGCATACGCTTGGGGCTATGGTTGCAATGGCGCAAATGCGGCGCTATGGCGTTTCGGTCTGTTTGCGAATTTGTCCTACCCTGGAAGAGCTGCGCAGCCTTGTCGCATCTCGGGGGTTTGATGGCGTCATGATCTCTGTCGGCTTGCGAGAGAATATCGACGCTGTTGCCAAGCTCGTGAGGCAGGTCAAGGAAATGGCAAACCCGCCGCTTCCAGTTGTCATCGGTGGCGCTATCACCCAGTCGCGAGGGGATGTTGCGGTATGTACGGGAGCTGATCTTTCGACCAACGACATCGGAGCGGCGCTGGAGGTTGTCGGCCTCAAGTTCAACGCCTTTTGCATCCTGAAGCGTGCATAAATCACCGCTGTCCCTTAGATTGGGTGCGCGGCAAAAAACAAAGCAGTAAACCAGTGAACACAGATCGCAAAACCTTTTTAAATCGCGGATCGATTCCCTTGATCGAACCTGAATTGCTGTCAAACATCATCTCTACTGCTGCTGATATTTCGCTTCTGATCAATGAAGTCGGGGTCATTACCTCTGTGCTTGTTAACCCCCATCACCGCTCTTTCGGAGAGTTGGACCATTGGATCGGTAAGCCCGCCAAAGACGTGATGCCCGCCGAAAGCTATGAAAAATTTTCGCGCCGCCTGCGGGCGTTAACCGCGACCCCGTCAAAGCCGCAAGTTGTCGAGATCAACCACGCCGACCAGACGGTCTGGGAATTTCCGGTGCGCTATTCGATTCAACGTATCGAGGCGGATCGCTCGGTTCTGATGCTGGGCCGCGACATGCGACCGATCGCCGAGATGCAGCAGCAATTGGTTTTGGCGCAATTGGCGCTTGAACGCGATTACGAAGCCCAGCGCGAAATGGACACGCGCTACCGGGTGTTGATGGAATCCACCCGTGAGGCGTTTTTGCTGATCGCGCTGAACAATGGCCGAATTTCAGATTTGAACCCGGCTGCCGCGCTGCTTTTGGGGGCTTCGCGTGCGGATCTGATCGGGGGCGCTATCGCCCAAGAGTTTGAGGGCCGCCGCCGCAGCGAGTTTCTGGAAAGCCTGTCGAACCTCGCTTCGGCAGAGGCTGTGTCGCCGGTTGAACTGGTGGCGCGTCGCTCGCAGCGTAGGCTGCGGATCGTCCCGGTCCTGTTCCGTGCCGCCGGAGAGCGGCTTCTCATGTGCCGCATGGATGCCGAAGATGATGCCCATGGCCGCCCGGATGAACTGACAGAAAATCTTGGCCGCCTGTACCATGAAGGCGTCGATGGCGTGGTCTTTGTGGACACGGATGGGGCTGTCCTGAATGCCAATGATGCGTTCTTCAAACTGACCGACAGCGCGGGTTTGGGTGCCGTTCGGGGCAAGTCTCTGGCGGATTTCCTGTCGCGGGGTTCCGTCGATCTGCGCGTCCTTTTGGAAAATACCCGCCGCGCCCGGCAGTTGCGGCTTTACGCCACCAAGCTGAAAACCGCCTTCGACAGCGAAGTCACGGTCGAGATTTCCGCAACCTATCTTAACGACCGCCCAAAGCCCTGTTTTGCGCTGCTGATCCGTGACGCCAGCCGGACTGAAGTGTTGCGCCGCCCCGGCTTCTCGGCCAACGATGACGGAATGCGCTCGGTGATGGAACTGGTTGGGTCGTCGACGCTTAAGGACATTGTGGCGGAAACCACGGATGTCGTTGAAAAGATGTGCATTCAAACGGCGGTGGAATTGACGCGGAACAACCGCGTCGCCGCGGCCGAGATGCTCGGCCTCTCGCGGCAGTCCCTTTACGTCAAACTGCGCAAATTTGATCTTCTGACCCGCGACGAAGTCTGAAGCGGCGGCTCTGACGCCCCCCGCTGGCCGGTTGTCGGGTCGGGCGGCGCGCCTTTTCCACCAGCGCTAAAGTCGGGCCGCACCAATCGCTGCGCGGCGAAAGACTTCGCTTGCCAGACTCATGATTGTAATGTTTAGTTTACACATGAGCGTAACAGAAACCTTACATGCATCCAATTTGCCCCAGCCAAAGGCAATGCTTCAGCTGATCAAACCGATCACCTGGTTCCCGCCGATGTGGGCTTATCTTTGCGGGGTGATCTCGGCGGGCATCAGCCCCACGGGCCAATGGGGGTTGATCCTCTTGGGTGTCGTGCTGGCAGGCCCGATTGTCTGCGGTATGAGCCAGGCCGCCAACGACTGGTGTGACCGCCACGTCGATGCGGTCAACGAGCCTAACCGCCCGATCCCCTCAGGCCGGATACCGGGGCGCTGGGGTCTGTGGATCGCGCTCGCCATGTCGGCTTTGTCGCTGGCGGTTGGCTGGATGCTGGGCCTTTGGGGATTTATTGCCACCGTGTTCGGGGTTCTGGCGGCCTGGGCCTATTCGGCAGAGCCTGTCCGGCTCAAGCGCAGCGGATGGTGGGGGCCGGGCCTTGTCGGCCTGTGCTACGAGGGGCTTCCCTGGTTTACCGGCGCTGCCGTTATGGCGCAGACCTTGCCGTCCTTCCCCGTGATCACCATGGCGCTGCTCTATGCCTTTGGCGCGCATGGCATCATGACGCTCAATGATTTCAAAGCGCTGGAGGGCGACCGCCTGCACGGCGTCCGGTCTTTGCCCGTGACCCTTGGGCCAGAGGTTGCCGCCCGCCTTGCCTGCACCGTGATGGCGCTGGCGCAATGCCTTGTGATCGCGCTTCTGGTGATCTGGGGCAGGCCGTGGCACGGGCTCGCGATCTTTGTCTTGCTGCTGGCGCAATTCGCCGCGATGCGCGTCTTGCTCTCCGATCCGAAGGGCCGCGCGCCTTGGTATAACGGCGCGGGCGTCACGCTTTATGTGGCGGGCATGATGATCACAGCCTTCGCCATCCGCACGCTGGAGGTCATGCCATGACGCTGTCTTGGGTTTCCATCTTTCGGCTTGGGCTGGTGCAGCTTTGCCTTGGTGCCATTGTCGTTCTGACCACCTCCACCCTGAACCGGCTGATGGTGGTGGAGCTGTCTTTGCCTGCGGTGCTTCCGGGCCTTCTGGTCGGGCTGCATTACGGCATCCAGATCACCCGCCCGAACTGGGGTTTCCTGTCTGACCTTGGAGGCAATCGCACGCGCTGGATCATTCTGGGCATGATCATTCTGGCGCTCGGCGGCTTTCTGGCGGCCTTGGGCGTTGTAACGATGGAGCATCAGAAACCGCTGGGGCTGGGTCTGTCGGTTCTGGCCTATGCGCTGATCGGCGTGGGTGTCGGGGCCTCTGGCACATCGCTGCTGGCACTTCTGGCCATCGCAACCCATCCGCGCCGCCGCGCCGCTGCGGCCACGATCACCTGGCTGATGATGATCTTCGGCATCGCCGTGACCGCCACGCTTGTTGGCAAGTTCATTGACCCTTACACCCCCGCCCGCCTGCTGGAGGTTGTGGCCGTGGTCTGCCTCGGGGCGGTCGCACTGACGATGCTCGCGATCTTCCGGATTGAACAGCCCCAGCACAGCGCCCCGGCGCATGAAGAGGCCCCCTCCTTCCGCGCGGGTCTGGCCGAGGTCTGGTCAGAGCCGAAAGCCCGGCGGTTTACGATTTTCGTCTTTCTGTCGATGACCGCCTATTTCATGCAGGAACTGATCCTTGAGCCCTATGCCGGGCTGGTCTTCGCCTTCACGCCGGGGCAATCGACCTCCCTTTCCGGAGCGCAGAATGGCGGGGTGTTTATCGGGATGCTGCTGGTCGGGATCGCGGCAACGGGTCTGCGGATTGGCGCGCTCCGGTCTTGGGTGATGACGGGGTGCATCGGGTCGGCTGCAAGCTTGATCTGGATTGCGCTGCTGGGCCAGACCGGTCAGCCGCTTTTGATGCCCGCCACCATTGCGCTTGGGTTTTTTAACGGGATGTTCGCCGTCTCGGCCATCGGGTCGATGATGGCGCTGGCGGGGGAAGGGCGTGGCAAGCGCGAGGGCACAAGGATGGGCCTTTGGGGCGCTTCGCAGGCGATTGCCGCCGGGTTTGGCGGGCTGATGGGGGCTTTGGCGGTCGATCTGTGCCGCCCCTTCATGCCGGTCGCAGATGCATTTGGCGCGGTCTTCGTGCTGGAGGCCGGATTGTTCATGGCCGCCGCCCTGATGGCCGCCCGCACGATGGAGAGAGGAGCCTCCTCTCGCCCTATGTCTTTGGTTCCGGGGGAGTAGCGGGATGATCTATGATGTCGTCGTCATTGGGGGCGGTCCTTCCGGGGCCACCGCTGCGCATGATCTGGCCAGCGCCGGGCACCGGGTGGCCATGCTGGACAGGGCCGGGCGGATTAAGCCATGCGGCGGGGCCATCCCGCCCCGTCTGATCGCCGATTTCAACATCCCCGACCATCAGATTGTGGCCCGCATTCAAACTGCGCGGATGATCTCTCCCACGCAGCGGGCCGTCGATATCCCGATCGAGAATGGCTTTGTCGGCATGGTCGACAGAGAGCATTTTGACGAATTCCTGCGCAACCGGGCCGCCGGGTCTGGCGCGATCCGGTTGACGGGAACCTTCGAGAAGATCGAACGGGACGACAGCGGCACGCATGTGCTCTACCGCGACAAGGCGAGCGGCGAAAAGCGTCGCGTGACCACGAAACTGGTGATCGGGGCCGATGGCGCGCGTTCGGGCGTAGCAAAGGCCGAGGTGCCGGGCGGCGACAAGATCCCCTATGTCATCGCCTATCACGAGATTATCAAAGCCCCGGCCAAGACCGCCGGTTATGATCCGATGCGCTGCGACGTGATTTATGATGGCCGCATTTCCCCGGATTTTTACGGCTGGGTGTTTCCGCATGGCGACCAAGCCTCGGTCGGGATGGGAACCGGGATCGACGGCATCAACCTCAAGCAGGCGACGGCCGATCTGCGCGCGGCCTCGGGGCTGAGCGACTGTGAAACCATCCGCCGCGAAGGCGCCCCTATCCCGCTGCGCCCGATGGACCGCTGGGACAATGGCCGCGATGTGGTGCTGGCAGGCGATGCGGCGGGCGTTGTGGCCCCCAGTTCCGGCGAGGGGATTTATTACGCCATGGTCGGCGGGCGTGTTGCGGCCACGGCAGCACAGGCAGCGCTAGCCTCGGGCAAGGCATCGGACTTGCGATTGGCGCGCAAACTCTTCATGAAAGATCACAAGATGGTCTTTCGGGTGCTGCGGTCGATGCAGGATGCCTATTACAAATCGGATGAGCGGCGCGAGCGTTTCGTCAGCCTGTGCCATGATGTCGATGTGCAGCGCCTGACGTTCGAGGCCTATATGAACAAGAAACTGGTCCGCGCCCGACCGATGGCGCATTTGCGGATCGGGGTCAAAAACCTTGCGCATCTGCTGCGCCTCGTGCCACAGGCCTATGTATGACAGTGATGATCCCGGCTTGGGTTGATGGAACGCTGACCGCCGTTGAAAAACTGGCGGTCCATCAGCGCGGGCTGCGGCATCTGGCGATTTCGGTCTTTGTGATGCGCGGGCGTGAGGTGCTGATCCAGCAGCGCGCCCTGTCCAAATACCACACACCTAGCCTTTGGGCGAACACCTGCTGTACCCATCCCAACTGGGGGGAGGATGCGGCCGTCTGCGCCTCTCGCCGCTTGGCCGAAGAGCTGGGGATCAAGGGCTTGGCCCTGCAACCCGCCGGGCGGCTGGAATACCGCGCCGATGTTGGCGGGGGATTGGTGGAACATGAAGTTGTCGATGTCTTCGTGGCCGAGGCCGATGCAGGGCTGACAACGGCGCTGAACCCGGATGAGGTCGCGGCGATCCGCTGGGTCGATCTGGATGTGCTGGCCGAAGAAACCCGCAAAACGCCTGAGGCTTTCACCCCTTGGCTGCGCATCTATCTTGCCCAGCACCGTGAGGCGATCTTCGGCGCTTTGGCCTAACGTGCCGCCGTTGTCAGATGCTGCGCCAGAAACGGGGCGATCAGCGCCATAACGGCGCCCGCGTCTTCCTCTTGCACCAAGTGACCATAACGCGGCATTTCCGCATAGATGGCATTCGGCATCCGGCGCGCGGCTTTGGCCGAAATCTCGGGCGGGACGGCGCGATCCTTGGCAGAGGCGATCAGGAGGCAGGGCATCCGAATTTCTGGCAACCGCGCCAGCAATCCCGAAAGCTGCCATTGCGCCATCATCGCCAGCGTTGCATCCACATGGGCCGAGGTTTGCACCAGCCGCAGATATTGCGCCTTGCCCTCCGCCTCAATCTCGGACCCGGTGGAGGAAAGCAGGCTGTTTACCCTTTCGCGCGTGCCGGACAAGCGGCTGAAGATCCCCGCGACAAAGGGCGTTGCCGCCAATAGCTTGGCCGCCGCCGGGTAAATCCACCCCGCAACCCCGTCAAAATCGCCCAAGGCCGCGTTGATCCCCACGATCGCCTTCGGAGCAGAGGGGAGCCGTTCAGCCATGCGCAGCGCCAGCGCCGCCCCCGCCGAATGGCCGATGATCGCGTCAATCTCCCAGCCCTGATCGGTGCAAAGGCTGACCAGATCCTCGGCCATCGGGTCCAGCCCGCAGCGCGACCGCGCCCCCAGCCGCGTAAAGCCCTGGCCGGGCAGGTCGGGCGCGATCACATGAAACCCCGCCTCCACCAGCAAGGGCATCAGATGTCGCCAGCTATGCGTCGCCCCCCCGGCCCCATGCAGCAGCAAAAGGCTTGGCCCCGTCCCGGCCTCTTGCACATGCCACAGGTGCGGCGCGCAGGCGATGCGGCGCGACCATGCCCGATGCGGCCAATCCGGAGGCAGGGTGAGGGGCGGCATCTCAATCCCCCAATCCGGCGCTAAGCACCGCAGAAAGCCGCTGCGAATCGGCGCGGGGCAAGGGCAGGTAGGGCGCGCCAAGGCTGCGGGCAAGATCCGCCAAACTGGGATGCGGGCGGTTTCCGGTGTCGATCACCAAGGCGGGCAGGCCCAGCGCGCGAATGGCCGCCGCGACTTGCTGCGCATCGGCTGCCGCCTGCTCTCGGTCGGCGCGGCCATCCAGCGCGATATTCCCGCGTCCATCCGTCAGCAGGGCGATGGTGGGCGTCATCCCTTTGGCGCGGGTCTTGCGGGCCAGTTCCAGCGCTTGCAACAGCCCCGCCGCAAGCGGTGTCCCTCCGCCCCCCGGCACCCCGGCAAGCCGCCGTTTGGTCTGCACAAGCGACCGGGTGGGGGGCAGGATCAGCTCTGCCCCCGTGCCTCGAAACGCGACCAGCGCCACATGATCGCGCCGCGCATAGGCTTGGGCCAGAAGCAATTCCACCGCGCCCTTGGCCTCGGCCAATCGGGCCAAGGCTGCCGACCCCGAGGCATCCACCGCAAAGATCAGCACCCGGTCCGAGGTTTCCTGAAACCGTTTGACGCGAATGTCAGAGGGCCGGATTTCCAGCCGGAACCCTTCGGTCTGGGGGGGGCGCTGCGCGCGCCGCATCGGCTGCCAAGGGGCCGCTGCGCGCAGGGTGGCGACCAGATCAATCCGCGCGCCAGCCCCCAGCTTGCCGGGCATCGAGGGCAAAGGCCGCCCGCGCCGATTGCCCTTGCGCGCGGCCCCTGTCCCGCCGCTGCCCTGTGCGGATTTCGCGGCCCGTCCCGCTGCCAGCTTTGCCAGCAGATCGGCGGGCAGGGCGGCGCGTACGGCCTCCAGCAGAATCTCGTCGGGGATACGGTCGAGAGGTTGTGGGTCCTGTTGCTCGGCTTCCGGTTCTGGCGGCGCATCTTCGGGGTTCGGGTCTGGCGGGGGCGGGTCTTCGGTCTCTGCTTCGGGCAGGCGGGTGGCGCGATGGGCAAAGACCAGTTCTGCGGCATGGCGCAGGTCATCTTCTTCGGGCGCGGAATGGCCGCTCGCTGCGGCAAGAGCCAGCGCCACCTTGGCCGCCAGCAGGGGCGCGCGCAGGCTTTCGATGCCCAATTGCGCCGCCGTCGCGGTCAACCTTTCCAGCGCGTCATCAGAGAGCCGCAGCTTTGAAAGCGCCGCGCGACCTGCCGCTACCGCATCCGCATCCAGATGGATCGGGCGAACATCGGCCCAAGGCAAACCGTCGAGATCCAGAAACAGGGCCAGCCGTTCGCGCAAGGTGGCGGGCAGGGTTTCTTCATCCTCTGCCCCTTCATCAAGGGCGAGCAGCGCAAAGCCGGGGCCGTCCAGCGATTGCGCCAGCCGCGCGGCCAATCCTGCCGGGCAGCGTTCGGCCATGGCAAGGATCATCAGCGCGGGTTTGCCCAACACCCCGCTGCTGCGCATCAACCGACCCGTGCTGAGCGTGGCGCCCAGATCAAGCCCGCCAAACAGCGCGTCGTCACTTATCATGGGCGTGGCGCGCACCACGGGCAGGGCGGCAAAGCGCTGCACGGCTTCGGTCACCAGATCGCGCTGCGGGCTGGCCCGCGCGCGCAGCCACAGCCCTTTCAGCCCCACCGGATCGACCGCCAGCGCCAAAAGCGCCAGCTCCACCCGCTGCCAAGGGCCAAGGGGCTCCATCAGGGCAGGATCTCGGCGACGATCCGGTCAACCCTTGTGCCGGACCCCGCCTCATCCAGCGGGTCACGCCGCAATCGATGCCGCAGGGCCGATCCTGCAACGGCGCGCAGATGTGCCCGCCCCACCGCAGAGGCCCCTTCCAGCGCCGCCAAGGCCCGCGCCGCGCGCAGCAGGGTCAATTCGCCCCGCAGCCCGTCTGACCCGAGGGCGATGCACAGCGCCGCGCAATCATGCAGCACGGTGTTGGGCGTTTTCAGGTCGGGCAAAGCCGCCCTTGCCGCCAGAATCGCCTTTTGCAGCGCCTTGTCCTTGGCGCGCCATTTCTTGAGGAACGCCTCGGTGCTGTTCTCATAGGCATCGCGGCGTTTGATCACTTCGACCCTTGTGGCGATGTCGCGCGGGCTGGTCACTTCGACCGAAAGGCCGAAGCGATCCAGCAGTTGCGGGCGCAGTTCCCCTTCTTCCGGGTTGCCGGAGCCGACCAGCACAAAGCGCGCGGCATGGCGGATCGAAAGACCCTCCCGCTCCACCACATTCTCACCGGATTGGGCAACGTCGAGCAGAAGATCGACGAGGTGATCTTCCAGCAGGTTCACCTCGTCAATATACAGATAGCCGCGATTGGCGCGGGCCAGCAGCCCCGGCTCAAAGGCCTTTTCGCCGCGTGTCAGGGCGCGTTCGATGTCCAGCGCACCCACGACACGGTCTTCGGTCGCCCCCAGCGGCAGGTCGATGACCGGGGTCGGGCGGCGGATGATTTTGCCCGCATTGGGGGCGGCCCAATCGGGGCAATCCTTGGGGTGGGCCGCATTGACGGGGCAGCCTTCGACGACATCAATCGGGGGCAGCAGGGCCGCTAGCGCCCGCACGGCAGTGGATTTCCCCGTGCCCCGGTCGCCGAACACCAGCACACCGCCGATCCCCGGATCAACGGCGGTCAGCACCATGGCTTGTTTCATGTCTTCCTGACCGACGATGGCAGAGAACGGGAAAGGCTGGGTCATGCGACCTCCGTTTTTGGCGGGTTCTTGGGGTGGGCAAGCGGGCTTTGGCCGGCCCATGTGCCCTGATCTTCGATGATCCGAAACCGCGCGTAAAGCTCTTCGCGAAACCAGCCTTCGCGGCGGACGGCGGCAATCGCCTGCCCATGCGGGCCGTTGCCGCGCGCAAACCGCGCCATGCTGTCGGGGTCCGGCCAGACCGAGAAAGTGACCTGATGCAAAAGCGGCACCTCGCCGATTCCGATCTTGAACATCACATTCGGGTCTTGCCCGATGACGGCCGAGATATTCGGCACCCGGCCCCAAAAGCGCAAAAGGGTAGACAGGCGCAGCGTTGCGCGGGTCAGCGCGACGATGGGGCCGGTGCTACCCCCCGTGTCAGGAGTGGCTTCAAACGGCGTGACCCCGGCCCATGCGCCGCGCGCGGAAACAGGGCGCAGCAAGACCGTCCAGCATTCGGAAGATCGGTTGCGCCAGCGGCGATAGACGGGGGCCTCAGCCAGCGACCGGCGCGCGGTTTCCGCATCGGGCCAAGTCGCCAGAATCGCCCAGACGCGGGTGTTTGGTTTGGGGGTGAATCCCTCTCCCGTGCCGGACCCGCAAAGCTTCCAAAAGCCGACCTCGGGCATCCGCATGAAGGATAGGCGCGCCGCCCCCATCTGACCCAGCACCCAAAGCCGCGCCCAGAGGCTGTCGAAGCGAAAAAGGCTGAGCGTAACCGTCTGAATGATGAGGCCCCTTCAAAACTGTAACGTCAGTTTGACAGATTCTGCGGCAGGCGCAAAGGGAAACGGAAGTTTTCGCTTTTGTTAAGCCAAGTATTGTAAATCCAACTAGACAGTATATCGTTGCCTGATGTTGACACATAGGCCCATCCCCCCTGACCCAGACCAGCCCGACGCGATTGTGATCGGGGCCGGGCTTGGTGGCCTTGCCGCAGCGATGCGGCTTGGGGCCAAGGGCTACCGTGTGACGGTGGTCGACAAGCTGGATATGCCGGGGGGGCGTGGGTCGTCCATCACCAAAGGCGGGCATCGCTTTGATCTGGGGCCGACGATTGTGACCGTCCCGCAGGGCCTGCGCGATCTTTGGGCCGCTTGCGGTCGGGATTTCGATGCCGATGTGGATCTGCGCGCGCTCGACCCGTTCTACGAAATCCGGTTTGACGATGGTTCCACCTTTACCGCCCGTCAGGATGAAGCCGCGATGAAGGCCGAGGTGGCGCGGCTCTCCCCTTCCGATGTGAAGGGCTATGAGAAATTTCTGGCCGATAGCGAAAAGCGCTATTGGTTCGGCTATGAGGATCTGGGTCGCCGCGCGATGCATCGCTTTGTCGATCTGGTCAAGGTTCTGCCCACCTTCGCTTGGCTGCGCGCCGATAAATCGGTTTACGCCCATGCGGCTTCGCGGGTGCGCGACCCGCGCCTGCGCTTTGCGCTGTCCTTTCATCCGCTGTTCATTGGCGGCGATCCGTTTCACGTCACCTCGATGTATATCCTCGTCAGCCATCTGGAAAAGGAGTTCGGGGTTCATTATGCGATGGGCGGGGTGGCAGCGATTGCTTTGGCAATGGCGAAGGTCATCGCGGCGCAGGGCGGACAGATTTGCCTGAATGCCGAAGTGGACGAGATTTTGCTGGAAAAGGGTGCTGCCTCGGGCGTGCGGTTGGCCGATGGGCAAGTGCTGCGGGCGGGGGTCGTGGTCTCGAACGCCGATGCGGGCCACACCTATGACCGGTTGATGCGCAACCATCCGCGCCGCCGCTGGACGACCCGCCGGCTCAAGCGGACGCGCTGGTCGATGGGGCTGTTCGTCTGGTATTTCGGGACGCAAGGCACGGCGCTGAAATGGCCCGATGTCGGGCATCACAGCATTCTTGTTGGCCCGCGCTACAAGGATCACATCAACGATATCTTCATCAAAGGCCGTCTGGCCGAGGATATGAGCCTTTATGTCCACCGCCCCAGCGTGACCGACCCTTCGGTCGCACCCAAGGGGGGGGATACGTTTTATGCGCTGTCGCCGGTGCCGCATCTGGGCTTTCAGAACGGCGTCGATTGGGAGGCAGAGGCAGAGCCCTATCGCCAGAAGGTCCAGAAAATGTTGGAGGCGCGGCTTCTGCCCGGCCTGTCCGATCATCTGACCGAACAGCTTGTGTTCACCCCCAACAGCTTTGAAAGCCGCTACCTTAGCCCGAACGGCTCCGGCTTTTCGATTGAACCGCGCATCCTGCAATCGGCCTTCTTCCGCCCGCATAATATCAGCGAAGAGGCGAAGGGTCTGTATCTTGTCGGCGCGGGCACGCATCCGGGCGCAGGTCTGCCGGGGGTGATCGGCTCTGCCGAGGTGCTGGGCCAGATCGTGCCGGATGCCGCCGAAAGGCCCGGCCTGCGGATGGCCGCCGAATGATCGCCCCGCAGGATATGGCGCATTGCCGCGCGGCGATCCGAACCGGGTCGCTGTCGTTCCATGCGGCCTCGCGCCTTTTGCCGCCACGGGTGCGCGACCCGGCGCTGGCGCTTTATGCCTTCTGCCGGCTGGCCGATGACGCGGTGGATGACAGCGACGACAAGGCCCCCGCCGTTCTGGCCCTGCGCGACCGGTTGGATCTTGCCTATCAGGGCCGCCCCCGCAATGCTCCCGCCGACCGGGCCTTCACCGCCATCATCGAAGAGTTCGAGATGCCGCGCGTCTTGCCGGATGCGTTGCTTGAAGGGCTGGCATGGGATGCGGTTGGCGCGCGCTATGGCGATCTTTCGGGGCTTTTGTCTTATTCGGCGCGGGTGGCCTCGGCGGTTGGCGCGATGATGTGCGTGCTGATGCGCGTCCGCTCGGCGGATGCCTTGTCGCGGGCCTGCGATCTGGGCCTTGCGATGCAGCTGACGAATATCGCCCGCGATGTGGGTGAGGATGCGCGGGCAGGCCGCCTTTACCTGCCGCTGAACTGGCTCGACGAAATGGGGCTTTCAGCCGAAGCGTTTCTGAGCGCACCTCAGGACAGTCCTGTGATCCGCACCCTGACCCGGCGTCTGCTGCGCGAGGCGGAAAAGCTTTACATCCGGTCCGAGGCCGGGATTGCCGATCTGCCGGTGTCTTGCCGCCCCGGCATCTTTGCCGCCCGCCATGTCTATGCCGGTATCGGGGCGAGCGTGGCGCGCAACAATTACGACAGCATCACCCGCCGCGCCCGCACCACCTCCCGCCAAAAGCTGGGATGGCTGGGGCTTTCGGTGGCGCGCAGCGCGCTGACGCTGGTCACGCCGCGTCTGGCGACATTGCACGCGGCCCCCGCACCCGAGGTGGCGTTTCTGGTTGAGGCAACGGCCCGCCGCCGTCTGGCAACGCCCCGCTCTGAGGCGCTGCTATCGGTCTTTGCGCAGCTGGAGGCGCAGGACCGCAGCCGTCGGGGCTTGGAACGCAGCGAGATTTGACCTAGCACTGTTGCAGGCCGAAAAAGGGGTTATGCGATGGACTGGGGTTTGTTCCTGACGTTTCTGGCCGCTTGCGGGGCCGCCGCCGCAACCGGCGCGATGTTCGAGCCGGGGGCCTGGTACGACGATCTGGCCAAACCGCGATGGACCCCTCCGGGATGGGTGTTTCCCGTCACTTGGACGCTTCTTTACCTTTTCATGTCCTATGCCGCGATGCGGGTCGCGGGCTTGCCTGACAGCGGGCAGGCGCTGGCTTTCTGGGCCATGCAGATTGCCTTCAACACGCTTTGGACGCCGATCTTCTTTGGTTTGCGGCGGATGCGAACGGCCCTGATCGTGATCGGGCTTTTGTGGCTTTCCGTTGCCGCCACCTGCGCCGCCTTCTGGCAGATCGACGCTTTGGCGGGGGCTTTGTTGCTGCCCTATCTGCTGTGGGTCAGCATTGCCTTTGCGCTGAACCTGTCGGTTCTGCGGCGCAACCCGGCTTACGCCACCTAATCTGGAAAGGTCCAACCGGGCCGCCTTGGCACCCGCACCGCCAGCATCGGCTTCAGCAAGGGCTGCGCAAAGCGACGCAGGTCAAGCGCCTCATGCACGCCAGTTGTCACCTCTCCGTTGATCCGGGTCCGGACTTGAGAGCGACTGTAGAACGGCGCGTCCAGCATCGGCATCACCTGACGCGGCACAAAGCCCGCATCGGCCCGCGTTTCTCGCCGCAACGCCCAAGCGGTGCGGGGCAGGCGCGCCACAGGCGGGGGCGTGATTTCCCGCGCTGCGCCGTCCTTGTCAAAGGCCAGCCCCAGCGCAAGCGTACTGCCATCGCGCCGCACCCCGTCGTAAAAGCAGGTCGCCCCGCCGCCCGCCTGCGGAAACCGCCCCCATGTCCAATAGTTGAAGTCGTCCTCCAGCGCGGCCGTTCCGAAATTCGCATCGAAATAACCGTGGCCTTGCCAGGAATGGCCTTGGGTCAGATCCACCTCGATCCTGGCCGAGGGCGCGAAGGGCCGCCAGATATGCGCCCCGTCCGGGGTCAGCATCGCCTCCACTCCCGTGATCGCCTCGGGGATCAATCGGATCTGGCCCCGCACGCGGCTGATAAGCGGTGGGGATGAAATCTCGTCAATCTCGATCACCAGCGCGCCATTCTCCCAGCGCATCTGGCTTGGCCCGACCGTCAGCGCATCCGCCGTCTGGCGCAGCGCCCCGCGCCCCCGGTCCGTCATGGTAAAGCGCCCGCCGGGGCCATAGGTGGCTACGTTGATGCAGCAATGGTTTGCCGGATCGCGCCGCCCCGACCAGCGATACCAAGGCGAGAATACCGAACCGATGAACCCGATTACGGATACCGCTTTTGTCCCATCGTCGGAGATCCCGTCGACATACCACCACGCATAACCGTTCGGTCCGACGTGGAGGTCGAAGCAAGGTCGCTCAAGATCGCCTCGGCCGCATGCTTGCCGGATAAGGCTGCCATCGGCACCCCCGCCCCCGGATGCGCCCCGCCCCCCGCCAGATAAAGGCCGGGCAGGGCTGTTCGGGCGGTCGGCCTCTGGAAGGTCGCGAAGCTGCCGTGCGGGCTGCGCCCATAGATCGCCCCCTGAGAGGCCGGAAAGCGCGCCGCGAACCCGGCCGGGGTCGTCAGCGCCTGCGCCTCTGGGGCCGGGTCGAACTCCAGCCCGAATTTCGCCAGCGTGTGAAAGGTGCGAGTGCGGCATAGGTCAATCTCTCCGGCCTCTAGGGGCCGGTCGGCTGGCCCGTTCATAATGATCTCAAAGCGCTCTGGCCCTTCGGGGTGCTGCCCCGCGGCCCGATCTTGCGCGCAGATGTAAAGCGTGGGGTCCAAGGGCATCTGTCCCTTGGCAATCGGGCCGAATTCCAACTTCGGATCGGCCCCGAAAAAGACGTTGTGATGCACCAGATCAGGACCCGAAACCTTTGCCGCAAAGGCCCAGACCCATGCCGACAAGCTGCGCGGTGTGGTGGCCGTTCTCGGCACCGCCTGTTGTGCGGCTTGCCCCAGAAGGCCAACCTCCAGCGCGCGCGGGTCGCCGTTGAACACCACATGACCACAGGGCAGGCTGCTGCCATCCGCCAAGGTGACCGAGGCCACGCGCCCTTTCTGGCGGGTGATCGCCTTGACGCCCTGCCCATAGATCAGCCGGACGCCCAGCCCCGCTGCCAAGTCAGCCAGCGCCGCCGCCAGCCGCTGCATTCCACCCTCAACCGCCCAGACGCCCTCCGCCTCGGCGCGCCAGATCAGGGCCAGCACCGCCGGAGACAGGTTTGGCGCGCCCCCCACATAAGTCGCATAGCGCCCAAACAATTGTCGCAGCCGCCGGTCGCGAAAGCTCAGCGCCAGCCGCTTTTCCAGCGACAGGCCCGGCAGCAGCGCGGGCCACAGGCCGGGGGCTGCCATGGTGTTTCGGATAATCCCCATCAGATCCGGGCGCATGGCCTGCATGACAGGCGCGTCAAATGCCCGGTAAAGCCCGGCGGCCAGCGCATCGAACCGCTTGAAATCCGCCTTGGCAGAGGCGCCCCCGAACGCCTCGATCGCGTTACTGTTGCGGGCAGGATCCGCGAAAAGATCAAGCTGGCTGCCATCGCGCCACCAATGCCGCGCAAGGATGGTTTGCGGCAAAAGCCGGAGGTGATCGTCCAGCCTTTGGCCCGCCAGCGCGAAAAGGTCATCAAAGACGGCCCGCATCGTCAGAACGGTCGGCCCGCAATCAACCGGGCCCGCCATGCTGGGAAGGCTGCGCATTTTGCCGCCGGGGCCGCCTGCCGCCTCGATCAGGGTCACCGACAGCCCGGCGGCAGCAAGCCGGATCGCAACCGCAAGCCCGCCCATTCCGGCGCCGATCACAACGGCTTTCTGATCCATGCCTCTGCTCATCTGTGGATTGTTGACTCGCGGCGTCAAACTGTCCAGTATGATTTACAGTATGGTGTAATAAATTATTGACACATAACCGCAAGCGAGGTCGAAACATGGGATTGAATGCGCGGATCGAAAACGCCCTTGGCGCGGTGATCGCGCGGGCGCAGGGGCCGCAGGCTCCGCAGCGTCTGGCACAGGCCTTGCACTATGCCGTGACGCCGGGGGGCGCACATATCCGCCCCACGATCCTTCTGTCTGTCGCCCAAGCCTGTGGCGATAGCCGCCCCGCCCTGTCGGATGCCGCCGCCGTAGCGCTGGAGCTGATCCATTGCGCCAGCCTTGTGCATGATGATCTGCCCTGTTTCGACAATGCCGACATGCGGCGCGGCAAGCCGACGGTGCATCTGGCCTATTCCGAACCGCTGGCCGTGCTGACGGGCGACAGCCTGATCGTGCTCGCCTTTGACACGATTGCCGAGGCCGCCGGGCTTTCCCCCGACCGGGCGCTGGGCCTGATCCGCGTTTTAGCCCGGCGCACCGGGATGCCGGATGGCATTTGCGCAGG
>JAQWYA010000100.1 GCA_029254215.1 Pseudorhodobacter sp. | reverse complement strand
CGCGGCCGTGACCCCGGTTTCGGCGGCGCGGCCCATGTTCAGGGGTTTTGACATCGTGCCATGGTTCACGCCCAGACCCGCCGACATGGTCGCGGCAATGGCCAGCGCATGGGTGATCTGCGGCTCTGACAAGCGCAGGAGTTTGCTGGCCGCGACCGCAGCGCCGAAAACGCCGATCGTTCCGCTGGAATGAAAGCCGCGCCCGCCGGTGAAATGGGCGGGATCAATTGCCTCGGCGATTTTCACCTGCACCTCGAAGCCCAGAACGAAGGCGGCGAGGATCTCGGCCCCGGTGGCGCCTTGCTGCCCCCCTACGGCGAGGACGGCGCAAAGCGGCTGCATCGTCGGGTGGATCAGAACGGATCGGTCGCTTTCCAGCGACATGGCGGTGTCATCCCAATCCAGCGCATGGCCCGCCACGCCATTGGCCAAGGCGGCCAGATGGAGGGGCGCGCGCAAAGGATCGGCGCCCAGAACCAGCGCCTCGGGCGTGCCGCCAACGGCTTGCAGATAAGACCGGATGATCTTGGCGCAGGGTTCGGAGGCCCCGGCCAGCATCACGGCAAGCCCGTCCAGAATGCAGCGTTTCGCGATCTGGGTCGCTTCGGGGGGGAGGGCGTCAAACCCGGTTTGGGCCACGAAAGCCGCGATGGTTTGCGTCAGGGGGGGGAGGGGGCTGTGGCTCATGTCTGGACCTTATGCATAGGTGTCTTGGCCCGCAGTCGCACCGTGCTGGGCAAGGTTCGGGGCCTGCGCGGTGATGCGGCAGGCCCCGTGTTTTCGTCTTGGCCCCAGCCTTTGGCCGAGGGGGGCAGATGCGCGGGGGGCTTTCGCCCCTCAGGCCGCGGTTTCCGACCCTTGCCGCTTTTTGCGGGCGGTCTGGTAATCGCGCGCCGCCGATCCGACGACGAACACAAGGGCGGTGATCAGAAGGCCCAGCGACACCGGGTCATTGAGGAACACGCTGTGATCGCCATTGGTCAGCAGCAGCGAGCGGCGGTAGTTGCTTTCGATCAGATAGCCCAGAACCAGCCCCAGAACGAGCGGCAGGAACGGGAAGCCCATCAACCGCATCAGATAGCCCACGCCGCCTGCCAGCAGCACGATGTAAAGATCAAACAGGCTGTGGTGGATCGAATAGATCCCCGAGAAGATCAGCGCATAGATCGCGGCCATCAGGTAGGGTTTGGGGCGGTTCACCAGCCAGATCGCGGGCGACAGGATCAGGATCCCGACGAAAAAGAGCGAGATATTCGCCACCAGAAGCCCGCCAAAAAGCCCGTAGATGAAATCGGGGTTCTGTTCGAACAACAGCGGGCCGGGCCGCAGCCCGTGGATCAACAGCCCGCCCAGCAGGATCGCGGTGGAGTTTGAGCCCGGAATACCGAAGCTGAGCATCGGAACGAGGGCGGTGCCTGCGACGGTATTGTTGGCACTTTCGGGGGCGGCAATCGCCTCGGGCGAGCCTTTGCCAAATTCCTCGGGGTTTTTGGACCAGCGGCGCGCCTCGTTATAGGACATGAAAGCCGCGATGGAGCCGCCCGCGCCGGGCATACAGCCTTCAAAGAGGCCGATGCCCGAGCCAATCGCCTGTGGCTTGCGAAGGCGTTTCATCATGGCCCAGTTCGGCAGCTTGATGCGGGTTTGTGCCTCTTCTTCAGTGGCCCGCGCCCAGCCGCGCTTTCCCGCTTGCTCCAGCAATTCCGACACGGCGAAGACGCCGACCATCACCAGAATGAAGGGAATACCCGCCAAAAGATCGGGGGAGCCGAAGGTAAAGCGGTTCACGCCCGACAAGGGGTCTGTGCCGATGGTGGCGATCATCAGCCCGACGATCCCGGCCATCAGCCCTTTGATCAGCGATCCCGAGGACAGCGAGGCAATCACGCTGAGCCCAAGCACGCCCAGGGCGAAATAGGCGGGCGGCGTGAACAAAAGCGCCACATTGGCCAGCGGTTTGGTCAGCACCACAAGGAAGAACCAGCCAATCAGCCCACCGATCACGCCGGACACGAGGGAAATGCCCAAGGCCTCTCCGGCGAGGCCCTGCTTTTTCATCTCATAGCCGTCGATGGCGGTTGCGGCGGCGGCATTGGTGCCGGGGGTGCGGATCAGAATGGCCGGAATCGACCCGCCGTATTCCGCGCCGACATAGACCGCGGCGAGCAGGACGATCGCGGTGATCGGCTCCATCGAATAGGTGAAGGGGAGCAGGAGCGCCATCGCGATCGAGGGCGAGATGCCCGGCAGCGCGCCCCCGAGGATGCCCCAGATCACCCCCGCCACCGCCGCGAAAGCCGCGGGCGTCGTGGTCAGGGCCGTCCAAGCGTAGCCTATGCCTTCCATATCCGGTCTCCGGTCTTTTTATGAATTGCCTGAGGACGACCCGGCGGACAGCACGGCGTCGATCAGAAGCCCATTGGGCAGGGGAATGTGAAGGAACTCGACAAACAGAACGTGAAAGGACACCGCGCCAAGGATCGCCACAAGGGCGGTGCGCAGGTTCAGATCAGCCCCGATGTAAAGCGACACGGCCAGCAAAAGCACCATGATCGCAAGGAAATAGCCGATGAAGGGCAGGGCCAGAAGATAGCCGATGCCCAAGGCCAACATGCCGATGGCCCGAAAATGGGGGCGCATCCGGTCGACCAGAGGCGCGGTTTCGACGGCTTCTGCCTCGCCGGGAATGGGGCGGAAATGGGCCAGCAAGGCCCGCAGGATCAGCGCGATGGACAGCACGCCCATCGCATAGGCGAGCACATTCGGCAGGCCCGATGCCCCCACCGGCCCGTCGAGAGGGCTGACGCGGATCTTGCCCGCCTCCAGCCAGTAGAGGGTGGCGAAACCCAAGGTTGCGATCCCAATCCAAAAATCACGCGGCATCAGAAATGCTCCCTTCCGGTTTCGCCACCCACCCGATTACTGGATGATGCCATATTGCTTGAGGAAGGCTTCCTGCTCGGTCGCGAAATCGGCGAGGAAGGCGTCATATTCGACATGGCCCATATAGGCGGGGACCAAGGACTGCGCCTCATACCATTCCTTGAATTCAGCATCCTGAAGAACGGCCTGAATGGCGGTTTCCCAAGCTGCATAAATCTCATCCGGGAGGTTCTTGGGGCCAGCGATGCCGCGGAACTTGTTCACGACAAGATCGATGCCCTGTTCGGTCGCGGTCGGGACATCGGGCATATTGCCAAGCCGTTCCTTTGTATAGGTCGTGATGACGCGGACTTCGCCTGCTTCGATCTGGGCGGCCAGTTCCTGAATCTCGCCGATGCCAAGATCGACCGTGCCGTTCAGAACGCTGATCAGCAGCTCGCCGCCGCCGTCATGGGTCACAACGGGGCCTTGCGCGCCGGTGATCGCCTTGAACTGCTCCATCACCTGGCGGTCAAGCGAGCCGGGTGTCGTCACGCCGAACTTCACAGCCGTTTCGCTTGCCTTTGACGCCTCGACGATTTCGCCAAGGTTCTGGAACGGGCTTGCGCCGCGCACAAACACGACCTGCGGGTCCAGAAACACGTTGGCCACGCCGGACATGTCGCGGAAGGTGTATTCCGGCTGGCTCAGAAGCGAGGTGTTGATGAAGGTGGGCGTCGTGCCATAAAAGCGCGCGCCATCCGCCGGGGCGGTGGCGATATCGGCCATCGCTTTCGCGCCCGAACCACCGCGCACGTTTTCAACGACGAAATTCGCGCCCAGATACTTGCCAAGATAGCGCGTCATTTCCCGCAGGAAGACATCCGTGCCACCGCCCGGAGATGAGTGCGTGGTCAGCACCACACTGTCAAACGGATAGGTCTGAGCCGAAACCGGCAGAGCCATCGTTGCCATCGACGCGGCAACGGCCACGCTGGTCACAAATTTACGGAAACTGAGTGTCATGGGTATCCTCCCCCTTAGAATGAGCCCGGCCAAAGACCGGATTTTTCCTGCGCTCAGCATCTGTCCGCAATTTTTAATTGTCAACTGCCAACAATTTTTTGTTGTCACGGAGCCGGGTTTTTCAGAAGGTCGGCCATCCCGGCCGGGGCCTTCGCCCCGTGGAAGCCGCCCAAACAACGAGGTGCAACGTGACTGCAGACAGCCAGACAAAACGGGTGGCCGCCCATATTGCCCGCAGCGTCCACACGCCTTTGCCGCCCGAGGTGCTGGCCCGCACGCGGCTGCACCTGCTGGATACGATCGCGGCCATCATCAGCGGCACGCGGCTGCGCGCGGGGCGTCGCGCCATCGCCTTCGCACAAAGCCAGATCGGCCCGGCGCAGGCCAGCGTGCCGGGCACGGACCTGAGGACCACGGCGATTGATGCGGCCTTTACCGCTGCCATGGCCGCCCATGCCGATGAGACGGACGATTCGCATCTGGGCGGGCGGTTTCACCCCGGCTGCGCGATTGTGCCCGCCGCCCTCGCCGTGGCCGAGTTGAAGGGCCAAAGCGGCCAGGCGCTGTTGCGGGCGATTGCCTGTGGCTATGATGTGGGGGCGCGGGCGACGATGGCTTTGGGCTTTTCCGCGCCGCGCAGCGGGACGCATTCAACCCATTGCCTTGGCGCGAATTTCGGGGCGGCTGCCGCTGCCGGGGCGCTTGCCGGGCTGGATGCGCTGCAATGCGAGCATCTTTTGTCCTACGCGACACAGCAGGCCTCGGGCATCGCCTATTGGAACCGCGACAAGGAGCATGTCGAAAAGGCGTTTGATTTTGGTGGGATGGGCGCGCGGAACGGGGTTTTCGGGGCGCTTTTCGTGGCCTCTGGCGCATCGGGCTGCGGGGAGGCTTTGACGGGGGAGATGTCTTACCTCAGCGCTTTTGGGGAAAATCCTGACCCGGCCTTGCTGGCTGAGGGGCTGGGGGAGCGCTATGAAATCCTTGCGGCCTCGATCAAGAAATGGTGCGTCGGATCGCCCATTCAGGCGGCGCTGGATTCGGTCATGGCCTTGATCGAGGCCGAGGGGATCAGGGCTGCTGACGTGGAAAGCCTGCGCGCAACGATGCCCGATGACCGCCTGCCGATCGTCGATAATCGCGATATGCCGGATGTTTGCTTGCAGCATCTGCTGGCGCTGGCCTTGGTCGATGGCGGGGTGAGCTTTGCCAGTTCGCATGATGCAGAGCGGATGCAGGACCCGGAGCTGCTGGAGCTTCGCAAGCGATTTCAAGCGGTTCCCAGCCCGGAGCTGACCATCGCCCGCCCCGCAAGGCAGGCGATCATCGAGATCACGACCAAAGACGGGCGGCAGTTGCGCCACCATACAAGGGCCGTTCTTGGCACGCCCGACAATCCGATGGCGGCAGCGCAGGTCGAGGCCAAGGCGCATGACCTGATGGCCCCGATCCTTGGGGGGGCGCGGACCTCGGCGCTGATCGAGGCGCTGCGCCAGATCGAAGAGATGCCGGACATCCGGGCGTTGCGCCCGCTTTTGTCCCTGTCGGGGGCGTGACGGATTGGGCCCCTGAGAAGGTCAGGGGCCTCTAAGTCTTGGGACCCAAAAGACTTACGGAATATAAAGACCGCCCGAGATATGCACTGTCTGGCCCGTCATGAAGCGGGCCGGGGGCAGGCAGAGGGCCACGGCCATTCCGGCGGCCTCGGAAATCTCGCCTTCCCGGCCCAGCAGGATCTCGCTCGACATAGCCGGCGATGCGCCAGAGGTGGCAGAGCGTTGGCCGCCGATCTTGCCGGGCACAAGCGTGTTGGCGGTGATCCCGCGATCCGCGAATTCCACGGCAATCGCCTTTGTGAAGCCGACAAGCCCCGCCTTCGCCGAACAGACATGGGCGCGGTTCACCGCCCCGATATGCCCGGTGACGCCCCCGATATTGAGGATCACGCCGAACTGGTTTTCCAGCATCGCGGGCAGGATGGCGCGGGTCATCAGGAAGGCTCCGTCCAGAATGACCGAGTGAATCTCGCGCCATTCCTGAAGGCTCATGTCCAGCAAAGGCGACTGGCGGCGAATCGCTGCGTTATTCACCAGAATATCGACGCGCCCGAAGGCGGAGCGGGCCTCTCCCGCCATGCGGGTGACCTCGGCTTCATCGGTGACATCGCCCATCACCACCTGCGCGCGCCGGCCCATGGCGCGGATTTCTGCGGCTACGGCGTCGATCTCATCTCGGGCGCTCCGGGCGGTGATGATCAGGTCCGCGCCATTTTCGGCAAGGCCAAGCGCCGTTGCGCGACCGATCCTGCGGGAGGCCCCCGTGACCATGGCCACGCGCCCTGCGAGCGGTTGCTGTGCTGTCGTTGTCATATCTGCCCCCTGTTTGGCCCGGCGATCCGGGCGGTCCGCGCTACAATGATCGCCGAAGTGCAAATCGTCAATTGTTGACAGTTTGAAATCTGGGTGGAATGGTGACGGCACCGAGAGGAGGGCGCACCGGGGGGAGGGGGTACCGCTATGGCCGAGACGATCAGACTGGAAGAAACCGCCTCGGAGCGCTTTGCGGGTTTTCTGGCGGGGCTGCGTCTGTCGGATGTGCCGACAGAGGTGCAGGCCATCGCCATCCGGGACCTTGTGGACGCGATGGGCCTGTGCCTTTCGGCGCGCAAGACCGACTATATCGCGCAGGTCTTGTCGGCGCTGGATGCGAGCGGGCCTTGCACGGCCATCGGGCATCCGGGCGGCTTGGATGCGGCAGGGGCGGCGCTTGTGAACGGCGTGGCCATTCACGGAGAGGATTTTGACGACACGCTGGAGGGCGCGCCGATCCGGGTGGGGGCGATGGTTATTCCGGCGGTTCTTGCGGCGGCAGAGCGGCACAATCTGTCGGGGGCGCAGACGCTGCTGGGGATCATCGCGGGGCTGGAGGCGATCTGCCGGATCAATCATGTCGCCCCCGGCCATAGCCACAAGGCGGGGTTTCACCCTGTCGGCATCATCGGCCCCTTGGGCGCGGCGGCGGGGGTGGGCGTGGCTCTGGGGATGACCGCCAAACAGATCGCCGCCTCGTTCGGGGTTGCGGCCTCCATGTCGTCGGGGATCATCGAATATCTGACCGATGGCGCGCATACCAAGCGGTTGCATCCCGGTTGGGCGGCGCAATCGGGCTACCGCGCGGCGATGATCGCCCGGTCCGGCTTTTTCGCGCCGCGCACGGTGTTCGAGGGCGGGCACAACTTTTTCAAGGCTTTCGCGCCGACCGCCACGCCGGATTACCGCCATCTGACAGAGGGGCTGGGCGCGGAGTGGTATTTTCAGCGGATCGTTTTCAAGCCCTATGCCTGCGGCACGATGATCCACCCCTATATCGATTGCGCCCGGCGGCTGCGCGCCGATGGTATCCGGGCCGAAGACATCGCCAGCATTCTATGCCCCACGGGAGAGGGGCTTGTGCATCGGCTCTGGGAGCCTCTGGCCGACAAACAGCGCCCGCCCTCGGGCTATGCGGCGAAATTCTCGATGCCGTTCTGCATGGCTTTGGGCGTGGTGGAGGGCGATGCCGGGCTGGCCCAATTCGATGAGGAAAAGGTGCGGGACCCGGATCTGCTGCGACTGGCGGCCAAGATCAGCTATGTGATCGACCCCGGCAACGACTATCCGCGCAATTACACCGGGGATATGCGGGTCACACTGACCTCGGGCAAGACCCTGAGCTATCACCAGCCGCATATGCGGGGCGGCCAGCATGAGCCGCTGACGGATGCCGAGATTCTGACCAAGTTCCGCTCAAACGCGGCTTATGGCGGCTGGGATCCGGGCTTGGCGGAAAGCCTTCTGGGTTTCTGTCAAAGCCTTGGCGCGCAGACCGATCTGGCCGCCATGGCCGACTTCCGACACTGACCCTTTGAAAGGACGCGTTATGACCCCTGCCTCCACTGTTTCTGAAAAGCTGGCCGACTGGATCGCCCAGCTTGCGGATGCCGAGATCTCGGATAATGCGCGCCGCGCGACGGAGGATACGGTGATCGACACGGTCGGTCTGACCATTGCCGCGCTGGACACCGATTACGGGCAGGCCGCGCGCAAGGCTTTCGATCAGCGGGGGGGCTGTTCGGTCTGGGGGCTGGAGCAGGGGTTTGAGGCATCCTCTGCCGCCGTGATCAACGGCACCTGCGGCCATGGGGAGGATTACGACAACACCTATGAGGGCTGCCCTGTCCATTCCGGCGTGGTGGTGGTGCCGGCGCTGTTTGCGGCGGGGGAAAGCATGGGGCTTTCTGCGGCGGCTGTGATGCGGGGCATGGTTGTCGGGATCGAGGTGGCCAATCGTCTGGGGCAAGTTGCGGGTAAGGCGGTTCATTCCGCCGGGTTCCATCCGACGGCGATTTTGGGCTGCATGGGGGCTGCTGCCGGGGTGGCCCATGCGATGGGGCAGAAACCGGATCAGATCTGCGACACGCTGGGGGTTGCGGCCTCGATGTCTTCGGGGATCATCGAATATCTGGCGGATGGCACCTGGACCAAGCGGATGCATCCGGGCTGGGCCGCGCAATCGGGGATCCGGGCGGCCCAGATGGGGGCCGCAGGGTTTCGCGGGCCGCGCAGTGTCTTTGAGGGAACGCATGGGCTTTACGCCGCTTTCGCCCCCTCTATCACCCCGGATTTTGACCTGCTGACCAGTGCTTTGGGCCAAAGGTGGGAGGCCGCGAATGTGGCCTTCAAGCCCTATGCCTGTGGCACCATGACCCAGCCTTTCATTGATTGCGCGGTCCGTCTGGCCCAGAAAGGGATCCGGCCCGAAGACATCAAGGCCATCACTTGCGAGGTGGGCGAAGGCACGGTTCACCGTCTGTGGGAGCCGTTGAGCCTCAAGCAGACCCCGCCCACGGCCTATGCGGCGAAATTCTCCTCCCCCTATACGATTGCGGCGGGGTTGATCCATCAGGATGCGGGGTTGGCGCAGTTCACGGATGCAGCCGTCACCGATCCGCGCGCCTTGGCGCTGGCGGCGAAAGTCAGCTATGTGATTGACCCTGATAACGAATATCCGCGCAATTACACCGGGCATATCCGCGCCGAACTGATGGATGGGCGCATCGTGGAGGAACGCCAAGCCCAGATGCGCGGCGGCACCCGCGAACCGATGAGCCGCGATGATATCCTGCGCAAGGCCCGCGCCAACCTTGTCTTTGCAGAGCGTAAAGACAGCGCGACCGAAACGCTGGCCGATTTCGCAACCGGGCTCTTTGGTGCGGAGCGGCCGTTCTCGGCTGTCGCACTGCGGGGCCTTGGCGCGTAGCGGGCGCTTCTGCGGCGTTTGCAAAAGGCGGGCGCCATCACCCTTCCAAGTCGGGACATGAACAAGATGGTAAACTGGCTGTCCGCCCCTGCCGCCAAGGAGGCCCTCCATGCGGGGGGCGAGATTGCTTTTCTGGATGTCCGCGAGGCGGGGCAATTCGCCGATGGGCATCCGCTGTTTGCAACGCCTTGCCCCTACAGCCGGTTGGAGCTGACGGTCGGCGCGCTGGTGCCCCGGTTGGATGTGCCGGTGCTGCTGATTGACGGCGGGGACGGAATTGCCGAGCGGTCGGCTGTGGCGCTGCGGCGGATGGGCTATTCTGACGTCTCGGCCATCCGGGAGGGGGTTCGGGGCTGGGCCGCTGCCGGGTTCACGCTGTTCAAAGGGGTCAATGTGCCCTCCAAAACGCTGGGGGAGTTGGCGGAGCATCGGTTTCAACCCCGCAGGATCGGGGCTGAGACCCTGATCGCATGGCGCGACGCGGGGCGGGAGGTTCAGCTTTTCGATTGCCGCCCGCCGGAAGAATGCCAAAAGATGCGTATTCCGGGCTCTGTTTGCCTGCCGAATGGAGAGTTGGCGCATCGGTTTGACGCGGCGGTCACGGGAAGCGGCCCGGTTGTGCTGACCTGTGCGGGGCGCACGCGCAGCCTCATCGGCACGGTGGGCCTGACCCTTGCCGGGATTTCCGGAGAGGTTTTCGCGCTGGAGAATGGCACCCAAGGTTGGGCCTTGGCCGGGCAAAGGTTGGAGCGTGGCGCGGCACCTCAGCCCTTTCCGGACCTGACCGGGGCGGCCCGCGTGGCGACCAAGGCGCGGGCCTTGGCCTTGCTGGAACGGGAGGGGATCCCGGTGATTGCCGCGCAAACCGCCATTGAGATGCGGGCAGAGGCGGGCCGGACAACCTATCTTTTTGACCTGCGCGCGCCCGAGGACATCAAGGCGCACCCGCTGGCCGCTTTCACGCCCGCGCTGTCGGGGCAATTGGTTCAGGCGACGGACCAATGGGTCGGGGTGCGCCAAGCGCGGCTGATCCTTGGCGATGATCCGGGGTTGCGAGCGGCGATTGCGGCCTATTGGCTGCGGGCGCTGGGCTATGAGGTGTTTGTTCTGCCGCTCGATGCCTCGGCCCGTCAGATCCCGGCGCTTCCGATCCCGGCGCGCCTGCCCGACCAGCCGGTGACAGAGGTGGACCCGGCCCTTGCCCTGCGGGAGACCCAAGACGGGCGGGGCCAGTTGGTGGATCTGCGGCCCTCTGCCGCGTTTCGGCAGGGCCATGTTGCGGGGGCGATCTGGGCGGTTCGGCCCCGCCTGCCTGCCCTTTGCAAGGGGGTGGACGCACCTGTGTTTCTGATCGCGCAGACAGAGGCCAAAGCGGCTTTGGCTGCGGGCGATCTGCGTGCAGCGGGCCATAACCGTATTTTCGCGGTCAAGGGGGGCTATCCGGCCCTGATCGCCGCCGGGGCTGCATCCGTGGCCAGCAGCGAGCCCGCGAATTCTGATGAATTGATCGATTTTGTTTGGTTTGCCCATGGTCGCCACGATGGTGATTTGACCGCATCGCGCCTATATCTGCATTGGGAGCAGGGTCTGATCGCACAACTCGACACCGCAGAGCGGGCGGCTTTCGGCCTTTAGCGACGATGTCGCGCGGGAAAACCGGACTTGCGTTGCAACCTTGGTGTTGCTCTCTTGTGTGAAAAGCCGTTCTGATTATGATTGTATACAGTTGACACTTCCTGCCCGGAGCAGAAATGACCCTTCAAACCGACGACCTGAGCATTCTGAAATCGTCCTCCTTGACGAGCGCGCTTGAAAAAGAGCTGGAACGGTTGATTACGGAAGGGGAGTTGGTTCCGGGGGAACGGCTCAACGAAATTCACCTCGCGGCGCGGTTTGGCACAAGCCGGGGGCCGCTGCGTGAGGCGACCCGCAGCCTAGAGGCGAAGGGCTATGTGGAGGTGATCCGCAATCGCGGCGTGTTCGTGCGGGAGTTGGACATTGATGAGGCGCTGGAGATTTATGAAATCCGGGGCGCTTTGTTTGGGCTGGCGGGCCGGCTTGTCGCCCAGAAAATGACGGATGAGCTGCTGGCGCGGCTTTCGGATCTGGTGCAGCAAATGGGGCATTATGCCGAAACGGCGGATTTCGACAAATACTACCCGCTGAACCTTGAGTTTCACCGCACGATTGTCGAGGCCTCGGGCAACCGGGCGCTGATCAGCGAGTATCGGCGGCTGGTCAAGACGATGCATCTGTTTCGGGCGAAAGGTCTGGTGCAGGGGGGCGGGCTTGCCGTTTCCAACCGCGAGCATATGGAAATGCTGAATGCGCTGGCGTCGGGCGATGCGGACCGGGCGCAGGCGGCGCATTGGCGGCATGTGGACCGGGCCAAGCACAGAATGCTGATCGCGATGAAAAAAGGGGATGCGGGTTAGGGCCGCTTCTTCGCGCCGTGACCATGCCCGCGCCGAACATGCAGGATCGACCCTTAGGGGCGGGCCTTTGAAAGGCAGGGTTAAGGGAGCCGTTCGACGGGAACCAATGCGCCCTTGCCCTGCACAACTTGCCCCGCCAATTGGCAAGCTTGCAGCACGGCTTCCCCCAGCGGCTTTTGGAAGATGAGACCCGCCAAAACGGCCGCGTTAAAACTATCCCCCGCTGCGGTGGTATCCACAATATGCGTCAAAGGCGGGACAGGGATGCGCCCCCTTGCCCCCGCCTGATCATGCAGCACGGGGTCCGGCCCGTTCTTGACGATCACCGTTGAAGCCCCGGCCTTGGTGTACCGATCTGCCGTGGCCTCGGGGTCTTTGTCCTGAAACCAGCGGGCCTCATCCTCGAACGAGGGCAGGGTAATGTCGCTGACGGCGGCACCCTGCATGATGGCCTTGGTCATCTGCGCGGGGTCAGACCACAGATGCGGGCGCAGGTTGGGGTCGAAGGCAATGGTTTTGCCTGCGGTGCGGGCGGATTTCAGGACGTTGAGAAGGCGCGCGCGACCGGCCTCTTCCAGAATGGCTAAGGTGATGCCCGAGAAATAGATCAGATCAGCGCCTGCCACAGCCGAGGCCAGGGCCTCCGGGTCATCGGCCAGCAAGCGGGCGGCGGATTGCCCCCGCCAGTAGGAAAAGCTGCGCTCTCCGTTGGTCAGGCAGATCAGATAAAGCCCGACGGAGCGGCCCGGCACCTTTTGCACATGGCTTGTGTCGATACCGCTGGCTTGTATGGCCACAAGCATCTGGGTGGACATCGCATCGCTCCCGATGGCGGTAAAATACGAGACAGCAACCTCTGGCCAGAGCCGCGCCAGATACCAAGCGGTGTTGAACGTATCCCCGGCAAAGCCAAGCCGATAGTCGCCGGGCGTGGCTGAGGGGGCAAGCTCGGCCATACATTCGCCAATCGCAAGAAAGCGCATCATCAAGTATCCTGTCGGTCCGTGCGTCAAGGCGCGTCGGCATTGGTAAGCGCAGCGGGCTGGGGCTGGGGCGAAGGTGGGGACCCCAAGCATCATCACCGCCGACGGATGCGAAAGCAGCATCCCGCCCTCGATAGCGAAATTCGGCCCCGTCAGGAAGGCGCAGACGTTGCGGGCAAGGGCAGCAAAAGGCTTGCGGCATCGTTTGGCCTGCGGTTCAGATTTTCGGGGGCGGCCTTTGACCTACGGCAGGCGGCACCTGCGGTGCGGGTGATGTGAAAATCATCATGCCGGGGGCGCGCCCTGCTGATCTGGGAGCGGTTTGACCTTTTCACAGCACGCCCTGTCGTCCGCCGCTATGATATTGACCAAGCCCTCCTTGGCCTGTGGCCCCGACTGTGCGGGATGGTTTTGTATGGGCATGGACGATAACGCCAAAGGCGGTCATCTTGCGCGGGACGGTCGGGATTGACGCCGGTCCGAGGGCAGAAGAGTTATGAGGCCGAAGCGACAATGCTAAACGCAACCATTTTGGCAACTGTCGTGCTCTGTGGGGGGCTGTTGTTATACCCGCCGCTTGCCAAGGCGAAGCTTTGGCGGGCCACCATTACCCCGCTGGCCTCGATCATCGGAAGTGGTTTTCTGGTTCTTGGCCCCATTCTTGATGTGACCTTCGGCCTTTATGCGCCCTTGGTCATGCTGTCTTTGGTGTCGGTGGCTTATGCATTCGGGGGTGCTATCCGGTACAATATCGACCGCATCGAGGTCGGCGCCGGAAGGCCCGCCGTGGTTGACCGGATGGAGCCGCTGGCCTCTTTGGTGCTGGCCTTTGCCTATGTCATCTCTGTGGCCTATTATCTGAACCTCTTTGGGTCATTTGCTGTCAGCCTGACCACCCTGAATGATGCGTACAACGCAAGGCTTCTTACGACCGCAATCTTCGTATTGATCCTGATCGTCGGCTGGACCAAGGGCTTTGCGGCGCTGGAGCGAATGGAACAGGTTTCGGTTGGCCTGAAGCTGGCGATAATTGCGGGTCTGTTATGCGGGCTTGTGGTCCATTTCGGCGAGACAGTTCAGCGGGATGCGCTGACGTTCAATCCGGCCAACAGCTCCGGCTGGCCCGCGCTTACATTGATCTTTGGATTGATCGTCACCGTGCAAGGGTTTGAGACGTCTCGCTATCTGGGGGATGATTACGATGCCCAAACCCGCATTAAATCGATGCGGTTGGCGCAGATCATATCGACTGCGATCTACATGCTTTACATCCTGCTTCTGGCCTATGCCTTCACCCCCGGCACGATGAAACTGGATGAAACCTCGATCATCGACATGATGCAGATCGTGGCCCCCATCTTGCCCGTGCTGCTTGTCGGTGCAGCGTTGAGCGCACAGTTCAGCGCGGCTGTCGCGGACACAAGCGGCTGTGGCGGGCTGATCGCAGAGGTCAGCAAAAACCGCATTCCGCCCCGGCTGGCCTATGCGGTGCTTGTTGCTGCGGGGCTGTTTCTGACCTGGACGTCGAATATCTTTGAGATCATCAGCTACGCGTCGCGGGCGTTTGCGGCCTATTATGCGTTGCAGGCCACCATCGCCGCGCTAAGGGCATGGCGGTGCCGCGACATGCCGCGCTTGATGCTTTTTGCGCCCTTGGTTCTTTTGGGATTGGCGATAGCCGTGTTTGGCCAAGCGGTTGAATGAGGTCGCCGCGAAGCGCCCGACGGGTCCGGCCAGCTATCGCGCGGCCAAGGGGGCGAGGCCCATGTGGTCGAGACTTCTGTGGCAGATGTCGGCCCAGCCCGGCTCCCGGACATCAAGGCAAGAGGCCCCTGCGCGATGCGCGGCCTCGATGCCCTGGGCGCTGTCTTCAAGAACCAGACAGCGGGTGATCGGAACATCAAGCCTTTGGGCGGCGAGGAGGTAAAGATCCGGGGCGGGCTTTGGTTTCGGCGCTGAGTCAACCGTCAGGATCGTGTCAAAGAGGTCCGCCAACCCGGTTGCCGCCAGAAAGGAGCCGGCAATTGGGGCCTCGCTATTGGTGACAAGCGCCAGTGGAAGCCGCCCCGAGACCGCACGGAGGATCTGGGCCACCGGGGGGTTTTCCTCGGCGCGGGGGGCGAGGGCAACGGTCATCGCGATGCTCTCTTCGATCAGTCTTGGCACATCCAGCGACAGGGCGAAATCGCTGGCGAAACGGGCAAAGAGGTCTTTGCGCCCCATCCCCGTCAGGGACATGTACCAATCCCGGCCCATTTTGGCACCTTGGGCCTCTGCGGCCTTTGCGATGGCCTCAAAATGCAGATCGGCTGTCAGCAGCAGCGTGCCATCACAGTCAAAGAGGATTGCCTCAGGCGTGAAACCGGGGGGAATGGGCATCAGGGGGGGCTTTCTGATTGAGGGCCGACAGGGCTGCCGCAAGGGTTTGCGCTGTCATGGGTTTGGCGAGGGTGGCAATCCGCCCCGGAAAACGGGCGGACAAGGGGTCGATCTGGGGCAGATGGCCAGAGACGACGAGCGCGCGGCTCTCGGGCCAGCGGGTCAGGGTGGCCTCTGCGATGTGCCAGCCTTCGATCCGGCCCCGGAGCGACAGATCCGTCACGATCAGGTCAACCGGCCGGGCGATCCTTTCAAGGGCGCTGTCGGCATTGTCGGCCAGATCCAGCGCGGTTGCGGCGGGCGAGAGCAGCGCCACGGCGGCGGCCCGGTCGGCGGCGTCATCCTCGACCAGAAGCACCCGGCCAAGGGGGCAGGGGGGGGCGTGATCCGCGCCGTTATGTAGGGGAAGGGTGAGACGAACGGTCGTACCCTGACCCAGAGCGGAGGTGATGTGGATATCCCCGCCGGATTGGCGGATGAACCCGTAAACCATCGCAAGCCCCAGCCCGGTGCCGGTGCCATCGGCGCGGGCGGTAAAGAACGGCTCCATCGCATGTGCAGCAGTTTCGGGGGCCATGCCGAAGCCTGTGTCGATCACCTCGATCACGGCCTGATCGCCGTCGCGCCCGAGCCTGATCGTGACGCAGCCTTCGCCCTCAATCGCCTGCCCGCCGTTCAGGCACAGGTTCAGCAAGGCGCTTTCCAATTGGCCGGGATCGACCCGAACCGGCAGCGGGTCCGAGACCGCCTCGATCCGGAGGTCTACCCCGTCCCGCAAGGCAAACCCCACCAGATCCGCCACCCCTTCGACCAAGGTCGCAAGATCCACCGTCTCGGGGTCCAATTGCTGGCGCTTGGCGAAAGACAAAAGCCGCCCCGTCAGGGAGATACCCAGATCGACGGCGCTGCCAATGGTCTGGCGCAGGGTGATCTGACGATCGGGCGGCGCGCCGTCCATCATGTGCAGGCTGCCCGAGATGGTGGACAGGATATTGCCGAAATCATGCGCCACCTCGCCGGAAACCTTGCCCAGGGCTTCGATCCTCTGGATCTGGCGCAGGCGGTCATCCATCTGCCGCCGCTCTGTCGCATCCGAGATCAGAACGACCCTGCCGCCTCCGGCCAAAGCACTGTCGCGCCGCTCGGCGTGGAAATTATCGGGCGCGATCAAGCTCGCAAAGCCATTGGGCCCCTCGGTGGATTGCCAGCCTGCGGCAAGGATCACATCGGACAGGCGCGGGCGACCCGCCAGCACAGAGGGGTCGATCCGCAACACCTGCGCCAGCCGGTCATTGCTGGCCACGACATGGCCTTGGTCTGACAGGATGGCGACACCGTCGCTGATCCCGGTCATCATATTGTCAAAGAGGGCGGTCCGTTGCGCCATCTGGCGGTGCGATCTGTCAAGCCGCAGGGCATTGGCCCGAAAGACGCGGAAGGCGTGAAAAAGCTTGCCGATCTCATCGCCCTGACCTTCGCCGCGCGGCAGCTTTGTCTGACGATCCCCCGAGGCCAGACGCACCATCGCCCCAGAGATTGCGCGCAGGTTCGCGGTGACATAGCCCGAAACATAAAGCGCTGCGGCCAGCGCCAATCCCGCACTGGCAAGGCCAATCACGAGGATCGTCGATTTGGCCACCGCGATGGCGGTCGTGGTGCGCGTGCGTTCGGTTGCGATCTCAAGCTGGGCCTCGGCTGTTGTCGCGGCGGAATGGGCGGTGACTGCTGCGGCCCCCTGCCGGATCCGAACCAAGGCCGCCTCCGCCCCGATTTGGCGGGCCAGTTCCAGCCGCCTGAGTTCGAACAACCCGTCCGGACCCTCTGCGATGGCCCGCAGCCGTCGAAGTTGATCGGCCCCAAAGCGCGGCTCTTGCGGCCCGAAACGGTTGAACAACGACACATATTCGCGCTGGAACTCGCCCACGCCGATCAGGTTTTCGGCGCGACCAGACCCCAGAAGCGCTGCAGCCAAGCGCTGCAACACAAGCCAGTTCTGCCGTTCCGCGACAGGGGCTGATGGGCGGGCGGACTGGGCCGCAAAAAGCCGTTCCACCCGCGCCAGTTCGGCATTCAGACGCAGGGTTCGATCCCGCAGGCCGGCCCGCAGCGAGGTTTCGCGCCCCAGAACCACAATTGCAGAGCGGGTTTCCGCCATGATCGCGAACAAGGGCCCGTCTTCGGGCAGATCAAGCAGGATCGCATCGACAAGCGCTATGGCCTGCGCCCCTTCCTGAGCGATCCGAAACGGGCTGTCGAGGGTCAGAAGATAGGGGGCAAGCGTTGCCAGATCGGCGGCCTGACGTGACAGCGCCAAGGCCCTGTCAACGCCCAGGAGGGTCTCGTTATGCAGCCGCTCCAGCCGTTCTTCGCCGCGCGTCAAGGCCATCCAGGCGACGGCCCCGACGGTCAGCGTGGCAATCGCCAGAAGTGCCAGCGCCAAAAGCAGCCTTGCGCGGACGCTGAGCCGCTTCACCGTTGATCCCCGAGCACGAAGATATAGCCCTGCCCACGGCGCGTTTGCAGATGCAGCGGCTTGGGCGGAACGGCCTCTATCTTGCGGCGCAGGCGCAGGATCAGCACGTCGATCGTCCTGTCCATATACTGCGACAGGTCATTGCCCAGTTCGGTCAGCAATTCCGTGCGCGGAATGATCCGGCCGGGATTGCGCAGGAAATATTCCAGCAGCCGATACTCGGCATTCGTCAGCGGGATTTCGGTGCCATCCGCGCCAAACAATTCGCGCCGCGTGAGGTCAAGGCGCAGCGCACCAAAGGCGCGGATCGTGTTCGAGGACCGGTCCGTGGGCTGCATCGCCGGATGCCCCTTGCGGCGCAGAACGGCGCGCAGGCGGGCGATCAACTCTCGGGGGTTGAAGGGTTTCATCATGTAATCATCGGCCCCGGTTTCCAGGCCGATGATCTTGTCCATCTCGTCGCCGCGCCCGGTCAGCATGACGATGGGCAGATCCAGCGCCTCGCGGATGCGGATGGCAAGGGTCAGCCCGTTTTCCCCCCGGAGCCGCAGGTCGATCAGGGCCAGATCAACCGCCGGATGGGGGCCAAGCGCAAAGAAAGATGCCCCATCGGGCAGGGGCAGCGGGGTAAAGCCATTCCCGGCCAGAAGGGCCGAAACCGTCGCCCGAAGGTCGGCGTCATCGTCAATTATGGCCACCACGGGACCGTTCGGAGGATCCAAACCGTCCTGTGGCGCTGCTTTGCGCTCCATCTTATCTGTCCTCCCCCGACCATCATGGCCGAAACCCCGCAATCATCAATCGCTCAAAGGGTTTCAACGGTTAAGGAGGAAGGCCGGTTTTGTAACATTGTTCATCAAATACTGGCCTGAGGCCATCTTGTTAACGTCAGCGCCTCTCGCCTGATCGGGCTTGGCCATGTCAGGCTTGGGGCAGCCCACCCCAAAGGCGGTGGAAAAAATGGGAGGAGACAAAATGAAGGCTTTTACAATCAGCGCGCTTGCGCTGGCCGCCAGCTTGGACGGAACATCGGCATTCGCGCAAACCCTGAACGTCGTTTGCTCGAACGAGCAGGCGTGGTGCGATCTGATGGCGCAGAATTTCAAGATTGATACCGGCATCGACACCGCAATCGTGCGGAAATCCACCGGCGAGGTTCTGGCGCAGATCCGTGCCGAGGCGGGCAATCCCAAGGTTGATGTGTGGTGGGGCGGCACGGGCGACCCCCATCTGATCGCCGCCGCCGAAGGGCTGACCGTGGCCTCGGGCGTTGATACCTCCGGTCTGCTGGGCTGGGCGCAGAACATGGCCGAAATGTCTGGCGGCAAGGCCGTTGGCGTGCATGTGGGTCTGTTGGGCATGATGTACAACACCGAGGTGCTGGCCGAAAAGAACCTGCCCGCCCCGGCCTGCTGGCGCGATCTGGCAAAGCCTGAGTACAAGGGCGAAGTGACAGTTTCGAACCCGCAATCCTCGGGCACGGCTTACACCCAGCTTGCGACGCTGGCGCAGGTGTTCGGCGAGGATGAGGCCTTCAAGCTGCTGTCGGAAATCGGCACCAACGTGAACCAGCACACCAAATCCGGCTCTGCTCCGGGCAAGATGGCGGCGCGCGGTGAAACGACGATTGCCGTTGGATTCATGCATGACATGGTCAACCTGAAAAAGCAGGGCTTCCCGGTGGAGATCATCTCGCCCTGCGAAGGCACCGGTTATGAGGTTGGCGCGGTGTCGGTGATCAATGGCACGCCGAACATGGAGTCTGCCAAGAAGTGGGTGGAATACGTGACGAGCGCTGACGCGCAGTCGCGCGGGCTGGAGGTGGGCGTGTTCAACATCCCCTCGAACCCCGGTGCCGCGACCGATCCGGATGCCCCGGACATGGCGGGTGTGAAGCTGATCGACTATGACTTCGCGACCTACGGATCCTCTGCAACGCGTGAGCGTCTGCTGGCCCGTTGGGAAGCTGAAGTGAAATCCAAGGGCGGAAACTTCGAACAGTAATCTGTCCCGGCCCGCCCCTGACATCCGGGGGCGGGCCATTCCTTTTCTGACAGGAATGATGTGATGCGGCGCACGGCAGGGCTTTGGCTTCTGATCGGGTTGGCGGGCTATACCCTGCTGCCTTGGTACATGATCTCGGGCGGGTTTTGGTCCTTCCACTGGCTTGGCACGGTTTTCGCCGAGGATGCCTCGGGGCTGATCTTTGCGTTGTCCGGGCGAGGCTGGCTGTTCGGGCCGCTTGTGGGGTTTGCCGTGGCGGGCGGGGTGCTTATGCGGCGTGGGGGCCAGCTTGAAACGGCGCAGGGCCTTGTGGCTGCGGGCGCGCTGGGGCTTGCCTTGATGGCGGGGCAAGGGCTTGTCATTCTGGGAAATGGCACGCGGTTTGGCCTGTTTGAGGGGGCAACCCAACCCGGAATGGGCGCGGGCGCGATGGCCACGGCCGCTGCCTTGTTGTTCTTGCTGACAACCGGCGTTTCGGGCCTTGGCCGAGGGCGGGGGGATGCGTTCATCACTGGCCTGATCGGGGCCGTGATCGCCTTGGTCGCCACCTTCGTCTTCTATCCGATGCTTTTCATCCTTGTGAGCGCGTTTGAACTGAAGGGAGGTGCGGGCTTTGGCCTGTCTGAATTCCTGCCGCGCTTTTTCGCGCCCGAGATCTGGTCGCTGGCCTGTCTGACGGGGCGCGGGCTTTGCGGGGCTGCGTCAAACTCCCTGATGCTGGGGTTGGCCACCGCAACGGGGACGACGTTTCTGGGCCTCGCCTTCGCCCTGATCTTTACCCGGACGAATTTCGGGGCAAAGCGGCTTTTGCGGGTGCTGACGATCCTGCCAATCATCACACCGCCCTTCGTGATCGGCCTTGTGCTGATCTTGCTGTTCGGACGCTCCGGCACCGTGACCGAGTTCTTTGCCGATGCCTTCGGCTGGGAGAAAACGCGCTGGCTTTATGGCTTCTGGGGGGTGTGGCTTGCGCAGATGCTGTCCTTCACCCCGATTGCCTTTCTGGTTCTGATCGGCGTGGTCGAAGGCGTCAGCCCCTCGATGGAGGAGGCGAGCCAGACCCTGGACGCGGATCGCTGGCAGACCTTCCGCTTTATCAGCCTGCCCTTGATGCGGCCCGGTCTGGCAAACGCCTTCCTTTTGGGGTTCATCGAAAGCCTTGCGGATTTCGGTAACCCCTTGGTGCTGGGTGGCAATTTCAACGTCCTTTCGACCGAGATCTATTTCGCCATCGTGGGCACCGTGGCCGATCCGGCGAAGGCGGCGATCTTGTCGATCACGCTTTTGTCGATGACATTGAGCGTCTTCATCGCCCAGCGGAAATGGATGGGCCGCAAGAATTATGCGACCGTGACCGGCAAGGCCGATAGCGGCCGTCATGCCGCGCTGAACGATGGCTTGCGCTGGACATGCTATCTGGTGGCGCTGCCTTGGGCGGCCTTCACGCTGGTTCTTTATGTGCTGATCGTCTTTGGCAGTTTCGTGAAGCTGTGGGGCTATGACCACACCTTCACGCTGGAGCATTACCGCCGGGCGTTCTCGATCGTGTTCCGCAATGGCATCCATTTCACGGGCGCGGCCTGGGACAGCTATTTCACGACGCTGACCATTGCGGCCATTGCGGCCCCCTTGACCGCCGCCGTCGGTCTGGCCACCGCCTACCTTCTGGTGCGCCAGAAATTCGCGGGCAAGGATGCGTTCGAGTTCTCAACGATGCTGTCCTTCGCCATTCCCGGCACCGTCATCGGCGTGGCCTATGTCATGGCGTTCAACTTCCCGCCGATTGAACTGACGGGCACCGGGTTGATCCTGATTGTCGTCTTTATCTTCCGCAACATGCCTGTGGGCGTGCGGGGCGGGATCGCGGCGATGAGCCAGTTGGACAAGTCGCTTGATGAGGCCTCGATCACCTTGGGGGCCAATTCAGCGACGACACTGCGCCGCGTGATCCTGCCTCTGATGGGCCCGGCGATTTTGGCCGCGCTGACCTATAGTTTCGTGCGCTCGATCACATCTGTGTCCGCGGTGATCTTCCTTGTCTCGGCCCGCTACAACATGGCGACCTCTTTTATCGTGGGCCGGGTGGAGAATGGCGAGTTTGGCATCGCCATCGCCTATGCCGCCGTTCTGATTGTCACCATGTTGCTGGCCATTCTGGCCCTGCAACTGCTGATTGGCCGCCGCAAACTGCGCCGCGCCGATCGCATTGAAACCCCGTAAGCCGGAGAGCAGCATGACCAAAGGTTCCGTTCGCTTTGAAGCCGTCACCAAGCGTTTTGGCGACGTGGTGGCGTTGAAACCCCTGACGCTGGATATTGCCCCCGGCACGCTGGTGACCCTGCTGGGGCCATCGGGTTGCGGCAAGACCACGACCCTGCGGCTGATTGCAGGGCTGGAAAGCGCGACCGAGGGCAAGATCCTGATCGGCGGCGAGGATGTGACCGCCCTGTCCGCCACCTATCGGCGGGTGTCGATGGTGTTTCAATCCTACGCACTGTTCCCGCATATGACCGTGCTGGAAAACGTGGCTTACGGGTTGACGGTCAAGCGCATCCCGAAGGAGCAGGCGCATGCGAAAGCGGAAGAGGGGTTGGAGCTGGTCGGCCTCAAAGGTTTTGGCGGGCGCTTGCCGTCTGAACTGTCAGGCGGGCAGCAGCAGCGCGTGGCCGTGGCGCGGGCCATTGTGCTGGAGCCGGAGGTTCTGTTGCTGGACGAACCCCTGTCCAACCTCGACGCCAAACTGCGCCGCCATGTGCGCGAGGAAATCCGCCAGATCCAGCAGCGGCTTGGCCTCACGGCGGTGTATGTGACCCATGATCAGGAAGAGGCTATGGCGGTCTCGGACCGGATCATCGTGATGAAAAATGCCGAGATCGCGCAGGAAGGCTCGCCCGCGGATCTTTATGATCGCCCGGCTTCGGCGTTTATTGCGGATTTCATAGGGGATGCGAACCTGATTGACGTTGAAATCACCAAGGCCGGTGCGCAGACCGAGATTGCCTTGCTTGATCGTCGTATGACATTGCCCGTGGCAAGTGCAGTGACGGGGCCAGCCAAGATGGTCTTGCGCCCGCATCAGGTCAGGCTATCGCGCGATGCTGCGCCGGACACTCTGCCTGTGGAGGTCGGCTATGCCGCTTATCTGGGCAATTCGGTGCAATACACGCTGGTAACGCCGGTGGGGTCGATCTTTGCCATCACACCGCCGCAGCCGCAGCCGTTTCGGATGGGCGATACCCTGCATCTTGGCTTCGCGCTGGAGGATATCCGGCTGGTGCCCGCGGCCTGAGACCCGTGCCGCCGTGCTCCTGCCTTATGGAGCCCCAAAGCGTGCGCATATTGGGCCCCGATGCTTCGACGGCGGCAGTGACGATTGTTGAAGACGTCAATCTGCGCGAGTGCGAAGGGCCGGGGCCGTTATTGAAGATCGGGCGTCGTCGTGCCTGCCCTTGCCCCAACGACCATTGCCGGGAAGTCCAATGGAGCACAAGGACGGGCGTGATCATCCCGCATCTTGGTTCGCAGACGCGAGGCAGGCACCAATCCCTAATCCTTAGGCTATTGTTCCGGAACGGCCAAATGGGTCCCTCGACTCATCGCATCTATAAGGGCACGCACTTCGGAGGCCAAAAGCTCTGGGGGCGTGCCCACAAAGCGCCCGTGCAGCGACAGTTGAACAACCCCATGCACGGCAGAAAACAACGTGCCCGCGCGAACCCGAAGGGCAGAGGGGCTAAGATCGGGCCTCATCTGTGCTAGCGGTTCTATCAAGTTGTCGATCAGGACAGCATGTTCCTGTTTGTGCCAGTCCGGCACCTCAGCATCAGTGGACAGGCGGTGAAAGAAGACCGCTGACCAGTGTTTGCGATTGCTCAACACGAAATCGACATAGGCCTTTCCCAGCGCCTGCATCTTTTCCGGGGGGGTGGCCTCTTCGGAAATGCTTGCGCGCAGAGCCTCCCCTAGGCGGGCAAGGGTCCGGGAGTTCACCAAGATGATCAACTGGTCCAGATCTTCGACGACATTGTAGAGCGCGCCCAAAGCGCAGCCGGCATCTGCGGTTACATCCCGTGCCTTTAATCCCCTCAACCCATCCGCTGCAATGCGTGCCTCGGCGGCCTCGATCAAGCGATTGCGAAGATCTGCACGGTTTGCCTCTCGTTTACTTTGCATAGGAGTCCCACAAAAAAATGAACAACGTTCAAATAAATCTTGAACGACGTTCACGAATGCCGTAAGAGTGATTCATGAACGGTGTTCAGATAGCAGGAGATGCGACGATGTTCAAACAACTAATGACTTTGGCCCGTGGCCGAATGACAGACCATTCGCAATCATTCCTCGACGCGAATGCAATGGCCTTGCTGCGTCAGCAAATGCGCGATGCCGCAGAGGCCGTCGCGAAATCTCGCAAGGCCGTGGCGGTGGTTATGGCCTATGCCGAGCGCGAAAAAGCCACGCTCAAGCGCAGCGAAACGCAGATTGCCGATCTTGAGGCACGCGCGCTGGATGCATTGGGGCAGGGGCGTGATGACCTTGCCACCGAAGCTGCAGGGGCGATTGCTCGGCTAGAGGTCGAAAGCGACACCACCAAGAAGGCTATTGCCACCTATGAGACACAAATCAACCGGCTGAAGATTTGCCTGTCGGAAAGCGAGGCCTGCCTTCGGAGCATGAAGCAGGGGCAGCATTTGGCAGAAGCGAAAGAAAAGGCCCAAAAATTGAACGGCTTGATGCCTTTGGGCAGGGTGAACGACCTGAAAGATGCCGCCTCGACCCTGAGGCGCTTGCAGGAACAGCAAGAGCATGCAGAGACGACCGCAACTGCGCTGATGGAGCTTTCGGCAGGCGATAATGCCGAAGATCTGGTCAATCGTTTGGCAGCAGATGGCTGTGGAACACCGCTGAAATCAGACAGCGCCAGCGTGCTTGAAAGGTTGAAAAAGAAGGCCGCACAGTAACTGGCCTGCCCTCCGTTTCCAATGTTTCCAATCCAATAGATCACAAAAAAGGACAAAGATCATGAGTACTTACATCAGCAAACCATCGACCGCCTGGAACTATTTCACCTACGGGCAGTTCTTGTTGGCCGGTTCTTTGATGGCAGGTGGCATTTACAACATGGACGCCTCTTTCGCCGCAAAGGGCTTTTATGCAATGGCGTCGATCATGCTGGTCAGCTCCACCGCCGCTATCGTCAAAACGATCCGCGATACCGAAGAAAGCGCGCGTCTTTACAACAAGCTGGAGGATGCTCGGACCGAGAGGCTGCTGGCTGAGGTGAATTCATCAGACTCCGCCTGAAGTGAACAAGGTCAGGGTTTCTCGGAAGCCCTGACCTTCTGGGGGCGACAAAAACAGGTCAGTCTCCGCTTGGTTGACCGCAAAACTAGCCCGCCGGAACCGCTGCGGGCTTGTAGTCCCCCGAGGGGAAATCATAGGGGCTTCATTCGACCCGCGATGACATCTTTGGGTGAAGGTCAGGGGCGCGGGGTTTCAGGCGTTGGCCTCAATCGCTTCGATCAACAGGGCCGCGAGAGCCTCGGTTGACTGAGGGTTTTGCCCTGTCACGAGGCGCCCGTCGCGCACGGCATGGCTGGTGAAGTTTCCGCTGCATTCAAATTTCGCGCCAAGGTCGCGCAAGCGGCTTTCAAGAAGGAAAGGCTCGATGCCCACAAGGCCGATCTGATCCGTTTCGGCATCTGTAAAGCTGTTCACCCGCAGGTCTTTTACAAGCGGCTCTCCATCGGGGCGTTTGGCTTGCAGCAGCCCGGAGGGGCCATGGCAGACAGCGCCGACGACAGCACCCGCAGCCCATGCCTCGCTGACGATTTTGCCGATCGTGGCGGTATCAAAATCCCACATCGTTCCATGGCCGCCGGGCAGGAACACACAGTCATAGCCCTTGCCGTCGATATCTTCGGCCTTGGGCGTGTTGCGCAGTTTTTCCATCGCTTCGGCATCGTCCATGAAGCGCGCGACCATAGGGGGGCGCTTTTCGGGAGCAACCAGCGTCTTGGGGTCTGGTGGGGCCTCTCCTCCCTTGACGGAGGCGATATCGACCTCAAACCCCGCATCGACCAAAGCCCAATAGGGCGTTGCCATCTCGTCGTAATAAAAGCCGGTGCCGCGCCCGGTGGTGCCAAGCTCGGTGTGCGAGGTCAGGATAAGAAGGGCTTTTCGGGTTTTGTCCGTCATCTTGGTCCATTCCTCTGTTTGGAGTGCTGCGGCACGTCACAGAGGTATCACCCGATTGCCTTTTGAAAAAGGGGTCTTGCCCGGAATAAAAGAAGGGGCGGTCAAGCCGCCCCTTCCTGATCCGTTTCGAGGGATCTTAGAACTGGCCGACAGACCAGAAGAAGGTTTCGCCCGAGCTGTCGTCAACACCGTCGTTATCGGTCGAAATCCATGTCGTTCCATCCGAGAGAATGGCCATGCCTTCGATCTTGTCCACGACATAACCACCGTTGGAGGCCAGATCGGGGATCAGGTTGCGGACAACCTCTTTGGTCACGACCGGCAGCGGACCGCCCAAGGGGGCCGGCACCATGTCCGACAGGGCAACGCGGGTGATCTGTTTGATCGCGGCCTTTTCGCCGATCTGGTTGTCGCGCTCGATCAGGTAGACATAGTCGCCATGCGCCTGAATTTCCGACAAGCCGATCCAGCCGCCCGAGACGGCATCCAGCGGATAGTGGACAGCGCCCCATTCCTTGGTTTCAAGGTTATAGGCGACAAGTTTGACCATGCCAGCCGCATCATCTGCCCATTCGCGCTGAACCGCCATCCAAAGGCTGTCGCCAACCTTGGTGATGCCTTCAAACCCAAAGCGCGTTTCCACCGCAAGCAGCTCTGCCGGCAGGGCGATTTCGTCCTTGATCTCGCCCTTGGCATTGATGTGGTAAATCGCATGGGGTGTGACGCGGTCCGTGCGCCCTTCAGAGGCCACCCAGAACCCGCCATCACCGTCCAGCGTGATGCCTTCCATGTCCAGCTTCTGGGCCGGATGACCGCCCCGCGTGACATCAAGGGCCGAGACGATCCGCGCCGGGCTCTGGCTCGGGTCGATTTTGAAGATCCGCGGCTGGAACCCGTAGAAGCTGTCATTGACAGCGTAGATCATCCCCTCCGCATCGGCGACCATGCCAGAGATTGCGCCCCAGCCGATCAGCGTGTCAGCGCCTTCGGAGGTGAGTTGCGGATAGGCCGCCGGGGCGTCCTGCAATTCATAGATCATGACATGGGCGCGGGCTGCGCCATCTTCGCCCAGATCAACCTCGTTCGCGGTCGCAAGCAGATTGCGCGACGGGATCGCAATCGCGCCTTCCGGCGAAATGCCCGAGGGCAGAACCTGCTTGAACTTCGGCGCTGTGGCGTCGGTCACATCATAGACCGTGATGGTCGAGGCGCGTTCGGACAGGATGAAGGCATAGGTCGTCTCGCCAAAGGTGGCGACTTCCATACCTTCTGGTTCGACGCCTTTGGCATCGGAGCGTTTGTCGGGGTAATGCCCGGCCTGAATGATCGGGGTTTCAAAGGCCGATCCGGATTCCCAGACCAGCGTTCCATCCTTTTGGAACACGGTGACAGAGCGCGTCCCGCCATCCATATCGCCTTCGTTTGCGATCATGACGTGGTTGTCGTCGATCCACTGAAGGCCATCCGGCTCCCGTGGGCGACCGGGTTGGCTTTCGGTGAAGACAAGCGCCGCGCGTTCATCGGTCGCGTCGATATTGACCAGGTCAACGGTCCCGGCCGAAAATCCGTTCATCACCGAACCGTCTGCATTGAGGATCACAATCGTGTTGTTTTCCTGCAGCGTCACGGCGATTTCGCCCAAGCTGTTGACGTCTACAAACTCTGGCTCGGGGTCTTCGGGGGCAATGTCGCTGAGCCCGGTCACGTCGATTTTCACAAGGCTGTCACAGGCAATCGCATCGCCCGACAGGCCAACGGTCACCATGTAGCCCGCAGGCATCTGGCCTACGCGGCCATCCCCAAGATCTTCGTCACGCTCGTTTTCGATCGCAACCGTCACCATGTCGCCCGCCAGCGTATGCGCGGTCGAATCCGGCTGGCCACCCAGATCGCATTCCCCCGTGATCGAGCCGTCTGCCAGGTTGACCGAAACCAGTTTGCCCGACGGATTGGTGTAGGATTCAGAGGTGTTCACGGCGACATAGGCGGTGTTGCCAACAACGGTCACCGATGTCGGCTCTCCGCCCATGTTAACATTGCCCTTTGCTTTCGGGCTTGCGGCATCGGTGATGTCGATCAGGCCGATCACGCCCAGCGGGCTGTCGGTATAGACCAGCGTCATACCGTCGTCAGAGGCGGCGATGATCTCGGCCGAGGATTCCGCGGCGGCATCGGCGTTGTTATGGGATGTCGCGAAAGAGGCAATGCGGTTGAAATTCATGTCGGCCATGGCTTGACCGGCGGTCAAGGCAAGGATTGAGGTCAGGCAGACGGTCTTGATGGTCATGAGAACCTTCCTGTCGGATGCTGATAGGTTCGTGTGGGCATGACCCTCTTTTGTGATCGCAGATTAAAGGTCTTGTGACAGTGTTGTAAAAAATGGCCCCTAAGCCGACGACCAAGCGCGCTTCTGTCAGCCCGGAGGGGAGAGGTATTCCGTATAAAGACGTTCAAACCCAATGCCTTGCATCTGCGCCCCAAAGGCAGGATCATTGACGGTGTGGGTCAGCAGAGGCGTGTCCAACCCTGCACCGCGCATTGGCTTCGGGGCTGCCGCAGGGAAGGGCGTTTTTCTGCGGTCAGGGGGCAGGGTGCATCGGATCGGCTGACCCGTCCGCAAAGATCGAAGCGATCCCGGCCTCGTCAAGCAGCTTCCAATCCCCCGGCGCCATTCCGTCCGGCAAGGTCAGGCCCCCCAGTGCTTCGCGGTGCAGCTCTTCGACATGGTTGCCGGTGGCGGCAAACATGCGGCGCACCTGATGGTATCGGCCCTCGGTCACAGTCAGCAGGGCCTCGCAGGGGGAAATCACCTGCAATTCGGCGGGTGCCAGCGGTTTCTCCTCGCCCTCCAGCATCAGGGTGCCGGCGGCAAAAAGCGCCGCTTCGGTGCCGTTCAGCGGGCGGGCCAGCTTGGCTCGGTAGGTCTTTTTGACATGACGTTTGGGGCTGATCACGCGGTGCAGCAGATCCCCGTCATCCGTCAACAGCAATAGGCCCGAGGTCTGCTTGTCGAGGCGACCGATGGTCGAGATCGCGGGGCTGCGCCGCCGCCAGCGTTCGGGCAGGATCTCATAGACAAGGGTTCCGGTTTCCTTATGCGAACAGGTCATGCCCAAGGGCTTGTTCAAAAGGATGACCAGACCCGCGACGGGGTCCAGCGCCGCGCCTTCCACCGACATCCGGCGCGGCAAATCCGCCGTGACCGGAAGGCGCTTGGTGACATCTGAAAGCCTCACCCCATCCAAGACAAGGCCGCCCGCCTTGGCCATCCGGGCCACTTCGCTGCGCGACCCATAGCCCATGGAGGACAGCAGTTTGTCGACGCGGGAGGTTGCTTGCTTGGCCATGACTTCCTTGTCCTGAACGGGCCTTGTGGCGGCCCGGACCATAGGCCTTGCCGTTTAGCGAAGCGGGAGGAGTGTCACAAGCTGGCATTTGGGGGGCCGTCTGCCCACGCCGACCCGATTCTCGCGTAAAGGATGAGCGATCCTTTGCCTGATCTGCCCTGTTGGCGCCGGAGGGAACGAAATCCTGCTGTCGCGCGTTCTTGTCAGGCGATATCACAAGGTCTCGGGGGATTTGCTATCGCATATCAACGGGCTTTCTCGTTTTGTCATCGGGCTGCAGGACATAGGCTCAGCACCTGAGGCCCGCCTGAAATGGCGCTTGTCGGGGCAGCGATCTGGAAAAGGGTTATTAAGAATGAATCGGCTTTTGACTTCGACCGCGGCCTTGTCGGTTGCGTTGATGAATGTGCAGCCCTGGCCCGTTGTGGCGCAGTCCCTGACAGAGAATGGCGCTGTCGTCGCCATTGACGGGACGGTTCTGTGCGAACCCTCGGCGGATGTGGCTTGTGATCCTGCTGATCCCGGTCTGATCGCCCAAGCGCAAGAGATCGAAGCGCAATTGGCCGCGCAAGAACAAGCGCGGGCTGAGGCAGAGGCAGCCGCGCAAGCGGCGGCAGAAGCGGCGGCGGCAGCAGAAGCGCAGGCGGCGGCAGAAGCGGCGGCGGCGGCAGAAGCGGCGGCAGCGGCAGAGGCACAGGCAGCGGCAGAGGCA
>JAQWYA010000098.1 GCA_029254215.1 Pseudorhodobacter sp. | reverse complement strand
GGCCGCACCATCCACGAGTCGATGCAAAAAGCACTGGCGAGCCTTGAAACCGGCCTGTCCGGCTTTGACGAAATCGCCATCCCCGGCGCGCCCGACCGCAGCGCGATCTTCAAGGCGCTTGGCGAACAGACCCCCGACCGTCTGCGCATCATCGCCCAAGCCATGCGCCACGGGCTGACCAATGACGAGATTCAGGGGGCCACCGCCTTCGATCCGTGGTTCCTCGCCCGCATCCGCGAAATCATGGATGCCGAGGCCGCGATCCGCCACAACGGCCTGCCCGTCACCGCCGACGGCCTGCGCAAGCTGAAAATGCTGGGCTTCACCGATGCACGCCTTGCCACGCTCACCGGCCGCGACGAAGGTCAGGTCCGCCGCGCGCGCCGCAATCTGGGTGTGAATGCCGTCTTCAAACGGATCGACACCTGCGCCGCCGAATTCGAGGCCCAGACCCCCTACATGTATTCCACCTACGAATCCCCCGTCATGGGCGATGTGGAATGTGAGGCCCGCCCCTCAAACGCCAAGAAAGTCGTGATTCTTGGCGGCGGCCCCAACCGCATCGGTCAGGGGATCGAGTTTGACTATTGCTGCTGCCACGCCTGCTACGCGCTGACCGAGGCCGGCTATGAAACCATCATGGTCAACTGCAACCCCGAAACCGTGTCCACCGATTACGACACTTCGGACCGCTTGTATTTTGAACCCCTGACGCTGGAGCATGTGCTTGAAATCCTCCGGGTCGAACAGGAAAACGGCACCTTGCACGGCGTCATCGTGCAATTCGGCGGCCAGACCCCGCTGAAACTCGCCAATGCGCTTTACGAAGAAGGCATCCCGATCCTTGGCACCACGCCGGACGCGATTGATCTGGCCGAAGACCGCGAACGCTTCCAGCAGCTTCTGAACACGCTGAACCTCAAGCAGCCGCATAACGGCACCGCCCGCTCGCGCGATGAGGCTTTTGCCGTCGCCGCCGAAGTCGGCTACCCGCTCGTGATCCGCCCCTCCTTCGTGCTGGGCGGCCGCGCGATGGAGATCATCCGCGACGACGCGCAGTTGGAACGCTACATCCGCGAGGCCGTTCAGGTTTCCGGCAAGAACCCGGTCCTTCTTGACAGCTATCTTTCGGGCGCGATCGAGGTTGATGTCGACGCGCTTTGTGACGGCCAGAACGTCCATGTCGCGGGCATCATGGAGCATATCGAAGAGGCGGGCGTCCATTCCGGCGACAGCGCCTGTTCCCTGCCGCCCCACAGCCTTTCCCCCGCGATCATCGAAGAGCTGAAGGTCCAGACCGTCGCCATGGCCCGCGCCCTGAACGTGGTCGGCCTGATGAACGTCCAATTCGCGCTGAAAGGCGACACGATCTATGTGCTGGAGGTGAACCCCCGCGCCAGCCGCACCGTGCCCTTCGTCGCCAAAGCAACCGACAGCGCCATCGCCTCCATCGCCGCCCGTCTGATGGCAGGGGAGCCGCTGTCAAACTTCCCGATGCGCGCCCCCTATGACGCGGGCGTCGGCCCCGATACCGACCTGCCGCTGGCCGATCCGCTGACGCTGGCCAACCCGATCACACCGTGGTTCTCGGTCAAAGAGGCGGTGCTGCCCTTCGCCCGCTTCCCCGGCGTTGACCCGCTTTTGGGGCCGGAAATGCGCTCCACCGGTGAGGTGATGGGCTGGGACCGGACCTTCCCGCTGGCCTTCCTCAAGGCCCAGATCGGCGCAGGCACGCATCTGCCCGAAGAGGGTCGCGTCTTCCTGTCGATCAAGGACATGGACAAGACCGAGGCCATGGCCGCCGCCGCCCGCGACCTCATCACCATGGGGTTCGAGATTGTGGCCACCAAAGGCACCGCCACATGGCTCGAGTCCGTTGGCGTCACTGCCACGCTGGTCAACAAGGTCTATGAGGGCCGCCCGAACATCGTCGACCGCTTGAAAAACAGCGATCTGGCGCTGGTCCTGAACACGACCGAGGGCACCCAGTCGATCCACGACAGCCGCGACATCCGCCGCGTCGCCCTGATGGACAAGATCCCCTATTTCACCACCGCCGCCGCCTCCATCGCCGCCGTCTCAGCGATGAAAGCCCGCGGCGAGGGGATCGGCGTGAGGACTTTGCAGGGTTAATCGCGGCCAAGGCTTTGCCTTGGCGAAAACGGTCCAGTGGACCGTTTTCAGCGATTAACGCCCCCGCACGCTTGTGGGGGCTGGACATAAGCTTGTATCAATTTAGCTTCAACCAGCTACTGATTGCGTCATTAGACATGATGCACAGTCATACGCAGGTCTGCGGCATACCCTTCGCTACGATCTTCTCCCAATCTGGTCCAAGAGCCTCACGCGCTGAAAGAGCATCTGAATATCTTGGTTCACCTTTACGAACGATCTGAACGACAATATCTTGCATGTTGTTCTCATATGCGATGAAGCCACCATAGGTGGTAAACTGACCTCCAGTCACCTTGGAACCCGAATTGTCGCCGACTATGATGAACTTTTCGGCTCCACGTTTAATTACCTCGATCGCTGCATTTTTAAAGGCGATTTCACGTGTTGTCTTAGTGCCGCATTCCGTTTCAGTCGAAACTTTAAAGGACGACTGCGACAACGGCTGAATGCTCGTTTCCGCACAAGCCACCAAAAAAAGGCAGCTTGCCAAGGTCAGTTTCTTCAACGCCACTCTGTTCCCTTTCGGTTATTTTGCACTTCAAAATAAATACTTAAAAACACGGCGCTGCAACGATCTTTCCTCACTCCTCCACCCCCCCCCTCAATCTCACCCTGTCGCGCAGGTGTTCCATGATCGCGGCGTCCTCTTCCTCTTTGGTGGGGGGCGGGGCGTCGCCGAGGCTGCGGTCCACGTCGCCCCACATCGGGCGCATCGGGCTTGGGAAATTCTCCTCCGC
>JAQWYA010000094.1 GCA_029254215.1 Pseudorhodobacter sp. | reverse complement strand
CTGAAAGCCTTGGGCCTCAAGGCGGTCAAAATGCCCAAACCCATGGCCGATGATGCGCCCTGTCGGGTGCAGCCGCTTTGGGCGGTGAAGGCCAAAGGGCGCGCTTGGCTTGATTTTGCCAATGACGTCACAACGAAAGATATCCATCTGGCAGCGCAGGAAAATTTCTCCTCGGTCGAGCATATGAAACGCTACACGACGCAAGGGATGGCGCCGGATCAGGGCAAGAATTCAAACGTCGCGGCCTTGGCGGTTTTGGCCGATGCGACGGGGCGCGGTATTGCCGAGACGGGAACGACAACTTTCCGCCCGCCGTTCAGCCCGGTGTCGATTGCGGCCATGGGCGCAGGGGGGCGCGCCGAAGGCTTTGCGCCGCAACGCTTCCTGACCTCGCACAGCGCCAGCGTGGAGCGTAGCGCGCCGATGATCGAGGCCGGGCTCTGGTATCGCCCCAGCTACTTCCCCCGCCCCGGTGAGGCCACTTGGCGGGAGGCCTGTGATCGAGAAGTGCAAATGGTGCGCAGTACGGTCGGGGTTTGTGATGTCTCGACCTTGGGGAAGATTGATATCCAAGGCGCTGATGCTGCAAAGTTTTTGGACTTTGTCTATTCCAACACCTTCTCGACCCTCAAAGAGGGCTATGTTCGATATGGGCTAATGTTGCGCGAAGACGGTCATGTGCTGGACGATGGCACCACCGCCCGTCTGGGCGCGGATCATTACCTGATGACCACGACCACGGCGGCAGCCGGGCAGGTCATGCGCCATCTGGATTTCGTGCAGCAGGCGTTTTGTGCGGATTGGGATGTTCAGACCATCTCGGTCACGGAAACCTGGGCGCAATTTGCGGTCGCGGGGCCTTTGGCCAAGACCCTTCTGGCGGGAATTTTGGACAGCCCCGTTGATTTGCCCTTCATGGGCTGTGCTTCGGTGCGGGTGATGGGGCAGGCGGCGCGGTTGTTCCGGATCTCTTTCTCGGGCGAGGAAGGCTATGAAATCGCTGTTCCGGCGCGGTTTGGCGAGGCGCTGTTCCGGGATCTGCTGGCACGGGCGGAAACGCTGGGCGGCGGCGCTTACGGGATGGAGGCGCTGAACGTCTTGCGGATCGAGAAGGGCTTTATCACTCATGCCGAAATCCATGGTCGGGTGACGGCTTTTGATATTGGCATGGAGAAGATGGTTTCGGCCAAGAAGGATTGTATCGGCAAGGCCGCCGCCAAGCGTCCCGGCCTGAACGGCCCGGAGCGGGAGCAGCTTGTCGGCCTGCGCCCGGTCAATGATGCGCCGATCACGGCGGGGGCGCATTTGTTCACGCCCGGCGATCCCGTGGAGCGGGTTTTTGATCAGGGCTATGTGACCTCGGTCGGGTATTCGCCCACGATCGGCGGCTGGCTGGGGCTGGGATTCTTGCGCAATGGCCGGGCGCGGAGGGGCGAGATGGTGCGGCTGGTGGATCATCTGCGCGGCATCGACCTGTTGTGCGAGGTCTGCCACCCGGTGTTCCATGATCCAGAGGGGGAGAAGCTTCGTGGCTGATCTGATCGCGAAAAGCCCGCTGTTCGGGCAAGGCCCCGTGCGCCATGGCGCGCTGACTTTGGCCGAAGGCGCGCCGCAGCGGCTGACCTCGGTCATGCCGCGGGATGCAGTGGGGCTGGAGGGCGTGCTGAAACCCATGGGGCTGCGCTTTCCCGCGCCGAACCGGGCGGAGGGCGATGCCGAGGTGCGGCTTATCTGGACGGGGCGCAATCAGGCCTTTTTGATCGGGGCGGACCCGGCACCTTTGGCCCCTTTCGCCGCGCTGACCGATCAGTCGGATGGCTGGGCGCGGCTGGTGCTGTCGGGCGAAGGCGCGCTGGAGGTCTTGGCGCGCGTGACGCCGCTCGACCCGCGCGATCTGCATCCGGGGGCTAGCCTGCGGTCTTCATTGGGGCATATGGCGGCGATTTTCCTGCCCGGACCGGGCGGTGTTGAGATCATGGTCTTCAGATCCATGGCGAAGACCGCTTGGCATGAGCTTGAAACCGCACTGAAATCCTTGGCTGCGCGTGAGGCCCTTCATGCTGACAAATAGCGATGTGGTGGAGCTGACCGCCTTCCGGCGCGATCTGCACCGCGCCCCGGATCTGTCGCGCGATGAGGGGCAAACTGCTGCCCGGATCGTCGCCGCTTTGGCCCCGCTTGCCCCCGATCAGCTTGTCACCGGGCTTGGCGGCCATGGCGTCTTGGCGGTTTATCAGGGGGCGGAACCCGGCCCGACGGTGCTGTTTCGCTGTGAGCTGGACGCTTTGCCGATCCATGAAATCTCGGAGGCGGCGCATCGGTCAGAGATCGAGGGCAAGGCGCATCTGTGCGGGCACGACGGGCATATGGTGATTTTGCTGGGGCTGGCGCGGTTGCTGTCGCGCACCCCCCCCGCAAAAGGCCGGGTGATCCTGATGTTCCAGCCCGCCGAGGAAGACGGATCGGGCGCTGCGGCGGTGATTGCCGACCCGAATTTCGCGCCCTTTCACCCCGATTGGGCGTTTTCGCTGCATAATATGCCGGGCTGCACGCGCGGTGCGGCCTGGCTGGTGGATGGGCCGGTCAATTGCGCCTCGGTCGGGTTGCAACTGACGCTGACCGGAAAGACTAGCCATGCCGCCCAACCGGAATTCGGCCGCTCGCCTGCCCTTGCGATGGCGCGGCTGATCCCGGCGCTGATCGGCATGGGGCCGGGGGGCGATCTGGGCCCCGACTATCGGCTTGTGACCATTACCCATGCCACGCTGGGCGAGCGGAGCTTTGGCGTCTCACCCGCGCATGGCGAGATTTGGGCGACCCTGCGCACGATGACAGATGCGCCGATGGCGGCGTTGAAATCCAGTGCGCTCGCCTTGGCCGAGGCGGAGGCGCAGGCGGCAGGACTTGATCTGGCGGTGGCGTTCCACGACGATTTCGGAGCCTGCGCCAATGATCCGCAAGCCACGGCCCTGCTGGGCCGCGCGCTTGACGCCCATGGCATCGCCTATGATGCGGGCGATTTGCCCGAACGCGCCTCAGAGGATTTTGGCCGGTTCAGCGCTTTGCCCGGCACCAAGGGGGCGATGTATTTTCTGGGGGCAGGGATGGGGCATCCGGCGCTGCACAACCCGGATTATGATTTCCCCGATGATCTGATCGCCCCCGGCGTTGCCGTCTTTGACCATGTGACCCGGCAATTGCTGGGCGCGTGAGCTGTCGCGCAATCGCCTGCTTGCCTCTGCCCGGCGGACGCCCGATATATAGGGGATGAGCCTCCCACCCGGATTCCTTGACGATCTGCGCACCCGAACCTCGCTGTCCCATGTTGTTGGGCGCAAGGTCACTTGGGATGTGCGCAAATCCAATCAGGGCAAGGGGGATATGTGGGCGCCTTGCCCCTTTCACCAAGAGAAATCGGCAAGCTTCCATGTCGATGATCGCAAAGGGTTTTATTATTGCTTTGGCTGTCATGCCAAGGGCGATGCCCTGACCTTCGTGCAAGAGACCGAGAACCTCGGTTTCATGGAGGCGGTGGAGTTGCTGGCGCGCGAGGCCGGGATGCCGATGCCCGCCCGCGACCCGCAGGCCGCCCAGAAAGCCGACCGCCGCAGCCAGCTTGCGGCCGTGATGGAAGACGGGATCCAGTTTTTCCGCCTGCAATTGCGGACCAGCGGGGCGGCCACGGCGCGCGAGTATCTGGCGCGGCGCGGTTTGGATGAGGCGGCGCAGGACCGCTGGCAGATCGGCTGGGCGCCCGATACGCGCACCGCGCTGTTTCAGGCGCTGACTGCGAAAGGCCATGCGCCCGATCTGATCGTGGCCTCGGGCCTTTGCGCGATGCCGGACGATGGCAAGCCCGCACCCTATGACCGCTTCCGGGGCCGGATCATCTTTCCGATCCGCGATGGGCGGGGTCGGGCGATCAGCCTTGGGGGGCGCAGCCTTGATCCGAACGCGCGGGCGAAATACCTCAACGGGCCAGAGACAGAGCTGTTCGACAAGGGCCGCAACCTGTTCAACCTCGCCCCCGCGCGGGAGGCGTCGGGCAAGGGCACGCCGTTGATCGTGGCCGAAGGCTATATGGATGTGATCGCGCTGGTCGAGGCGGGGTTCAAGGCCACCGTCGCCCCTTTGGGCACTGCGATCACCGAAGATCAGTTGCGCCTGATGTGGCGCTTGCACCCCGAACCGATCATCGCGCTGGATGGCGACACGGCGGGTCTGCGCGCGGCCCTGCGGGTGGTGGATCTGGCCTTGCCGCTGCTGGAGGCCGGGTTTGGCCTGCGCTTTGCCGTGCTTCCGGCGGGGATGGACCCGGATGATCTTTTGAAGGCGCAGGGGGCTGGGGCGATGCAGGCGGTGCTGGACGCAGCGCAGCCGATGGTGCGCCTGCTGTGGCAGCGCGAAACCGAAGGCAAGCTGTTCGACAGCCCCGAGCGCAAGGCCGCTTTGGATAAATCCCTGCGCACAGCGCTGATGCGGATCACGGACCCCTCGATCCGGGGGCATTACGGGGCCGAGATCAAAGGCCTTTTGTCAGAGCTTTACGGCCAGACGGCGCGTGGCCCTCTTGCGCCGCGCAAGGAATGGCAACCCGGCGCGCCCCGGTCCGGCAAGGGCGGATGGGCGGCGGCGCTTCCCGTCAAGCCGACGGCGGGGACGAAATCTTCGGCGCTTGCCCTGGACGGTGCCGAGGAACGGCTGCTGGAGCATGTGATCCTTGCCACATGCCTGACCCATCCCCGACTGATTGCAGCCTTCGAATCGGATCTGGAGCGGGCCGATTTCTTTGATCCTGACGCCGCGGCCCTGCGCGATGCCCTGCTGCACCACGCCTCCGAGGGGGACAGGGCTGTTTTTCGGACGAAAATCGAGGCTGACCACCGTTCGATGGTTGAAACACTCTTTAGCCAAGGCCATGTCATATCCGCCCCTCCGGTTCGGAATGCCGAAGATACCGAACTGGCCCGGATGTGCCTGGCCGAGGGATTGGCGAAACTGTCGGCCCGGCGAGGGGCGCGGCGCGAAGTGGAGGATGCGGCGCTGGACCTTGGCGGTTTGGCGGATGAGGGACTGACTTGGCGGCTCAATCAAGCGACTTCGGCGCTGCACCGCGCCGAGCGAACGAACCTCGAAGATGCAGGCGATATGGGCGAAGATCGGGCAGCCCTTTCAAAACACCTGCAAAACCTGATAGACGGCAAGGCCTGGATAAAGAAAAAAGGCTGAAACCCTTCCACCTCGCGTGATTCGCGCTAATGATTCTAACGACGTCCAACTGATTCGACCCGAACACCCGATCCGCCCCGGATCAGACCACCCGCGCAGGAGCATCCATGGCAGTCAAAGAGACAGACGACAGCAAGCAAGACGATCAGGAGGCCGACACCTCCCTTGATATGAGCCAAGCCGCCGTCAAAAAGATGATCGCCGATGCGCGTGAGCGCGGCTATATCACCTATGACCAACTCAACACGGTCTTGCCGCCCGAGCAGGTCTCCTCCGACCAGATCGAAGACGTGATGTCGATGCTCTCGGAAATGGGCATTCAGGTCACCGAAGAAGAAGAGATGGAGGATAGCAACACCGCGGGGGAGCTGGTCGAGGCCAGTTCCGGGTCCCGCGAAGTGGCGCTGTCGGGGGCGGCCTCTGAAACGCTGGACCGGACAGATGACCCGGTGCGGATGTATCTGCGCGAAATGGGTTCGGTCGAACTGCTGAGCCGCGAGGGCGAGATCGCTATCGCCAAGCGGATCGAGGCCGGGCGCAATACGATGATCGCGGGCCTGTGCGAAAGCCCGCTGACCTTCCAGGCGATTACCATCTGGCGCGACGAATTGCTGAGCGAAGACATCCTCTTGCGCGACGTTATTGATCTGGAGGCGACCTTCGGGCGCAACCTTGATGGCGAAGCTGACGGCGATGACGAAGCGGTCGGTGAAGGCCTTGGCGGCGTAGATGTCAGCAGCAGCGGCGGCGCGCCCAAGCGCAGCGGATCAGAGCCGGAACTTGATGCGGATGGCAATCCGATTTCCAGTGTCGATGACGACGAGGAGGATGATGACGCCTCCAACATGTCGCTGGCAGCGATGGAAGCCGCGCTGAAGCCGCGCGTTCTGGAAACGCTGGAAATCATCGCGCATGATTACGCCGAACTCTCCGAAATGCAGGATTTGCGCATGTCGGCGACGATGAACCGTTCGGACCGGTTCTCGACGGGCGAGGAAGCCGCCTATCAAAAGCTGCGGTCAGAAATTGTGTTGCTTGTCAACGAGTTGCACCTGCATAACAACCGTATTGAAGCGCTGATTGACCAGCTTTACGGCATCAACCGGCGGATCATGTCGATCAACTCCGGCATGGTGAAGCTGGCCGATCAGGCACGGATCAACCGCCGCGAATTCATCGAGGAATACCAAGGCTACGAGCTTGACCCCACTTGGGTGGACCGGATGGCTGCCAAGGATGGCCGTGGCTGGCAGGCCCTGATGGAGAAAAGCCGCGACAAGGTGAACGAGTTGCGCGATGAGATGGCGCAGGTCGGTCAATATGTTGGCGTCGACATCTCGGAATTCCGCCGCATCGTCAATCAGGTCCAGAAGGGTGAGAAAGAAGCCCGTCAGGCTAAGAAGGAAATGGTAGAAGCGAACCTTCGCCTTGTGATCTCGATCGCCAAAAAATACACGAACCGCGGGCTGCAATTCCTTGATCTTATTCAGGAAGGCAATATCGGCCTGATGAAGGCCGTGGATAAATTCGAATATCGCCGCGGCTATAAATTTAGCACTTATGCAACATGGTGGATCCGGCAGGCCATCACCCGATCCATCGCGGATCAGGCCCGTACCATCCGGATTCCGGTGCATATGATCGAAACGATCAACAAGCTGGTGCGGACCGGGCGGCAGATGCTGCATGAAATCGGGCGGGAGCCGACGCCGGAAGAACTGGCCGAAAAGCTCCAGATGCCGCTGGAAAAAGTGCGCAAGGTGATGAAGATCGCCAAAGAGCCGATCAGCCTTGAAACCCCGATCGGGGATGAGGAAGACAGCCAGCTTGGCGATTTCATCGAGGATAAGAACGCTGTCCTGCCGCTGGATTCCGCAATTCAGGAGAACCTGAAGGAAACCACGACACGGGTTCTGGCCTCCCTGACCCCGCGGGAGGAGCGTGTCTTGCGAATGCGCTTCGGCATCGGCATGAACACCGACCACACCTTGGAAGAGGTGGGCCAGCAGTTCAGCGTCACGCGCGAACGGATCCGTCAGATCGAAGCGAAAGCGCTTCGCAAGCTGAAGCACCCAAGCCGGAGCCGCAAGCTGCGCTCTTTCCTCGATCAGTAAAGCTGACGTGCAGAACGGTTGAAAACGGCGTCCCTCGGGGCGCCGTTTGCCGTTTTGGCCTTAGGACTAGTCGGCGTTGCGGGCTGCCCTGACGCGTTTGCGCCATTTCAGCAGCGTCACCCCGGACAAGATGAGGACAAGCCCAATCAGCGCCCCCAAGCCCAAATGCTCGGGCAGATGCAGGTGCTGAAAGACCCGTTGCAGCGCGTGCCATGCGCCCTTGCCGACCAGCACAAGGGCGGTTGCCCAAAGAAAGGCGGCGATCCCGGTCAGCATCACATAGCGCAGCGGGGTTAGCGGGGTCGCGGTGGCCAAAGACACAGGCCCAATGGTGCGGACGCCGGGCAGAAACCGGATCGCAAGCGCAAGAAGCATCGGATAGGCGACAAACATCTTGAAAAAGCGCCAGTCACGGGCGCGTGCGACGATGGCCTTGGCGCGATTATGGTTTCGGTAGCGTCGGGCGAGCCCATAGATCAGGAGGTCAGACATCCACCCCCCCAGCATGGCCGCAGCGACGGTCGGCCAGAACTCAAAATAGCCCCGCTGATGCAGGGCGCCCGCGACCATTACGGCAATATCCCCCTCCACCGCGGCTGTTCCAAAAACTGCGAATAGGCCGTATTGGGAAATCAGGGGTTCGGGGTCGAACATCAGGCATCACCTCTTGCGTGAGGATGAAATAGGCAGAGCCTGCACCAACTGCAAGCGATTGCAGCAAATACAGAAAGAGAGCGCGGATGCATCGTCACTTCACCGTTCAAACCAAGGGGCCGGGCCTTTATGAAATCACCGGCTCCATTGCCAAATGGGTGGCTGAGGCCGGACCAGAGGAAGCGGTGCTGACGCTGTTCATCCGGCACAGCTCCGCCAGTTTGCTGATCCAGGAAAATGCCGACCCCGAGGTGCAGACAGATCTTCTGGCCTATTTTCAACGTCTTGTGCCGCCAACCTCAGATCCGTCGATGCGGTATCTGACTCATGTCTATGAGGGACCGGATGACATGCCGGGGCATATCAAGGCCTCCCTTTTGCCGACCAGCCTGCAAATTCCGGTGCTCTCGGGCAGGCTGAGCCTTGGCCGCTGGCAGGGCATTTACCTGTTTGAGCATCGCAGCGCCCCACATTCCCGAGAGGTCGTGGCCCTGTTGCGCTAACCTGCCAGAACCCATCGTTTTCAGAGGGTTGCGGGGCGGCCCTCACCCATGGGATGAGGGCCGCTTCCTGTCAGAGGTCACGCCAGATTGGCTTTGAAGAAGGCCACTGTCCGGCTCCAAGCGAGGTCGGCGGCCGCCTCGTCATAGCGCGGCGTGCTGTCATTGTGGAAACCGTG
>JAQWYA010000085.1 GCA_029254215.1 Pseudorhodobacter sp. | reverse complement strand
CAGGAAACCTGGCCGCAGGAATTGCGCGACGCGGTGGAGGTGAAAGCCTCGCTTGATCAGTCCAGTCAGGTGGCCTCCATGGTCAGCCAGCTTGAAGGCTCGGTTCTGACGGCGATTGCGCTGGTGATGATCGTGGTGCTGGCCTCGCTTGGGACACGCTCAGCGCTGCTGGTGGGCTTTGCGATCCCCACGTCTTTCCTTCTGTGCTTCGTGCTTTTGGCGGTGATGGGGATCTCGGTTTCCAACATCGTGATGTTCGGGCTTATTCTGGCCGTCGGGATGCTGGTCGATGGCGCGATTGTGGTTGTGGAATATGCCGATACGCGGATCGACGAAGGCTCTGGCCCTATGGCCGCCTTTACCGAGGCTGCAAAGCGGATGTTCTGGCCGGTTGTGTCCTCGACTGCGACGACGCTTTGCGCCTTTTTGCCGATGCTCTTCTGGCCCGGCGTTCCCGGCGAATTCATGGGGATGCTGCCGGTCACGCTGATTTTCGTGCTGTCGGCCAGTCTGATCGTGGCGCTGATCTATCTGCCGGTTCTGGGTGGGGTTGCGGGCCGTATGAGCCGCAGCTTTGACGGGTTTGCAGCGCTGTTGCGCCCGCTGCCATGGCTGGTGCGCGCGGCGCTTGTTCCGCCTGCGATGTACATGATCTTTCTGGGCGCGATGCAGACGCTGAACCCGGCCTATCTGCTTGGGGCCGCTGCCCCATCAGGCATGATGGCCGTTGTTCCGGGGATGCTTTTGTTCCTTGCCGGAGCAATCGGCACATCAATCACGATGAACGCCGCCCAATTGCCGCGCAAACCGCGCAAGATCAAAGGCAGCTATCAGCGCACCGCTTTTGGCTATTTCACCAAGGCGATTGCGGGCAATCCGGTGATGCCTCTGGTCTCTATCGGGGCGGTGCTGGCGTTTGTGGTCGCCACATTCACCTATTTCGGGGAACATTCCAAAGGCGTGGAATTCTTCGTTGAATCGGAAACCGAGCAAGCCATCGTCTATGTCCGGGCGCGGGGCAACCTGTCGCTGACCGAAAAGGACGCGTTGCTGCGGCAGGCCGAAGACATCATCCTGTCCACCGAAGGGGTGGATGCGGCCTTTGCCTTTGCCGGCGCGGGGGGGCTTAACTCCAACAACGGGGGCGCGCAGGCCCCGCTGGATACCGTCGGTCAGGTTCAGATCGAGATGATTCCGTGGGAAGACCGCAAGGACCGCCCCGAACTGGACGGCGATCTTGTCGTTGAACGCATCATGGAAAAACTGGCCACCCTGCCCGGCGTCCAGACGGAGGTACTGAGCCAAAGCCGGGGCCCCGCCTCGGGCAAACCGCTGCATATCCGCGTGACGGGCGATGACTTTGCGGTTCTGAACCAGTCCATCGAAATTCTGGATGCCAAGTTCAAGGCGCTCGACGGGATCATTGATATCGAAGACACCCGCCCCCTGCCCGGCATCGACTGGCGCATCGATGTTGATGTGGCCAAGGCCGGGCGTTTTGGGGCCGATGTGGCGACTGTAGGCGGCATGGTGCAGCTTGTGACGCGCGGCGTCTGGCTGGATACGATGCGCGTGGACAGCTCGGACGAAGAGATCGACATCCGCGTGCGTCTGCCCGAACAGGACCGGGTGCTCTCGACCCTCGATACGCTCAAGGTGCGGACGCGGGACGGGTTGGTGCCGCTGTCAAACTTCGTGACCCGGACCCCGGTGCAGAAACTCGGGCAGATTGATCGGGTGGATCAGAAACGCCATTTCGACATCAAGGCCGATGTCGCAACCGGCCTGACCAGCGCCGAGGGCAAGCCGATCAACGCGAATGAGCGGATCGCCGTGCTGACCGAATGGCTGACCACCGAAAAGCCGCTGCCCGCCGGGGTCGAATGGGAATGGACCGGAGATCAGGAAGATCAGGCGGAAAGCGGGGCGTTTCTCTCCAAAGCCTTCGCCGGGGCCTTGGGCTTGATGTTCATCATCCTGCTGGCGCAGTTCAACAGCTTCTACAACGCCTTCCTTGTCTTGATCGCCGTGGTCCTGTCAACCGCCGGGGTGCTGATCGGGATGCTGGTGATGGATCAGACCTTCTCGATCATCATGACCGGCACCGGGATCGTGGCTTTGGCCGGGATCGTGGTGAACAACAACATTGTTCTGATCGACACCTATCAGGACTTCAGCCGCTACATGCCCAAGATCGAGGCCATCGTCCGCACCGCCGAGCAGCGTATTCGCCCGGTTCTGCTGACGACGATCACCACGATGGCCGGGCTTGCGCCGATGATGTTCGGGCTGAGCCTTGATTTCATCGGGGGCGGCTATTCGATCGACAGCCCGACAGCCCTGTGGTGGAAGCAACTGGCCACCGCAGTGGTGTTTGGCCTTGGCATTGCGACCGTTTTGACGCTGGTCTTTACCCCTGCCCTTTTGGCGCTGCGGGTTTGGTTCAGCGCCGGGGCCTATCGCAGCGTGACGATGCTGTCTGCCCTCTCCAAGGGTCGGGGCAGCGCCGAAGCCCGCGATCTGGCGCTGGACAGAGCGGCCCGCAAACTGCGCAATCCGGTCTTTATCTGGGACGACATGCACGAGCCTGCTCCGGTCGAGGCTGAGGCCCAGCCAGATGCAGCCCCGCAAAAGCCGGAACCCGCTGCGGAGGAGGAAACCACCGTCACCCCGGTTCAAGGGATGATGAGCATCCCCGTCCGCGCGGCTGAATAACCTCCGCTAGGCCGCCCTCAACATCAGGCGTCGGGGCCAAACAGCAAAAGGGCCGCCCGATATGGGGCGGCCCTTTTGGGTTTCTCAGATAATTCGGGCCGTTTCGCGGCAGCTTACTGGTCCGCCAGCGCCCGGCGACCAAAATCAGCCAAAGCTGGCCGAGGGCTTTGCCGCCTTCTGATGCGCCTCTTCTTCCGAGGATTGGCGCGCCCACATCGCGGCATAGCGACCCTTGTTTTGCAACAGCGTCTCATGCTTGCCCTGTTCGACGATTTCCCCGGCCTCCAGCACGATGATCTCATCCGCGTCGGAAATGGTGGAGAGGCGGTGCGCGATGGTGATCACGGTGCGTCCCTCGCCCATTTCCCGCAGGCTTTCCTGAATATCGCGCTCGGTCTGGGTATCCAGCGCCGAGGTCGCCTCATCCAGCAGCAGAATCGGCGGGTTTTTCAGCAAGGTCCGGGCAATGCCCACCCGCTGCTTCTCACCGCCCGACAGCTTCAGGCCCCTTTCGCCCACAGGGGTCTCATAGCCCTGCGGCAAGGACAGAATGAAGTCATGAATGCGGGCCGCCTTGGCCGCAGCCTCAATCTCGGCGCGGGTGGCGCTGGGGCGCCCATAGGCGATGTTATAGAGCACGGAATCGTTGAACAGCACCGTATCCTGCGGCACCACACCGATTTGCGCATGAAGGCTGTCTTGCGTGATGTCGCGCAGGTCCTGCCCGTCGATTTTCACGGCCCCGCCGGTCACGTCATAAAAGCGGAACAACAGCCGCCCGATCGTTGATTTCCCCGACCCCGACGGCCCGACCAACGCCACGCGCTTGCCCGGCCCCACCGTCAGCGACACACCCTTGAGGATCTGGCGCTGCGGATCATAGGCGAATTTCACATCCTCAAACCGGACCTCTCCGCCCTTGATCGCGATGTCCGGCGCGCTGGGTTTGTCCACGACTTCGGCGGGCTGACCAAGCAGGTGAAACATTTCCCCCATATCGACAAGGGCCTGCCGGATTTCGCGGTAAACCGTGCCAAGGAAGTTCAGCGGCATGGTGATCTGGATCATATAGGCGTTAACCATGACAAAATCGCCGACCGTCAGGATGCCTTGCTGCACGCCCATCGCCGCCATCACCATCACCGCAACCAGGCCCGAAGTGATGATCAGCGATTGCCCGAAGTTGAGGAAGGAAAGGCTTTGGCCCGTCTTGATCGCGGCCACCTCATATTGCTTCATCGCGCCGTCATAGCGTTCCGCCTCCCGCGCTTCAGCGCCGAAATACTTGACGGTTTCAAAGTTCAGAAGGCTGTCGATAGCCTTTTGGTTGGCATCAGTATCCTGATCGTTCATCTGACGGCGGATGCGCACGCGCCATTCCGTGACCTTGAAGGTGAAGGTCACATAAAGCGTGATCGTCACCACCACCACGACCATATATTGCCAGCCGAACAGCAGGGCGAAAAGGATAGCCACCATGCTCAGCTCAAGGATCAGCGGCCCGATGGAAAAGAGCATGAAGCGCAACAGAAAATCGACGCCCTTCACGCCGCGCTCGATAATCCGGCTGAGGCCCCCGGTCTTGCGCGCGATGTGATAGCGCATCGAGAGGCGGTGAATATGGGTGAAGGTCTCCAACGCCAGTTTGCGCAGGGCCCGTTGCCCAACGCGCACAAAGATCGCATCACGCAATTCGCCAAACCCCACCGCGCTGAGCCGCGCCATGCCGTAAGCGATGGTCAGGCCCACTGCGCCCAGCATCAGGAAGGTGGCAGGGTCGGCGTTGCCCTCGCCCGCAAGCTGATCCACGGCGACCTTGTAGAAATACGGGGTGGAGACCGAAATGATCTTGGCCACGATCAGCGCCAGCATCGCCAGCACAACCCGTCTGCGCACCCAAAACGCATCGGCGGGCCAAAGATAGGGGATCACCCGGCGGATCGTGTTCATTGCCGCAGCATCGCCATGCGCCGCATCGGCGCTGGTTGCGGTCCCTGTAATCCTACGCATCGGCAGCCCTCTTTCTGGATGCCTCTACCTAGGACGATGCCAAGGCGATTGCCAGAGCCTGCAGTCAGCGGTCGGGATTTTCTACGGATGCAGCGTCAGGCAGTGTGAAAACCTGACCGGGATAGATCAGATCTGGGTCGCGGATCCGGTCCCGGTTGGCCTCATAGACCTGCACATACAAGATGCCGTCTCCGAACTGATCCTTGGCAATCGCCCAAAGCGTGAAGCCCGGCTGCACCGTCACCGAAACCGGGGCGGGCGGGGATTGTGGGGCCGGACGGGCTGGCTCTGCCGAGGTCGGCTCGGGCGTGACGACAGGGGGGGCCGCTGCGCTGACGGCTGTGGTCGCGTCATTTGCGGCAGGGCTTGGGTCGGCGGCGCTGACAGCGGCAGGGCTTGGGGCCACGACGGGCGCTGGGGTTGGCCCCAAATCAGGCGCGGCAGAGGGCGGCGGGGCTTCGCTGGCCGCCTCATTTGACGCGACATCCATCAAGGGCGCGGTTTCTGGCACGCTGGGGTCTGATGCCTCTGGCACTTGCGCGGCGGCTGCGGCGGGTACGGCGACTGGTTCTGTGACCTCGGTCGGCTGACCTGAGGCGGAGGCTGGCGCTGCCTCGGCGGTCGTCTCGGTCTGGGTATCAGCCGGGTCGGACGGGGCCATCACAGCCGCAAGTGTGGCCAGAGTCTCTCGCTGGAAGGGCGTTTCAAACCGGGCGGTGACGCGCCCCTCGGGGTCAATCTGATCGGCGCGCAGCGTGTAGCGACCGGGCGAGACGTTCGGAAGTTCCCCCCCCCAGCCGCCATCTGGGCCAATGGCGAAATCTACCAAAGGTGCATTGTTTAGATAAATGCGCGAGGTGCTGCCCGGCATCCCGCGACCCGCAACTTGCACCGCCCCATCGGGCGCATAGGTGATCGCATCCACCGATACGGGCAAAATCTGACCCGGTGACGTCTGACGCCCCGGTTGCAGGACCCGCACCCCTTCCGGGCCCATCAGAATGGCCGCAGGCGCTTCCGGGGCGGGGGCGTCTGCCGTGGTCTCTGTGGTGGCCTCTGCGGCGGGGGCTTGCTCGGGGGCGGGCCCGGCATCGGCCACGGCGACCTCAAACGGGGCAACGCTTGGCTCTTGTGCCACGGCGGTCGCGGCGGTCTCGGCTTGGGCGCTTTCTGAGGTCGGTGTGGGTTCTGCCGCCTTGGCAGCTTGCGCCGCCGGAGCTTCCGCGACGGGTGGGGGCGCGCTATTTGCCGGGGTTTCGGCAGAGGCCAGCGCAGGCGGAGCCATCGCACCGGGTGGGGCGGGAACAACGACTGGCGCCGGCGGCGGCGCGAGGGCAGCAAGCTCTGTGGCGGCGGGTTGTTCGGCAGCAGCCTCAGCGGCCGGTTCGGCCGAGGCTACGGCAGCAGCCTCGGGTGAAGCGGCGGTGGCGGGCGGCGCGGCAGCCTCGACCGGGGCCGCATTTTGAGCACCATCCCCAGCGACCGCGGGTGGCGCAACCGCAGCCTCCGGCAGGGAGGCCACTGCCGCAGGCGGGGCCGGATCTGGCGCAAGGATCACCTGTTCCTCCGAGGCGAGCACCAACCCATCCGCCATCGCCATCCGCAGCGTCAGGACCCGAGAGGCATTGCTCGGCGGCAGTGAAAACAGCGCCACGAAATTGCCCGCCCCATCGGCGGCGACAGAGGCCACCTCTGCCGCATCGACAAAGATTGCAACCGTTGCGCGCGGGGCCGCACGTCCGGCCACCAAGGCCGACCCATCAGGCTCGATTCGGACCAGATCAAATTGCGGCGGCTCGGGCGCGGCATCGGGGGCAACTGAGCCGGATTGGCCAAGGCCCGCAGTCGCCGCGTCGTCGGGGGCTGCAACGGGTGCTGCAACGGCCCCATCCGGGGCCGCAGCGCTCTCCCCCAAAGCGGCGGCTTCAGTGGTCGCGGTCTCGGTCGTGGAGCCAGTTGGGTTGGCAGCATCGGCGGGCGCAGCCTCTGGCAGGGGCGTTGCGGCCACAGTTGCCGGGGGCACCGATGGGGATGCGGCCTCGGGCAAGACGGGGGCTTGCACGGCACCGGGGGCCACCGTCGCGGGCGCGGGATCCGGCGACACAGCCGCCGCAGAGGCAGGCACCGTCATTGTAGGCTCGGGCGTTGGCGCGGTCCAGAAATACCAGCCCGCATATGTTGCCAAAACGGCGACCAAGGCGGTTGCCCCGCCCAAGCCAGCCTTAGCCCCTGCCCCCAATGCCTTCCAGCTTGCCATAAATCCCCCCAAGATTGCCGCCAGAGCATAGACAAGCTCTGCTTTCTTTCAAACAAGAACCCCGGTATCACAGCACAAAGCAATAGAAACTGAGGATATTTGGCCATGGCTCCGTTGAAATCCGTCTGCATCTTCTGTGGATCCCGCCCCGGAACCAAGCCAAGCTACGCACAGGCCGCCCACGACACCGGGTTATTGCTTGCGCGGGACGGCTGGCGGCTGGTGTACGGGGCGGGCGATGTGGGCCTGATGGGCGAAGTGGCCCGCGCCGCAAAAGAGGCCAATGGGGCCACCATGGGCGTCATCCCGGTGCATCTGATGGGGCGCGAACAGGGCAAGCGCGATCTTGACCAATTCGTCGTCACCGAAAACATGCATGAACGCAAGAAGGTGATGTTCATGAATTCGGACGCAATCGTCCTGCTGCCGGGTGGTGCGGGATCGCTGGACGAGTTTTTCGAGGTCCTTACCTGGCGCCAGATCGGGTTGCACGCGAAACCCATCCTGCTTTTGGATGTCGACGGCTATTGGCAGGCGCTGATCTCACTCATGGATCATGTCATCGCAGAGGGTTTCGCCGATGAAAGCCTGCGCGATTACTTCAGCGTCGTGCCCGATGTGCCAACGCTTGCGGCCAGCTTAAGGGCAGCATTCGCCTGAGCCTTTCCGCGCCGCATGGCCCGGTCTGTCTTAAAACTGTGCCAGGAAAACACCGCCAGCGCGATCCAGATCAGTGCAAAAGCGATCTGGTGCCAAAGGGTGAAGGGTTCGGCGAAGAACAGCGTTGCACAGAGGAATTGCAGCGTCGGGTTGATATATTGAACCAGTCCCAGTGTGGCCATGGTCACCCGCCGCGACGCATAGGAGAACAGCATCAGCGGAACGGCCGTCAACGGCCCTGAAAATGCCAGCAGGCCCGATGTGAGCGCATCACGGCCAAACCATCCGGCCTCTTGCCCTGCGAAATCGCCCGTCCCGCTGTGAAACACCCCAAGACACAGGATGGCGATCGGGGCCAGCACCAAGACCTCTGCCGAGACCGAAACCACCGGCCCCGCTGAAATCCGCTTCTTGATCATCCCGTAAAACCCGAAGGTCCCGGCCAAAGCCAGCGCGATCCAGGGTGTCACACCAAGGCCAATCGTCAGCACAATCACGGCCAGCAGCGCCAGCAAGACCGCAACCGTCTGCAAGGGGCGCAGCCGTTCTTTGAAGGCCACCATGCCGATCAGAACCGCCACAAGCGGGAAAATGTAATAGCCAAGGCTAGCCTCAACCGTATGGCCCGCCTGAACCGAATAGATGAACATGAACCAGTTGGCCGAAATCATCAGCGCCGCCAACGCAACAGGCCAGAGCCCCCCGCCCCGCAACAGTTCCGGCATCAGGCGCAAACGGCCCTGCACCACCAGAACCCCCGAAAAGAAGATCAGCGACCAAAGTGTCCGATGACTCAGCACCTCCAGCGGCGGCACATGGGCCAGCATCTTGTAATAAAGCGCCGATAGCCCCCAGACCGTGCAGGCTGTAAGCATCGCCAATACGCCCTTCATCGGCTCTGTCATCGGTTCCGCCCAGCCTCCGCCTCGCCCCGGACATGAAAACGCCTGCCGGAAGATCTCTCCCGACAGGCGATACGCGACTGCGCAGGTCTTGCCAAGCTCAGAGGCGCGAGGCGACGTTTTCCCAGTTGACCAGATTGTCGAGGAAGTTGGTCAGATAGGCCGGGCGCTTGTTGCGGAAGTCGATGTAATAGGAATGCTCCCACACATCGCAGCCCACAAGCGCGGTCTGCCCGAAGCATAGCGGGTTCACGCCGTTTTCGGTCTTGGTGGTCTTCAGGCTGCCGTCCTTGTCCTTGACAAGCCATGCCCAGCCAGAGCCGAACTGCCCGGCACCAGCGGCCGAGAAATCATCCTTGAACTTCTGCACCGAACCGAACGCTTCGGTCAGCGCTTTTTCCAGTTCCGACGGCATCGCGGATTTGGTCGGGCTCATCATTTCCCAGAACTGGCTATGGTTCCACAACTGGCTGATATTGTTGAAGATCCCGTTCTGTGCCACGGCGGTTGCATTGTAGGTGCCCGTGATGATCTCTTCAAGGGTCTTGCCCTCCCACTCGGTGCCTGCGATCAGCTTGTTGCCGTTGTCGACATAGGCCTTGTGGTGGAGGTCGTGGTGATACTCCAGCGTTTCCTTGCTCATGCCATGGGCGGCAAGGGCGTCATGGGCGTAGGGAAGATCGGGAAGGGCGAAGGCCATATCGGTATCCTTTTCAAAATTGCAGCGGTCCCGTGGAATAAGAGCCTTCCGGGCGTCAAGGTCAAGGGTCACGCCCCGATTTTAGCCCCGCAAGGGGCGCGCATCGGGGCGAAAGGGCGCGGTTTCAGACCAGTTCGGACCCCGGCTTGGCCGAGGCAGACAGCAAGCCCATCACATAGCCCGCAACCGACCGGAAACAGACCAGCGTAAAGCCGCCCTCTTGCGCCCAGAACGCCGCTGCCACTTGCGCGGCACGGGTCCGGCGCAACTCCCCTTCTGCCATCGCGCCGATATCGACGGGCGAGAGCTTGGCCAGAACCTGCGCGGATTTCGCCCCTTCGATGCGGAAAACAGCCCGCGCATCCGAGACATCAACCGCCAGATGATGCACATTTGCCAATGACTTAGAGAGCGAAGCTAAAGCATCACCGACCTCTGCATAAGGCAGGATGATCAGCAACTCATCCGGCGACATCCACCCGGCAGAGCGCCCCTCCTTATGCAGGATCCGCCTCGTGTCCGGCAAGCCAAGGCCGATCCCCTTCAAGGCTGCTGCCAGCGGTTTCTCCGCCAGCTTGCAGCGCAAGGAGATCATCCCCACAGGCCCGATTTCCGAGACTTTTGCGAAACCGTCAAAGCTTTGGCCGCCCAAGGCGCTTACAGGATCAGACATTTTGCTTCGCCCCTTCTTTGTCATAGAAAACCGCATCCACGATTTTGGCCTGAACGGTGCTGCCATCCACCTTGTTGAAGGCAACCGTCTGGCCCATGCGCGCGGGGCCATGCTTGATCAGCCCCATCGCGATCCCGCGCTTCAAGGTCGGGCTGTAATAGGTTGATGTTACACGACCTTCGGTGTTCTTCTGGCCGTTTTCATTGGTGCCATCCGCCACCGCATAAGACCCATCCGGGATCACCGAGCCATCCAGCGTTTCCAACCCTACAAGCTGCCAGCGATCCGGGTCGGCCAGATGTTTGCGCTCTTGCCCGCGCTTGCCAAGGAAATCTGCCTTCTTCTTGGAGATTGCCCAAGAGAGGCCCAGATCCTGCGGGATCACGGTGCCGTCGGTCTCATCACCAATCATGATGAAGCCCTTTTCGGCCCGCATCACATGCAGCCCTTCGGTGCCATAAGGCATCGCGCCGAACTCTGCGCCCTCGCGGTGCAGCATTTCCCAGAAGGCCGCACCATGGCTGGCGGGGATCGCGATTTCATAGGACAATTCGCCCGAGAAGCTGATCCGGAAGACCCGCACCGGGAAGCCGGCCAGCACGCCATCCGCCCATTGCATGAAGGGCAGCGCCTCGGCCGAAACATCCATCCCGCCCAGCTTTTCCAGCAGCTTGCGCGCTTTCGGGCCGACGACAGCCACCTGAGCATATTGCTCGGTCACATTGGCGGTGTAGACCTTCCAGTCCCACCACTCGCATTGCAGCCAGTCTTCCATCCAGCCGTGAATCCGGTCCGCGCCACCCGAGGTGGTGTGGCAAAGCCAGGTATCCTCGGCGATACGCGCGACCACACCATCATCCGACAGGAAGCCCTGCTCGTTGCACATCAACCCGTAGCGGCATTTCCCGACCGGCAGGTTCGACATCATGTTGGTGTAAAGCATATCAAGGAAACGCCCGGCATCGGGGCCCTTCACGATGATCTTGCCCAGCGTCGAGGCGTCCAGCAGGCCTAGGTTTTCGCGGGTGTTGTTGACCTCGCGGATCACGGCCTCCTCATGCGTCTCGCTGCCGCGCGGGAAGCAATAGGGGCGCCGCCACAGGCCCACGGGCTCCATGTAAGCACCGTTGGCCTCGTGCCAGCCATGCATCGGGGTGCGGCGCAGGGGCTGGAAAATCTCGCCCCGTGCCTCACCGGCCAGCGCACCGATGGTGACGGGCGTGTAGGGCGGGCGGAAAGTGGTGGTGCCAACCTGCGGGATATCGGCGTTAAGCGCTTTAGAAAGAACCGCCAGACCGTTGATATTGCTTAGCTTTCCTTGATCCGTGGCCATCCCGAGCGTGGTGTAGCGCTTTGCATGCTCAACGCTTTCAAAGCCTTCGCGGGCCGCAAGTTGGACGTCCGAGACTTTCACGTCATTCTGGTAGTCCAGCCACATCTTGCTGCGCAACTGGATGGGCGCGCCCTGTGGCATGACCCAGACCGGAGGAATCGCAGGCGCTTTCGCGGCATAATCCTCGACCAGAGCCTGACCAGACAGCGCCGCTTTGGTGGCAGCGATAATATCATCGGCGAGATAGACCCCCAAGGCCGCGCCCACCGGCGTGACCATCGCGCTGCCGTCTTGGCCCAGCGGAGGGCGGGCCAGATCGGGCAGGAAGGCCGACAGGTGATCCGACCAATTCAGCTTGCCGCCGCAGTGCGACCACAGATGCACCACCGGAGACCATCCCCCCGACATCGCAACGGCGTCGCAGGCGATCTCCTCGATCGGGGCGCCTTCCCCGGCTTGCAAGCAGATCTGCACGCCCGTGACACGCTTGCCACCCTTGACCTTGGCAATCGCGCGGCCCTGCTCCACCCGGATCCCCATGGCTTTGGCGCGGGCCAACACGGCCTCACCAGCTTGGGCGCGGGCATCAAGGATCGCGGGCACGGAAAGCCCGGCTTCGATCAGGGCAAACGCCGTCAGATAGGCATCGTCGTTATTGGTGACAACAACCGTCCGGTCGCCAAGGCTGACGCCGAAGTTCACGACATAATCGCGCAGCGAGGCTGCCAACATTACGCCCGGAATGTCATTGCCCGCAAAGGACAAGGGCCGCTCAATCGCGCCGGTTGCGGTGACGATATGGCCCGCCCGGATCCGCCAGAGCCGCTGCTTTGGCCGCCCGTCGCCGGGGGTGTGATCGGCGACACGCTCATTGGCCAGCACATAGCCGTGGTCATAGACCCCTGCCCCGGTGCAGCGATTGCGCAGGGTCACGTTTTTCATCGTGGCCAGCGCGTCGAGCGCGGATTTGATCCATTCCTCGGCGGTCTCGCCTTCAAGCATATCGCCATCGACGGGCGCACGCCCGCCCCAATGGGCATTCTGCTCCAGCAAGATCACCGATTTCCCAGCCTCGCCCGCGGTCAGGGCCGCTTGCAAGCCCGCCACGCCGCCACCGATGATCAGGACATCGCAGAAGGCATAGGCCTGTTCATAATGGTCGGCATCGCGCGATTTCGGCGCTTTGCCAAGACCCGCAGACTGACGGATGATCGGCTCGAACACATGTTTCCAGAAGGCGCGCGGGTGGATGAAGGTCTTGTAGTAAAACCCAGCCGGCAAAAACCGCGCCAATGCGTTGTTCACGACACCCACATCGAATTCAAGGCTTGGCCAGTGGTTCTGGCTCGCGGCCTCCAGCCCGTCGAAAAGTTCGGTCGTGGTGGCGCGCTGGTTCGGCTCCAGCCGGTCATCGCGGCCAAGGTTCATCAGGGCGTTCGGCTCTTCCGGCCCGGCCGCCACGATCCCGCGCGGACGGTGATATTTGAAGCTGCGCCCGACCAGCATCTGGTCATTGGCCAACAGTGCCGAGGCGAGCGTATCGCCCTCATGCCCGATCAGGCGGCGACCGTTGAAGGTAAAGGATTTACGGACGCCGCGGTCAATCAACCGCCCCCCCGTTGCCAGACGCGTGCTCATTTGTAGCCCTCCCAGCCGGGTCGTTTCGCCTTGATCTTTGCCTGCAACTCCGCCGGAGGTTCGGCGCTTTGCGCAGGGTATGTGCCGAACACCTCCAGCGTGGCGGTGCAGCGGGCGGCCAGAAACCACTTGCCGCAGCCATAGGCATGACGCCAGCGTTCAAAATGCACGCCCTTGGGGTTTTTGCGCGCGAACATATAGCTTTCGAAATCCGCGTCCGAACTGCCCGCGCCAAAGCGCTTGAGATGCGCTTCATATCCGGGGGCGAGTTCCGTCTCATCGGCCATGACGCCGCAATAGGGGCATTCAAGGGTTAGCATGATGGCACCTCTAGGCAGGAAAAATCGGGCCGGGCGCTGCGCCCCGCCCAGAATGGAAAGGAACGCAGGGACCAAGCCAAAGACCCCGAACAGGCCGCCTTGGAAGGCCGTGACGCCAAAGGCGCGTCAGTAAAGCGTGTAGACCGACGGCTCCAGCACAAGCTGGTCGGAAAGGCCGCCCTGAAAGGCGACGTGAACAAGACCCATGAGGACAAGTTGCGCGGCCGCACCGGCAACAAATCCCGCGATTGCTCCGCGTTTGCGGTGCAATTCATCCGGCTTGGTGAACCATGGGCGGTATCGGAACATCTGAGGCCTTCCCTTGCAATCTGACCCCAAGGTAGGGGCCAGCCGCAACGGGTCAACCGTCTGGCAAGGGCTGCGGCAAAGATCGGCATCAATGCGCCACCCCGGCGGCGACGGATTCGTCGATGAAACGGCCCTCGATGAAACGGTCCATGCTGAAAGCTTCGGCCAATGGCCCCGGCTCTCCCTTGGCCATCAGTTCTGCCATCGCCCAGCCCGATCCTGGGATCGCCTTGAACCCGCCCGTGCCCCAGCCGCAGTTGATAAAGCAATTGCCCAGCGGCGTCTTGGAGATCAGGGGCGAGCGGTCGCCCGTCATATCCACGATCCCGCCCCATTGGCGCAGCATCTTGAGACGGCTGATCATCGGGAAGGTTTCGACCAGCGCGCGCAGGGTTTCCTCGATATGGTGGAACGATCCGCGCTGGGTGTAGTTGTTGAACCCGTCTGTGCCGCCGCCGATCACCATCTCGCCCTTGTCGGATTGCGACATGTAGCCGTGAACGGTGTTGGCCATGACCACGACATCCATGCAGGGCTTGATCGGCTCGGACACCAGCGCTTGCAGGGCCACGGCTTCGATCGGCAGGCGGAATCCCGCCATTTCCGCCAATTGGCCCGAATGGCCCGCCACAACGATGCCCAGTTTCTTGGTGCCGATATAGCCCTTGGTCGTCTCAACGCCGACAACCTTACCGCCTTCCGACCGGACACCCTTCACTTCGCATTGCTGGATGATGTCCATCCCCATCGCGGAACAGGCCCGCGCATAGCCCCAAGCCACCGCATCGTGACGCGCCGTGCCGCCGCGCGCCTGCCACAAGCCGCCCAGCACCGGATAGCGCGGCCCGTCGATGTTCATGATCGGGCAAAGCTCCTTGACCCGCTGGGCCGAGATGAACTCCGTCTTGACGCCTTGCAGCGCATTGGCATGGGCGGTACGCTGATAGCCGCGGACCTCGTGATGGGTCTGGGCCAGCATGATCACGCCGCGCGGGCTGAACATTATGTTGTAGTTCAGATCCTGGCTCAGCGTCTCGTAAAGCGAGCGGGATTTTTCATAGATCGCCGCCGACGGGTCTTGCAGGTAGTTGGAGCGGATGATCGTCGTATTCCGGCCCGTGTTGCCGCCGCCCAGCCAGCCCTTTTCGATCACCGCGACATTGGTGATCCCGAAGTTCTTGCCAAGGTAATAGGCGGTCGCAAGACCATGCCCACCGGCCCCGATGATGATCGCATCATAGGATTTTTTCGGCTGAGGCGAGGCCCAGGCCCGTTCCCACCCCATGTGGTAGCGCAGCGCTTCGCGTGCGATGGCAAAAACTGAATAGCGTTTCATGCGCGAATCTCCGTGATGCGGTCGGGCAAGGGAATATCACTGAGGTAATGAAGCAGCGAGGCCTCATGGCCGCCTCTGCAAACGTCACAATCCACAAATTTGCGACATTCCGCCTGACAGCCTGCGACAGACCGCGCGCCGCCGTTTGCCGATTAAGCCTTTTGCGCAGGCCGCTGAGGCATTACATGAGGCAGGATAGAAAAGAACGGCGGGGCGAGGCAGTGGAACTACTGGGTTTCTGGACAGTCGCAGGGGCGATAACGCTGGGTGTGGCGCTGATGCTGATCCTCGCCTTGCGGCGCAATACGGACAGCACCGAAGAGCCTGCCGATTTCGACCGCCGCGTCTACCGCGACCAACTGCGCGAGATTGAGCGGGATCAGGCGCGCGGCATCATCGCCGAAGACGAAGCGCAGCGTCTGCGCTCTGAGGTGGCGCGGCGTTTGCTGGACACGGACCGCATCGGCGCGGCGCAGGCGGCAGAACCGCCGCTGAAATCCGGCCCCAATCCGATCTTTGCCGTGGCGATTGTGGCTGTCGCCTTGGCGGCGGGTTTTGGCGTCTACAGCTATCTTGGCCAGCCCGCCTACCCTGATCTGCCGATCAAGACCCGCATCGCCATGGCCGAGGAACGCCGCGACAGCCGCCCCTCGCAGGCGGAGGCAGAGGCCGCCCTGCCCGCGCAAACCCCGCTTCAGGCCATCGACCCGGAATTCCTCAAACTTGTCGAGAAGCTGCGCGAAACCGTCATTGCCCGCCCCGATGACCTGCAAGGCCATCAGCTTTTGGCCCGCAACGAGGCCAATCTGGGCAATTTCGGCGCCGCACAGCGCGCACAGGGTCGCGTGATCGAATTGAAGGGCGCGGATGCTGAGCCGCGCGATTTGCTGTTGCGCGCCACGCTAATGGTGCAGGCCACGGGGGGCATGGTCTCTCCGGAGGCGGAGAGGCTGTTCCTGACAGTGCTGCAGCAAGACCCCAATGAGGAAACCGGCCTGTTCTTCATGGGCATTCTGAACATGCAAGTCGGGCGCTACGATGTGGCCTTCCGCTTTTGGCGCAAGCTTCTGGATGTGGCAACGCCGCAAAGCCCTTGGCTGCCCGAGGTGCGCGGCCGCATAGAAAGTCTGGCCGATGCTGCCGGTGTCCGCTTTGAACTGCCGTCCGCCGCCCCCGCTTTGGGTGGCCCCAGCGCCGCCGATGTAGAGGCCGCCGCCGGTATGAGCGCCGAAGACCGCGATACCATGATCCGGGGCATGGTCGAGGGGCTCAACGACCGTCTGGCCACCGAAGGCGGCACTGCCGCAGAATGGGCAAGGCTGATCGTGGCGCTCGCCAATCTTGGCGAGGGCGACCGCGCCCGCGCCATTCTGACCGAGGCGCAGAACACCTTTGCCGGGCGCGATGCCGATTTGGAAACCATCGCCGTCGCCGCCCGTCAGGCTGGCCTGACCCCATGACGCATTTTGAGCGGATCGAAGAATTCGTCGAAGCATTGCCACGGACGGGCGCTGTCGCCGGGCTCGATTTCGGGGATAAGACCATCGGCTATGCGGTCTCGGACGGGCTGCGCAACATTGCCACGCCCTTGCTGACGATCCGCCGGGTGAAGTTCACGCAGGATGCGGCGGAACTGATCAAGCAGCTTGAAGCCCGCGCCATCGTCGGGATCGTGCTGGGCTTGCCGCGCAACATGGACGGCAGCGAAGGCCCCCGCGCGCAGGCCACCCGCGCCTTTGCCCGCAACCTCTCACGGCTTTGCCCGCTGCCGATTGCCTTCTGGGATGAACGGCTTTCCACCGTTGCCGCCGAACGCGCCCTGCTGGAGGCAGACACCTCCCGCAAGCGCCGCGGAGAGGTCATTGACCATGTGGCCGCAGGCTATATCCTGCAAGGCGCATTGGACAGAATGTCCCATATCATGCGGGAGCAGAACCGGAATGGATGACGTCTGGAAACGCCAAGAGGTGCAAAGCCCCTGCGTCAAGCTTTGTGTCGTTCATCCGGAGGCCCGGATCTGCGTCGGCTGCTACCGCAGCATCGACGAGATCAGCGCATGGTCCCGCCTATCGGATGAGGCTCGCAGCGCCGTTCTGGCAGACTTGCCCGCGCGGGCCAAAACACTGACCAAACGGCGCGGCGGACGGGCGGGCAAACGCGGCGAACCCACGGCGCCCTAAGGCCCTCTTACCCCATCAGGACTTTGCGCAGCATGTTCAGCGCCACGATGGTGATGAACACCGCAAAGATCCGCTTAAGCGGTGCAGGGTCCATCCGATGGGCAAGCTTCACGCCCAAAGGGGCCGTCAGCATGGTCATCGCAATGATCAGGAAAAAGGCGGGCAGGTTGACCGCGCCAATCGTGAAGGGGGGGTGAATTTCGACATCCACCAGCAGGAACCCGATCACCGAGGGCACGGCGATGATGATCCCGAACCCGGCAGCAGTGGCCACGGCCCGGTGGATCGGCATGTTGTAAAGCGTCATGACAGGCACCCCGAAAGAGCCGCCTCCGATCCCCATCAGCACCGAAAAGAACCCTACGGCAGAGCCGATCCCCATCCGCTTGCGACCCTCCGGCATCTCTTGCCCAAGCCGCCAGTGACTGCGCCCAAAGGCCATATACAGCCCCGCGCACAGCGCCAAAACGCCGAAAATCAGCTGCAAGGTCGTTGACCGCAGACTGGAGGCCACAAGCATCCCAAGCACCGCGCCGACCGCGATGAAAGGCCACCAATGGCGCAAGACATCCCAATCCACAGCCCCCCGCTTGTTATGCGCCAAGACAGAACGGGCCGAGGTCACGATGATCGTGGCCAGTGAGGTTGCCAGACAAATCTGCATCAGATGCGGGCCGGAGAATCCCAAAAAGGTGAAGGCATAAAAGAAGGCCGGAACCAGAACAATCCCGCCACCAACGCCCAACATCCCCGCGATGACACCGGCAAAAGCCCCAATAACCAACAACAGGGCCACCATCGGCAGCAAAAGATCGAGAGCAGGCATTCGTGCAACCTTTCAGAGGATTTTGCGCCTACCTACAACCCAATCCCTGGCTGCGCCAGAGCGTTCCCGTCACGCGGCAGACCGTTCCACCTGCGACAGCGCATAATCCAGTACATCAAGACCGGCATCGGGCCGGGTTGCCCGCTCTGACAAGGCGCGGCGCCATTGCCGCGCGCCGGGGCGCCCGTGAAAGAGGCCCAGCATATGCCGGGTGATCTGATGCAACCGCCCCCCCGCCGCAAGATGCGCGGCGATATAGGGAACCATGTCCCGGACCACTTCAAACGCGTCGCGTCCCGGCCCCTCCCCCCAGAGCGCATCCGCCCCGATCAGAACCGAGGCCGGATCGTGATAGGCCGCGCGCCCAATCATCACCCCGTCCAGCCCAGCCGCCAGAAAGGCCTCAACCTGCGCCAAAGAGGTCACCCCGCCATTGATGCAAATCGTCAGATCGGGAAAATCCCGCTTCATCTGCATCACAAGATCATAGTCGAGAGGCGGGATCTCACGGTTTTCCTTGGGCGACAGACCCTTGAGCCAGGCCTTGCGCGCATGGATCACGAAATGACTCACCCCCGCCCGGCTGACTGTTTCCAGAAACGCGGGCAGAACCATCGCCGGATCCTGATCATCAACGCCGATCCGGCACTTCACCGTCACCGGCACGTCGGTCTCACCGGCCATCGCCGCCATGCAATCAGCGACAAGCTGGGGCCGCTCCATCAAGACCGCACCAAAACAACCCGATTGCACCCGGTCCGAAGGACAGCCGACATTCAGGTTGATCTCATCATATCCGAAGGGCTGCGCGAACCGAACGGCCTGCGCCAGCTCATTGGGGTCAGAGCCGCCAAGCTGCAAGGCCACGGGGTGCTCGGCGGCATCATAGGCCAGCAACCGATCCCGAGGCCCATGCACAATCGCGGCCGCCGTAACCATCTCGGTGTAAAGCATGGCATTGCGCGTCATGAGCCGATGGAAAAACCGGCAATGGCGGTCCGTCCAATCCATCATTGGGGCGACGGACAGGCGGGCGGAACTCTGTTTCATATGATCACTGCCCCCCTTCAGATTGCCCAAGCATCGATGCCGCGCTTCTTAAACGCGCAAAGACCGCTCTGCAATGGTCAGGCAGGGGCTGGCCTTGGCCCCTGCCCTAAGGGCTGTCACCCAAAGGCCGAAAGCCCGCCAAAGCTGCGGCTTCATGCCAAGAAGCACGGTCGAAATTCGGAAAAGAAGAAGAATGGTGGGTGATAAGGGATTTGAACCCCTGACATCTTCGATGTGAACGAAGCGCTCTACCACTGAGCTAATCACCCGTTGGAGGGCGGTTTAGTCGTCTTCACCATCCTCTGCAAGAGGCTCTTTCGCCTCTGACGGGCCAGAATTGCGTTTGATTTTCACGACGAGCATATCGCCGGATTTGTCCTTGCGCTGGCGGTTGATCTTGACCTTGCCCAAAGGCGGAAGGTTCAATTCCTCACCAGCCGACAGGGCATCCCCGATAACGGCAAGCGCTGCCTCGACGATCGGCTTCACATCGCGTTTCTTCGCACCGGAGGCGGCCACGACCCGGTCAAAAAGATCCGGTTTTTTCAGAACCGGGGCCGCATCGGCCTCCGCTTCTGACGCATCACTTCCCACGACCGAAATCGGAGGGACCGAGACCGGCGCGGGCCGAATGCCCGGCGCTGGAATGCGCGTTGCCTCGGGCGAGGCCGAAGCGACGACGCCCCCTTCTGCGGCCGCTGGTTTCGACGTTTTGCTCGACGTGGTTTTCTTGACTGACATGACCCGATTACCCCCTATTGTTTCTGTATTTAAAACAAACCTACGCGATGGCATCGGATATTGAAACAAGGATTTCAAGGCATTCTGATGCGATAAAGTCGGAATCCGAGGGCTGCCGAACTGGGGTCATGACCGCAAGCCACCCCTTTGCGCGGCAAGGAATCGGAGGCGTCACCCCCCTAAGAGTCGCAGCAAAACGCCGCGCCCGGTTAGGGGCGCGGCGTTCAATCCTTTGGCAGACGCCGCTTAATGCGCGGTTTGCTGCGGGGCCACTTCGGGGCCAGCCCTGCGCGCGGCGGCGGCGGCCTCTTCTGCGGCTTCATCCCATTCAATCGGCTCAGGCATCCGGGTCAGTGCGTTCTTGAGAACCTCCCGAACATGGGCCACCGGAATGATCGTCAGCCCTTCCTTCACATTGTCCGGGATCTCAGTCAGATCCTTTTCATTGTCTTTCGGGATCAGCACCGTCTTGATACCGCCCCGCAGGGCCGCCAACAGCTTTTCCTTCAAGCCACCAATGGCCAGAACATTGCCGCGCAGGGTCACTTCGCCCGTCATTGCGATGTCTTTGCGCACCGGAATCTGCGTTAGAACGGAAACAATCGAGGTGACCATGCCCACGCCAGCGCTTGGGCCATCCTTCGGGGTTGCTCCTTCGGGAACATGGACGTGGATATCCATCGTCTCGAACTTCGGAGGCTTCACCCCGATTTCCGGACTGATGGAGCGCACGAAACTGCTCGCCGCGTCGATGGATTCCTTCATCACATCGCCCAGCTTGCCCGTGGTCTTCATTCGGCCCTTGCCGGGAAGCCGCAGCGCCTCGATCGACAAAAGCTCCCCTCCGACGCTGGTCCAGGCGAGGCCCGTCACAACACCGACCTGATCCTCCGCCTCGGCCAGACCGTAGCGGTAGCGCTTGACACCCAAGAAGCTTTCCAGCTTGTCTGTCGTCACCTCAACCACCTTGGACTGCGCCTTGACGATCTGGGTCACGGCCTTGCGGGCCAGTTTCGCCAACTCCCGCTCAAGGTTCCGCACGCCCGCCTCACGGGTATAGGTGCGGATCACCTCCAACAGGGCGGCGTCGTCGATCTGGAATTCGCCCTTGCGCAGCGCATGGTTCTTGATCTGCTTGGGGATCAAGTGCTGTTTGGCGATCTCGCGCTTTTCGGTTTCAGTGTAGCCCGACAGCGGGATGATCTCCATCCGGTCCAGAAGCGGCGACGGCATGTTGTAGCTGTTCGCCGTGGTCAGGAACATCACGTTCGACAGATCATACTCGACCTCAAGATAGTGATCGGTGAAGGTCGCATTCTGTTCCGGATCCAGAACCTCCAGCATGGCGCTGGCCGGATCGCCCCGGAAATCCTGCCCCATCTTGTCGATTTCATCCAACAAGATCAGCGGGTTCGTGGTCTTGGCCTTTTTCAGCGCCTGAATGATCTTACCCGGCATGGAGCCGATATAGGTCCGACGGTGGCCGCGGATCTCGGATTCGTCGCGCACACCACCAAGGCTGATGCGGATGAATTCACGCCCCGTGGCCTTCGCGACCGACCGGCCAAGCGAGGTTTTGCCCACGCCGGGCGGGCCGACGAGGCACAGGATCGGGCCTTTCAGCTTGGCCGAACGCGCCTGAACCGCCAGATATTCGACGATCCGCTCCTTGACCTTTTCAAGCCCGTAGTGATCGGCATCAAGCACGGCCTGCGCCTTGCCAAGGTCTTTTTTGACCCGGCTTTTCACGCCCCATGGCACGCCGAGAAGCCAGTCGAGGTAATTGCGCACGACGGTTGCTTCCGCGCTCATCGGGCTCATGCTCTTGAGCTTCTTGATCTCTGCTTCGGCCTTGTCGCGGGCCTCTTTGGACAGGTCCGTCTTGGCGATGCGGGCTTCGAGTTCGGCGATCTCGTTCTGGCCATCCTCGCCATCACCGAGTTCCTTCTGAATGGCCTTCATCTGCTCATTCAGATAATACTCGCGCTGCGTCCGCTCCATCTGGGTTTTGACGCGGGTCTTGATCTTCTTTTCGACCTGCAAGACGGACATTTCGCCCTGCATATGGCCGTAAACCTTTTCCAGCCGCTCACCGACATCCAGCGTTTCCAGAAGCTGCTGCTTTTGGGCAACGTCAATGCCCAGATGCCCTGCGGCAAGATCGGCAAGCCGGTCGGGCTCGCGCGTCTCAGAGACGGCAGCAAGCGCTTCTTCGGGGATGTTCTTCTTGATCTTTGCGTAACGCTCAAACTCATCCGCGACCGCGCGCACCAGCGCATCCACGGTTGCCGTATCGCCGGGCTGTTCCGTCAGCTCTTCGGCGGTGGCCTCAAAGAAGCTGGGGTTATCGATAAAGCCGGTGATGCGCACGCGGGTCTTGCCTTCGACCAGCACCTTGACCGTACCGTCGGGCAGCTTGAGGAGTTGCAGCACATTGGCAAGCACCCCGGCCTTGTAAATCCCTTCGCTTTCAGGATCATCCACCGTCGGGTCGATCTGGCTGGACAAAAGGATCTGACGATCTTCTGCCATCACTTCTTCCAACGCCCGCACCGATTTTTCGCGTCCGACAAACAGCGGCACGATCATATGCGGGAACACCACGATATCGCGCAGCGGAAGAACGGGATAGCTTTGGGAGAGGGTGTCAGTCATCATCTATCCTCACTAGGCAGGAAGCTCCGGCCCCGGTCATTCGGCAGCTTGGATCTTCCCCGGTCAGGACTGATATCTGGGGGCACCCGGGGGGCTTTCAACCAGATCCAGTCACAGCTTTGTCACAGAATGCCCTGAGCCGCAGGCGGGCACAACCGACAATCGCCGCCGCGCCCCCTGTCCAAAAGGCGTTTTGAGCTTGCGTGCCAAGGTAAAGCGGCCGGGACATCGCCCGGCCGTCTACCCTGTTTCATCCCCCGGATGATCAGTCCCGCCAAGAGCGATCCTCTGCATCCAACAGGGTTTTGAGATAGGCGAAATGCTGATCCGCAAAGATTTCCTTTCAGCCCCGGAACGTCGTGAGCTTGAGGCGTGTGTTCGCAGTCAGCGCGAGCATCATGGTATTTCACGGCGCGCCAATGCGATCTTGTTACTGGATGACGGCAAGTCCTGTCAGGTCATCGCGGAGTGTCTCTATCTCGACGCCGACACCATCCGCGGCTGGTACAAGACCTATCGCGAAGGTGGCTGGGACGGGCTCAGCATTGATGGCTGGAAAGGCGGCCAGTCCCGACTCACAGTCACACAAGAGGGTGCATTATG
>JAQWYA010000082.1 GCA_029254215.1 Pseudorhodobacter sp. | reverse complement strand
GGCAATTGGTCGGGCGGGAATTTGGTCAGGTCGGCGCAAGGGCCAAGGATCAAGCTGCGGAGAGGGACAATGGCTGCGGGTTTTTTCGGACGAGGCGATAAGGGCGGAAGCAGATCCGGTGGGCCTGCTGATCCGCGCGCGATCATGGCGCAGGTCCGCGCCTATTGGGAAGGGCTGCGGGTCGGGTCGGAAATCCCCTCACGCGACGATATTGACCCGCGCGGAATCGAGGGGGCCTTGCTCAACGCCTTTATTCTGGAGCGGGTGGGGAAGGGACTCGCCCGCTTTCGGATCGCCGGGGCCGATCTGTCTCAGATCTTTGGCCTCGATCCGCGCGGGATGCCTTTTTCCGCCTGTTTCACGCCCGAAGGCCGCAGCCTGCTGGCCCCAGCGCTGGAGCAGGTCTTTCAAGGCCCTGCCCGGCTGGAAATGGAGCTTGCCGGCGAAGAAGGCTTTAGCCGCCCAAAACTTAGCGCCCATGTCCTGCTGCTGCCGTTGCGGATCCATCATGGCGATGTCGGTTATGCACTGGGGTGCCTTGTGGCGGAAGGCCAGACGGGTCGCCTGCCGCGCCGGTTTTCGACCACGGCGCGAAAATTGGTGCCTCTGGGCCCCTACCCTGCTCAAAAGGCAGATTTTCTGCGCGCCACATTGGATCAGGCAGCACGGCCCCGCCCGGTTTCTGCCGGGTTTGCCGATGCCGAAACCGCCTTTCGTCCCGCGCGCGCAGCCCCCGGCCGCGCCCATCTGAAGCTGGTGAAGTAACCCCGCCCCTGCCCCATGAAAAAGGGCGCCCGAAAGCGCCCCTGTTCGATCGTCGTCAGAAAAGTCCTGGGGTCAGAGCGCCACGCGGCGTTCTTCCTCGCGCAGGGCAGACAGTTCTTCGGCCACAAGGAAGGCGAGTTCCAGCGACTGGCTCGCATTGAGGCGCGGGTCGCAGGCGGTGTGATAGCGATCGGACAGGTTTTCATCCGTGACATCGCGCAGACCGCCTGTGCATTCGGTCACATCCTTGCCGGTCATCTCGAAATGAACGCCGCCGGGGATGGTGCCCTCGGCCTTGTGGATGCCAAAGAACTCCCGCACTTCGCGCAGCACGGACTCGAAGGGCCGCGTCTTGTAGCCCGAAGCCGCCTTGATCGTATTGCCATGCATCGGATCGCAGGACCAAACCACCTTTGCGCCCTCTTCCTGAACGGTCTTAATCAGACGCGGCAGGTGGTCACCCACTTTGCCCGCGCCAAAGCGCGCGATCAGCGTCAGGCGTCCGGCCTCGTTTTCGGGGTTCAGCTTGGCCATCAGCACCTTGAGGTCTTCTGCCGTGGTGCTGGGGCCGCATTTCAGGCCCACCGGGTTCAGCACGCCGCGCGCGAATTCAACATGCGCGCCATCGGGCTGGCGGGTCCGGTCGCCGATCCAGATCATATGGCCCGAGCCTGCCACCGGTTTGCCCGAGATGCTGTCGATCCGGCACAGGGCCTCTTCATATTCCAGCAGCAGGGATTCGTGGCTGGTGTAGAAATCAACCTGCGACAACTGATGCGCGGTGGAGCTGTCAACGCCCGCCGCCTGCATGAAGTCCAGCGCGTCCGAAATCCGGTTGGACAATTCGCGGTAGCGTTCTGCCTTGTCATGCTCGGCGAAACCCAAGGTCCAGCTGTGCACGCGGTGAATATCGGCAAAACCGCCGGTCGAGAAAGCGCGCAGCAGGTTCAGGCTGGCTGCCGCCTGCGTATAGGCCTGCAACATGCGCTGCGGGTCCGGGACGCGGCTTTCTGTGGTCGCCTCGAACCCGTTGATGATGTCGCCACGGTAGCTCGGGTATTCCACGCCGCCGATCATTTCGGTCGGGGCGGAACGCGGCTTGGCGAACTGCCCGGCCATCCGGCCGACCTTAATCACCGGAACCTTGGCCCCATAGGTCAGGACCACGGCCATTTGCAGCATCACGCGGAAGGTGTCGCGGATGTTGTCGGCGCTGAACTCCGAAAAACTTTCGGCGCAATCGCCGCCCTGAAGCAGGAAGGCCTTGCCCTCGGCGGCTTGCCCGAGTTGCTTTTTCAGACGGCGCGCCTCTCCGGCGAAAACCAGCGGCGGATACTTGGAAAGCTGCGCCTCAACCGCATTCAATGCGGGTTGATCCAGATAGTCGGGCATCTGCACCCGTGGCTTTGCGCGCCAATCCGATTTTTTCCAGCCTTGCGTCATCCGTCTTCTCCGAAAGTTAGCGGTATCACGCAGGCGGTATAGGCAAAGGAGCGCAGAAAGCAAAGGGCGAATGGTGATGCGCCCCCTTGCTCCTGACGCAAATACCTGTTTCGGTGGTCTGCATTCGACATGATAGGTCGCTCAATGACTACTCCACCCAAGAAAGCTACGCCGGTTGCCAAATCAACCGCCCCGAAACGGTTCGTATTTCTGTTGCTCGATCGCTTCACGATGCTGTCCTTCGCCAGCGCGATCGAACCTTTGCGCATTGCGAACCGGGTGATCGGCGCCCCGGCCTATAGCTGGGTTCTGGCGGGTGAGGGCGATGGCGTTGTGACCTGTTCAAACGGGGCCTCCTTTGCGCTGGATTTCGGTCTGGGTGAGGTGGAGCGGGACGACACGATCCTCGTCTGCGGCGGGATCGATGTGCAAAAGGCCACGACCAAAGGCATTCTGGCCTGGCTTCGCCGGGAGGCGCGGCGCGGCATCGCCATCGGCGGGCTGTGCACGGGGGCCTATGCGCTGGCCAAGGCGGGCCTGCTGGACGGAAAACGCGCGACGATCCATTGGGAAAATCAGGACGGGTTTTTGGAGGAATTCGAGAAAGTCCGCCTGACGAAATCCATTTTCGTGATTGATGGCAACCGCATGAGCACGGCAGGCGGCACCGCGTCGCTTGACATGATGCTGAAGGTGATCGCCGCCGATCTGGGGGAGGATGTGGCGAATACGGTGGCGGATCAGTTGATCTATTCAACGATCCGCACCGATCAGGACACACAACGCCTGTCGATCCCCACCCGGATCGGCGTGCGTCACCCGAAGCTGAGCCAAGTGATCCAGATGATGGAAGCCGCCATCGAAGAGCCGATCAGCCCCGCCGATCTGGCCGATGACGTGGGCATGTCTACACGGCAGTTGGAGCGGTTGTTTCGTCGCTACCTCAACCGCTCACCCAAGCGCTATTACATGGAATTGCGGCTTTCCAAGGCGCGCAACCTGCTGATGCAGACAGATATGAGCGTGATCAACGTGGCGCTTGCCTGCGGTTTTGCCTCGCCCTCGCATTTCTCAAAATGCTACCGGGCGCATTATTCCACCACTCCCTACCGCGAGCGTGGCACCCAAGGGGCACCCAGCCTGCGCCTGTCGATCTAGGCGGCTTCAATCGGGCGAAAGCGCGTAGACCGCCCCATCCAGCACGGAGAGAAACCAGATCCGGCCATCGGGGCCTTCGGTGACATCGCGCACGCGACCAGTCTCATCCGCCTCGATTCGGGTTTCGGCAAATCCGGAGGCGGGGTCGAGTTTTGACAGGAACCCGCTGTTCAGACTGCCGGTGAACATCTGCCCAGCCCAGTCCGGATAGGTCTTGCCCGAATGCACCGCCAACCCAGAAGGAGCAATCGAGGGCACCCAATAGGTGACGGGCTGTTCCAGCCCCGGCGCGGCGCTGCCTTGCCCGATCTTGGAGCCGTCGTAATCCGTGCCATAGCTGATAAGCGGCCAGCCGTGATT
>JAQWYA010000063.1 GCA_029254215.1 Pseudorhodobacter sp. | reverse complement strand
GGTGCCGTCACGATGAAATGCAGGTGCGAGGGCCGCCAAGGATGCCGCCCCGCCGCGTTCAAAATCTCGCCCACGGGGCCATCGGTGGGGACGGTGTAGCTGACGGGCCGCACCGTGGTAAAACCGTAATACCCCTTGGAATCCGCCGTCATCAGCCCATGAAAGGACATGATATCCTGATCCGGGTCCTGGCTGGAATAGAGCCCGTTGGGTGCTGTCTGCCAGATGTCGATCTTGGCCCCCGCAATCGGCTGGCCCGATTTGTCGCGCACATGGCCGGTAACCAGCAACACCTCTTCCGGGAAGTCACCGCGCATATCGCCGCCGATCTCTAGCGGCGGCGCATTGCTGACATGGAACGGCCCCAGCACGCTGGAGCTGGTCACATCGGGGCGAGAGTTGATCATATCGACCAGCGAAGACAGCCCCATCACATCGGACAAAAGCACGAACTCATTACGCTCGGGCGTGGTGATGCGGCCCGCCCATTCCATCGCCTCCAGCCCTTTGCGCCATTCGTCATGGGTCAGCCCCACTTCGCGCACGAACCCGTGCAGGTGCTTGGCCAGAGAGGTGAAAATCTCACGGGTGCGGGGGTCGGTATCGGGGCCGAAATACCCGGTGAAAACCTCGGTGATGGTGTCCGGCGTGACTGTCCGCATGGGATTTCTCCTAGTTCAGAATGGCAAGGCTGAGGGCGGGAAAGCGGATCAGAATGATCAGCACAACCAGCATCACAGCGGCAAAGGGCAAGGCCCCCATAAAGACGTCCTTGAGGGTGATCTTGTCGTCATTCAGCGTGGCCTTGATCACAAAGCACGAGATCCCCAGAGGCGGCGTCAAAAGCCCGATTTCCGCGCCGACCACGGTGATGATCCCGAACCAGATCAGCGACAGGCCCATCGGCTCGACCAATGGCAAGAACAGCGGCACCACGATCAGGATCACCGAGGCCGTATCCAGCAAAGTGCCCAGAAACAGCATCAACAGGACGTAAAGCACCATGATTTCGAAAAAGCCGATCCGGCTTTCGGCCAGAATATCGGCCAGTTCATTGGGCAGGCCCGCAAGGCCCAGCATCCGGCTGTACATCGAGGCGGCGGTGATCAGAAACAGGATTGCCGCAGTGATATGGCCCGTCTCGATCAGGGTTTCCCAAAAACCCTTGAGGTCGATCTTGCGGCGCAGAACGGCGATCAGCAGGCCCAGCAAAGACCCGGCAGCGCCCGCCTCCACCGGCGTCATCCAGCCGGTATAGATCCCGCCCATCACGGTTGCTACGAGTGCGATCATCGGCAGCGTTTTTGAGGCAATCTCGGACCAGGGCATGAACTCATAGTCTGACGCGGGCCGCCCGCCGACAAAGCTGGGCCAGAACCGGCCCATCGCCCAGATCGAGACGATATAGGCAAAGGCCAAAAGCAAGCCCGGCACGACACCCGCCAAAAACATATCGCCCACCGATTGCTCGGCCACGAAGGAATAGATGATCAGCATCGCCGAGGGCGGAATGATCATGCCCAGAACCGACGACCCGGCAACAACCCCCACCGCAAAGCGCGGGTTGTAGCCATTGTTGATCATCTGCGGCACGGCCACCTTGGAAAACACCGAGGCCGAGGCGATCGACGATCCGGTGACCGCCGCAAAGGCCGCGTTCGCGCCAACCGTTGCCATCCCGATCCCGCCTTTGACGCGGCGAAAGCCCGAACTCATCACATCATAGATGTCAGACCCCATCCCCGCCTTTGACACGATCAGCCCCATGAAGCTGAACAGCGGCACGGTGGCAAAGGTGTATTCCATCGCGCTGTCGCCCACGGCGATCTTCAGCAGGTTCATCGCAAGAGTGAAATTGTCGCGCATCAGCCAGATCGAGACGAAAGACACGACCCCCAGCGCAATCGGGATATAAACCCCAAGATAGATCAAAGAAACAATGGCAAGGACCGAGATCGACCCGATTTCTAAAGGCGTCATGTCTCGCTTACCTTTGCATCCACGGCTAAATTCGTCAGCGGCTCGGGCCGGGCGGCCACCACTTTGATCGCAAAGATCACAGCGCATAGGATGGAGCTGCCTAGAATTGTCAGCTTTATCGGCAACCACGGTGCCGTGAACACCCCCGGCACGCCGAAGTAGTTATTGGTCTTCCACATCTCGATGAAGGCCGGGAAAATGGTGATCGCGATCAGCGTCATCAGGGCAAGCGAAAGCGCGTCAATCGCGCGCCGAAGCACATTGGCAAAGCGCGGGGCCTTGCGATCCATCAGCAGCAAGAACCCGTCAGACCGGGTCAGACGCCCCACCCGCACCACATCGGGCAATTGCAGGAACACGATCAGCACCAGCGCGAATTGCACCAGCTCCACCGCACCATGGAAGGGTTTGTTGAAAATCCCGCGCGCCACGATGTCGTAATTCACCACCAGAACCAGCGCCAACACCATCAGCGTGCCACTGGCATTGGCAATCGAAGAGACCCCGGCAACCCCCTTGGAAAAGGGCGCGACGATCCTTTGAAACTTGTCGGCCATCGCCGCGCCCTCCCCCATTCGCAATTGCGATCAGTTGCTCAGGCCAGCGGTCCAGTCGCGGATCCCGACATAGCCTGCGGCTTCCAGTTTGGCCAAGTAAGCCCGCAGCATCCCGTCGCCATCCCGGCCCGTATCATTCACCGATCTTGCCCATTCGGCGGCAATATCGGGCATCGCAGCGGCCCAATCGGCGCGGTCCGCAGGATCCATCTCGACAATCGTGCCGCCAGCGGCAACATAAGCCTCGCGGCTTTTTGCGGCGATATCCATGGCAAGCGTCGCCAGATGGTCACGGTAGCTGATCGAGACTTCCTGCTACGCGGCTTTCACCTCATCGGGGAGGCTGTTCCAATAGTCCTTGTTGGCGGTCACGGTCTTGGAGTTTACGGCCCCCAGATCAGCCTTCAACATATAGGGCGCCACCTCGGCAATCTTGAAGGTGACCGAGGATTCCGGCCACAGCATGGCCGCATCCACCAGCCCGGTTTGCAGCATGTTGTAGAAATCGGTCAGGCCACCGCGCACGCCGGCAGCCCCCGGAATCCCCTCGACATAGCGCAGGTTCATACCGGCCCCGGCAATCTTGTCGCCTTCCAGATCGCTCAGCTTGGCGACCGGATGTTTGCTGAACACCTGATAGGTATCAAGCACCACGCCCGTCGCCAGATAGACTTGGTTCTGCGCGTCGAATTCAGCCTGCATGGCCGGGAATTCGCGGGCAATCTCATCCACGGCGCGGGCGACGGCCACGGCGTCAGAGGCAACAAAGGGCGTCACGGCGGCCAGCGCCTGACTTGGCAGTTTGGAGGAATGGAAGATCGTCGTGACGATGCCGATATCGCCCAGGCCCAGCTGGATCCCTTCCAGAACGCCGCCCGCCTTGACGACCGTGCCGCCATAGCTTTCCTGCCAGTCCATGACGTAATTGCCAGTCTCGGCCAGTTTCGCATCCACCGCCGGGATGAAGAATTCGGTAAACTCGCGGACCCAAAGCGCGCGCGCAGGGTAGCCGTCAATCACCACAGCGCGGATTTTTTCCTGCGCGAGGGCGGGCATTGCCATAAGGGTCGAAAGGGCGGCCCCCATCAACAGGTTCTTGGTCACGTTCCTCATTTCTGTCTCCTCCCAGAAACGGGCCTGACGGCCCTTTGGTTTAGGTTTGGGTCTTCACGTTTCGGCCTTGGTCCAGTTCACCTTCAAATTTGTTCGCGCAGCGACGATGGCCACCAGATCGCGGATCGGAATTTCGGTGCGTGCATGGGTCGGGCAACTGGCAGTCGCCCGGTAGATCACGGTGGTCTTTTGCCTGATCGCCATTTGCCCCGCCTTTCAGATCACGCTGCAGATCTGGTCAAACGCGAAACGCGGCAGCTTTTGGAACAGCGCGTTTTCATCGGCATAGCCCAGATTGCACAAGAAGTTGGATTTCCAGCCATTTTCGGCAAAGAACTCCGCTTCTACGATCTCGTTTGAAAACCCCGACATCGCCCCCACATCCAGCCCAACCGCGCGGGCAGCGATCATGAAATAGGCCCCTTGCAGGGTCGAGTTGCGAAAGCCCGTGTCGTCGATATAGGCCTGATTGCCCTCAAACAGCGGGCGGCGATCCTCATGCGGAAAGAGGAAGGGCAATTGTGTCCAGTATTGCGGATCCCAGGCGATGATGGCTGTCACCGGGGCCGCGCGCATCTTGTCGATGTTCTTTGCCTTGAGCGACTTTGCCAAGCGGTCCTTCGCCGCCTCGCTGGTCACAAAGACAAACCGCGCCGGGCAGGTGTTCATGCTGGTGGGGCCTGCGATCGTGATCTCGTAGATCTCGCGCAGCAGCGCCTCCTCCACGGGCCTGTCGGTCCAAGCGTAATGAGACCGCGCATCCCGCAAGATCAGATCGATCGAGGCTGGATCCAGATGATCCTTTGCCGCCCGAACCTTGCGGACCGCTTCTTGCGCCGCGATCCGGGCGTTCTGCAAATCAAGCGCCTGCATAGCCATCGTCACTCTGCCGCCCGGCTGACAGCCAGATCCGCCTCGTCGATGATCGGGCTTTTGCAAATGCCAATGCCTTCCACCTCAGCCTCGACCACCTCGCCGGGGCGCAGCCAGCGCGGTGGCGTCTTGGCATGGCCAACGCCGGGAGGTGTGCCCATGGCGATCGTGTCACCCGGCTCCAACGTGGTATATTCCGAGAAAATCTCGATCGTGCGCGCCACCGACCACATCATGTCACTGGTATTGGCGCTTTGCAGAATCTCATTCCCGACCCGGCTTTCGATTTTCAAGCCCTTCGCGCCCGGCGGCAATTCATCCGGGGTCACCACATACGGGCCAATCGCCCCGGTCTGGTCAAAGTTCTTGCCCGGCGTCCATTGATGGGTCTTGCGTTGATAATCGCGCACCGATCCGTCGTTAAAAACCGTATAACCAAAGACGTGATCCAGCGCGTCGGCCTCTGTTATATGGCGACCGCCCTTGCCGATAATCAGCATGACCTCAACTTCATAATCCAGCTTTTCAGAGCAAGTTGGCCGGACTATCGGCGCGCCGGCAGCCATCACCGAGGTCTGGGTCCGCATGAAAATCGCCGGATAGTCCGGGATATCATAGCCACCCTCTTTGATGTGATCGACATAGTTCAAACCAAGGCAAATGATCTTGCCGGGGCGTTCAAGCGGCAGGGCCGGGGCAATGCTGTCTAGCGCCACTGTGTCGCCCGCCATCCCCTCAGCGTTGATCTTGGCCAGCAATGCCGGATCCTAAATCAACCCCATAAGGTCCGCACCAACCGCATGATGCCGTGCCGTCAGGTTAACGGCACGGTCACCCGACACCAGATAGACCGACTTCGTCGCACCTTCCGCTCCAACCATGAATCGCATCGACTTCCCTCCTGATTTCGCTATCTTTGGCGATTATTATTTGTATAGTAAAATAAAATCGATATTATTTTAGGAGGGATGAGAATGCCAAAATGGTCCGACTACAAGCAACATGCCAAAGACCGCGGGGCTTTGGCGCTGGAACTTTATGTGGCGCAATCAACACCAACCGCCCCGCCCGAGGCGGTCCGGGCCGTCCTGCCCGACCATTTGGCCTATCAACGCAGGCTGGAAGAAGCAGGCCAACTGGCCTTTGCGGGCCCGATTTCGGATGCCACAGGCGAGTGGATGGAAGGGGAAGGCATGATCGTCTATCGCACGACATCGCTGGAACATGCCCGCGAACTGGCTTCCGCCGACCCCATGCATCGTGAAGGGGTGCGGAACTTCACATTAGTTCGCTGGCTTATAAATGAAGGTTCATTTACATTGTTAGTCGGGCTTTCGACCAAGCGCGTCGCGCTGGACTGACAGGCGGATTACGCGACCAGAACTGGCAGGCGAAGTGTGAAGCGACTTCCCTGCCCCGGCGTACTGGTGGCCGAAAGATCACCGCCCGCGCGGGCGGCAAGGTTACGGCTGATTGACAGGCCAAGGCCCGTCCCTTCGGCTCGTTTGGTCGTAAAGAACGGGTCGAAAATGCGCTGTAGAACTTCGGGGGACATGCCTGTCCCGCTGTCCGTGACCGAGATTTCCACCATGCGCCCCGCGGGCGTTTCGACCTCGGCGGAGGCGATCACAAGGCTGCCCCCCGACGGCATGGCTTGTGCTGCATTGATCACAAGATTGACCAGCACCTGCTGCAACTCTGTCGGATTGATCTTGACCAAAGCCGTCGCCCGACACTCAAGCGAGACCTTGATCCCGCCCCCAACAAGGACGTGATGCACCAAGGGCATCGTCTCGCGGATGATGGTGTTGGGATCCTGCCCCGTACCGGCATCGGCATATTCCTCGGGGCGGGCAAAGCGCAAAAGCTTGCTGACCAGAATATGGATCGCTTGAATTTGCTCCTGAATCAGGCTGAATTCGGTGCGCCATTCGGGGGCACGGCTGCCCAACTCATCATGGATCACATCCAGATTGCCTTGAATGACGGCAAGGGGGTTGTTGATCTCATGCGCCACACCGGCGGTAATCTCACCGATCGCGGCCAGTTTTTCTGAAACGATCAGCTGCCGGGTCGTCATGTCCAGCTGGCGGTTCGCTTGCTCCAGATCCGAGGTTCTTTCCGCGACGCGGCTTTCCAGTTCCTCCGCCCAGTCGCGCAGGCGGCGTTCGCGTTCCTGCACCTGATCCAGCAGCGTATCCAGATGCCCCGCCACACGGGCGATCTCATTCGCGTCTGATCCAAGCCGGACGCGGGCCGTCAGATCGCCCTCCTCTACCGCGCGGATGACCCCGTCCATGCGTTCCAGCGGTTTGAAGATACTGCGCCCCCAGCGCAGCAGCACCGGGATCGAGACCAAAAGCACCGCCCCGAACATCAGCCCGATCAGATAAAGCGTGCGCCGCTTGGCCTCGGTGAACCGCGCCTCCAGAAAGCCGACATAGAGCATCCCCACCCGGTTGCCGTAGCTGTCGATGATCGGTTCATAGGCTGAAACGTACCAATCGTTCACCACAAAAGCCCGGTCGAGCCAGACTTCTCCACGCTCAAGCACCTGCGCGCGCACGGCGGCAGAAACCCGCGTGCCCAAGGCGCGGACATCCTCGAACAGGCGCACATTGGTGCTGATGCGGACATCCTCCAGAAACAAGGTGGCGGTACCCTGATTGCCCCCCGTCAGACTGTCGGCCGGATAGACAAGATCGTTCATCTCATCAATGAAGCCGAGATTGCGGTTCAACAAGACCCCGCCCACCAATGCGCCGCCGGGTGCCGGCACCGCCACATGCACGATCATCCCACGGGTTTCCGCCTGCTTGTCTGTCGGAACAGCCGCACGGGTCGCGATCAGCGGCAAGCGCGCGCGCGCAGCCAGATCGGGGGAAATCGCCGTCAGATCCTCCGCCGAAAATAGGTCAATCGCGCTGCTGGGCTGACCGGAGAGGGCCGCGCGCACCACCGGCCAGCGCTGCCCCTCCGGACCCGAGCCCGCATCCGGAACCGAGGACAGGAAATAGAGAAAATCAAGCCCAAGCGCGCGCCGTTCCTCTACCAGAAACTCAGGCAGATCGGGGCCGTTGTTTTGCTGAAACCGCACCGAGCCTGCCAGCGCCTCGATCCCGCTTGTTCTGTTTTTCGCAAGGCCTTCAAGATGTTGCTGGGCGATGGTCAATTCGGAATGCACTTTGGCGATCAGCACCTCATCAAAGCGGGCAGACCAGTTCTGCACGGCGGTGGCCAGCAAAAGCGGCAACAGGATCAAAAGCGGCAGCAGGGCAATCAGCAGAATGCGCGCGCGAACGGACCTTCGGAAGCTGACGGAACTGCCGTTTCGCGCGGGCTCAGTCATTCCACGCGGCACATTTGCGGTCGATGGTCTTGCGCGACACGCCAAGCCTGCGCGCAGCCTCCGCCCGGTTTCCCGCACACGCCTCCAGCACGGCCAAAATGTGCCGCCGCTCCATCGCATAAAGGGATTCGGCCGCTTCCTCCGGGTCACTGTCTGGCTGGCCCGCAAACTCGGGCGGGAAATCCCCAAGGATCAGGGAGCGTTCGATCAGATTGCGCAACTCCCGCACATTTCCGGGCCAGTCATAGCGCGCCAGATTAAGCAAAACCGCCTCTGAAATCGGCAGCGCGGGCACACCAAGCTGGCGGGCGAACTTGCCCATGAACAACTCGGCCAGTTCCTGAATATCGCCGACACGCTCTTTCAGCAGGGGCATATGCGCGGAAACCACGTTGATCCGGTGGTAAAGATCCGTGCGGAACGTGCCCCGCGCCACAGCGGTTTTCAGATCCGCATTGGTGGCAAAGACAAAGCGCAGGTTTAGCGGGATCTCACGCTCTGCCCCGGCGGGGCGAATGCGGTTTTCTTCGATCACGCGCAGAAGGGTCGCCTGCACGGGCAGCGGCAACTCTCCCACCTCGTCGAGAAACAGCGTCCCCCCCGAGGCATGCAGCAAAAGCCCGTCCCGTTCCGACGCCAGATCGCCAAAAAGCTCCCCCGCCATCCGATCCGGCGAGATCGACGCACAATTGATCGGCACAAAGGGCTTATCGGCACGGTCCGACATCGCATGGAGCGTACGCGCGGCGATTTCCTTGCCGGTTCCGCTTTCGCCGGTAAACAGCACCGTCGCGGGTGTCGGGGCGACTTTCTCCAAAAGGCGGCGCAGCGAGACGATCCCCGGAGAATTGCCGATCAACCGCCCGCGCGCGCCCAGACTGTCGGCCCGCAGTTCATATTTTAGCAAGAAATTCTCACGCCGCAAATAGCGTTGATCCATGCAACGGCTGACCGCGTTCAACATCTGGTTGGAGCGGAAGGGCTTGAGGATGAAATCCGACGCGCCAACGCGCAGCGCATGGATCGCTGTGTCCAGATCAGCATAGGCCGTCATCAAGATCACATCGGCAAAAAACCCAACGCGGCGCTGTTCGGAAAGCCAGTCCAGCCCCGATTGCCCCGGCATCACATTGTCGAGCAGCACCAGATCGAAATGATGGCTGTCCAGAAGCCGAGAGGCGGCCTCTGCGCTGGCCGCCTCTTCGATCCGTTTGCAGCGCGGGCCAAGGGTGCGCATCAAGAAGTTGCGCATCCCCGGCTCGTCATCCACCACAAGGATCGACACATTGCCCAGAATACGGTCGATATCGCTCGTTTCTTCGGGCCGATTGCCGGGGGTCCCGGTCTCTTGCGCTGCGGTCATCCGTTCCAGAGGCTCCTCCGCCTCAGTCCAACCGGACAGAGGGGCTTGAGGTGACATCCTGAGACGAGAATCCAGCATAGTCCAAGCCGACATCCGCCAGCACGGCGACCAGCGCGATAGTCAGAAAAGCCAACCACATGCTTTTCATTGGCGTCATTCCTTCATTGTTTCAGCGGCCCGGCACTCATGCGTCCGGGCGCTTTGCCTCATTCGGCGGGGGTTGCGGACTTGGCGGATTTTGCCTTCACTTCGGCCAACCAAAGACCATGGTGTTCCTTGGCCCATTGTTCGTCAACCTCGCCGGAGCCCATCGCATCGAAGGCCCCCTGCATCCCCACCGAGCCCAGATAGATATGGGCAAAGATAATGGCAATGAACAAGAAGGCAACGATCGCATGCCATAGCTGGGCAAGCTGCATTTCTGCGTGCGGGGCCAGCGTGGTGGGCAATTCACCAAGCCCGATCAGTTGCGGCAGGCCAAGCGCGTTCAGTTTCTCGAAGGTCACCGCGAACATCGGCAGTTCAAACGGGAACAGCAGCGACAAGCCAGAGGCCGAGATCGAGAAGCCCAGAACGATCACCGCCCAGAAGATCAACTTCTGGCCCGCGTTGAACTTTTTCGCGGGCGGGTGCACGCCCTTGGAGAACAAACCACCCCCAACGGCCAACCATTTCAGGTCGTGCTTGTTGGGAATGTTATGCGCGATCCAGAAAACCGTGACCAGAACCAGCCCGACCATAAAGGCCCAGGACACATTGTTATGAACCCATTTCCCCGCAATCGCGACGGGAGCATAGGTTTCATGCCCGATCAGCGGGATGATGAAGTAGCGGCCAAAAAGCTGGATAAGGCCAGTGATGCCAAGCACCACGAAGGACCCCGCCAGCAGCCAATGGGCAAACCGCTCAACCGCGGGAAAGCGCAGGATCTTGCGGCCCGAAAGCTCGCCGTCAATCCGGATGCGGCCGCGCACCAGATAGAACAGCACCAAAAGCCCCAGCATCCCCGCCAGAAGCCACCCACCATAGGTCAGCAGCGGGCCGGAGCGGAATTTCTGCCAAGCCATGCCGCTGTCTTGCATGATGACCTCTGCGGCAGGAACGCGCGATGACACCGTAACATCGGCGGTATTATAGCGAAGAGCCTGCCAATCCTCGGATTGGGAAACACCGCCCAGCGTTCCCAACTGGTCTTGGATCGGAGCCGCCAGTTCGGGGTTGCCCGTCGCGTCGCGGCGATAGGTATTGTCAACTTTGATCCCCTGCTGGCGCAGAAGGATATCCTCAAGCGTGGTCGCCCCCCCGGTGGCGGAGCGGTCAATCACAGGCGCATCCTGCGCGGTGGCCGGAGATAGCGGAACGGCCATCAAGGCCAGCATCGCGATCAGGGAAAGAAAGGTTCTTGGGGTCATCGCCACCACATCCGATTGAGAAAAATACCGAAAAACCCGCCCGCGACACCAGTCTGGCGTCGCGGGCAAGGCCTTAGCGAAACGGTTGGGCCGCGAACGGCCCGACCAGATCAGAGCGAGCCTGCCTTTTGCTCATAGGCAGTGCCCCAGCCCCAGGCGCCGGAGCCGAAGCCACGGGCCACCACACGCTCGCGGTAGATGGAGGAGACAACATCCCCGTCCCCTGCCAGGAGCGCCTTGGTGGAGCACATCTCGGCGCAGATCGGCAATTTGCCTTCTGCAATCCGGTTGCGGCCATATTTGGAGAACTCGGCGGTGGAGTTGTCATCTTCCGGGCCACCGGCGCAGAAGGTGCATTTGTCCATCTTGCCGCGCGAGCCGAAGTTACCAGCCTGCGGGTATTGCGGCGCACCGAAGGGGCATGCGTAGAAGCAATAGCCGCAACCGATGCACAGATCCTTGGAGTGCAGAACAATGCCATCCGCCGTCTGATAGAAGCAATCGGTCGGGCAGACCGCCATACAGGGCGCGTCCGAGCAATGCATACAAGCCACCGAGATCGAGCGCTCGCCCGGCTTGCCGTCATTGATCGTCACGACCCGGCGGCGGTTGATGCCCCACGGAACTTCGTGTTCGTTTTTACAGGCCGTAACGCAGGCATTGCATTCGATGCAGCGTTCGGCATCACACAGAAATTTAGCTCTTGCCATGATGTCTTCTCCTTAGGCTGCAGAGATTTTGCAAAGGGTGGCCTTGGTTTCCTGCATCTGGGTCACCGAGTCATAGCCGTAAGTCTGGGCTGTGTTGGTGCTTTCCCCCAAGACGACAGGATCGGCGCCTTCCGGATATTTGGACCGCTGGTCCTCGCCCTGATAATGGCCGCCGAAGTGGAACGGCATGAAGGCCACGCCCTCACCCACCCGTTCGGTCACCATTGCCATGACCTTGACCTTGCCGCCTTCCGGGCCTTCGACCCAGACCTGCTGCTTGTCACGGACCCCAAGGTTGTTGGCGTCGCGCGGGTTGATCTCCACGAACATGTCTTGTTGGAGTTCCGCCAGCCAGGGGTTCGAACGGGTCTCATCGCCGCCGCCTTCATATTCGACCAGACGACCGGAGGTCAGGATGATCGGATAATCCTTGGAGAAGTCCTTCGCCTGGATCGACGCATAAAGTGTCGGCAGACGGTAGAACTTGCGGTCCTCATAGGTCGGGTAATCGGCCACGAGGTCACGACGGTTGGTGTAAAGCGGCTCGCGGTGCAGCGGAACCGGATCCGGGAAGGTCCAGACCACGGTGCGGGCCTTGGCGTTGCCGAAGGGCGCACATTCATGCTTGATCGCGACGCGCTGGATACCGCCCGAAAGGTCGGTTTTCCAGTTGGCTTTCGGCCCGCCTGCGCGCTCAACCTCAACCAGTTCTTCTGCCGTCAGATCCTTGTCCCAACCCAGATCCATCAGCATCTGCATGGTGAATTCCGGATAGCCGTCCTGGATTTCCGAATTCGCCGAGTAGACGCCCTCTGCAAGCAGGTTCTGGCCGTCCCGTTCCACGCCGAAACGAGCGCGGAAGGTCAGACCGCCTTTGGAGACCGGCATTGACATGTCGTAAAGGTTCGGCGTGCCGGGATGGTTCATCTCGGGCGTGCCCCAGCACGGCCACGGCAGACCGTAATAGTCGCCATCCGCCGGACCGCCAACAGCCTGCAACGTCGTCTTGTCGAAGGTGTGCTGGTTGGCCATGTGCAGCTTGATCCGCTCCGGGCTTTGGCCGGTGTAACCCACCGTCCACATGCCGCGGTTGAACTCGCGGGTGATGCTTTCGATATTCGGCGTCTCAGCGTCTTCCATCTCGATGTTGCGGAACAGACGATCGGCGAAGCCGAACTTGTTCGCAAATTTCGCGATGATGACGTGATCGGGCAGGCTTTCGAACAGCGGTGCCATGATCTGGTCGCGCCACTGCAGCGAGCGGTTGGACGCAGTTACCGAGCCACGGGTCTCGAACTGGGTCGAGGCCGGCAGCAGGTAGACGCCATCGGTCCGGTCATGCAGCACCGCAGACACGGTCGGGAAGGGATCGACCACGACCAGCGTGTCGAGCTTTTCCATCGCCGTTTTCATCTCGGTCATCCGGGTCTGCGAGTTGGGCGCGTGGCCCCACATCACCATGACCTTGATGTTGTCATTCTGGTCGATGTTGTCCTTGTCTTCCAGAACACCGTCGATCCAGCGCGACACCGGGATGCCGTTTTCGTTCATCAGGCTGCGCGGGTTGCCGTTGCTATCCAGAACCGGCTGACCATCTGCACCCACCAGCGTCGTGAACTGAGACTTGAGCCAGTCGAGGTCTTCGCCCCAGACTTTCGCCCAATGCCCCCAAGCGCCCGGTGCAAGACCGTAGTAGCCCGGAAGGTCATGGCTCAGAACGCCAAGGTCGGTTGCGCCCTGCACGTTGTCATGGCCGCGGAAGATGTTGGTGCCGCCACCAGCCACACCCATGTTCCCCAGCGCAAGCTGAAGCACGCAGTAAGCGCGGGTGTTGTTATTGCCGTTGGTGTGCTGCGTGCCGCCCATGCACCAGATCAGGGTGCCGGGACGGTTGTTGGCCAGCGTGCGGGCGACCCGCTCCATCTGGCTGCCGGGAACGCCGGTGACGCGCTCGACTTCCGCAGGGGTCCATTTCTTCACTTCTGCGCGGATCTGATCCATGCCCCAGACGCGGGTGCGGATGAATTCCTTGTCTTCCCATTCATTCTCGAAGATGTGCCACAGGATTCCCCAGATCACGGCAACGTCCGAGCCGGGACGAATACGCATGTATTCATCGGCATGGGCGGCGGTGCGTGTGAAGCGCGGGTCAGCCACGATCAGCGGTGCGTTGTTTTCTTCCTTGGCCTTCAGCAGGTGGAGAAGCGAAACAGGGTGCGCCTCTGCCGGGTTGCCGCCGATCAGGAAGATCGCCTTGGATTTGTGGATGTCGTTGTAGCTGTTGGTCATGGCGCCGTAGCCCCATGTGTTCGCCACGCCCGACACAGTGGTGGAGTGACAGATCCGCGCCTGGTGGTCGACGTTGTTCGTCCCCCAATACGCCGCGAATTTGCGGAACAGATAGGCCTGCTCGTTGTTATGCTTGGCCGAACCGAGCCAGTAGACGCTGTCTGCACCGCTTTCAGCGCGCACTTCCAGCATCTTGTCGCCGATCTCGTTTATCGCCTGATCCCAGGAAATGCGCTTCCATTCCCCGCCTTCTTTCTTCATCGGGTACTTCAGACGACGCTCGCCATGGGCGTGTTCACGCACGGCAGCGCCTTTGGCGCAGTAGCCGCCCAAGTTGAACGGGCTGTCAAAGCCCGGCTCCTGGCCGATCCAGACGCCATTATCCACCTCGGCCACGACCGTACAGCCGACCGAGCAGTGCGTGCAGACGGATTTCACCGTTTCAATCGCGCGGCCCATCGCGGCCTGCGCTTCGGCCTTGCGAACGGTCCCGCCGGTGACGCCCAAAGCCGCCAGACCACCGATAGCCAAACCGGACCCGCGCAGGAAACTGCGGCGATCAACGGTTTTCTCGGCGACTGCCGAAAGCATCGGGCTCCGATGCCCCGTGCGGGCGACGCCGCTTGTCTTTTTTCTTAACATGTCTCTCTCCCTTTAGGCGGCCTTCACAGGCCCAACTGGAAAACGCGAAGGCCGCAACCGGCCCAGATGCCTGACCCTTAGAAACGGGCCGAAGCGAAATAAGCGCGGGTGTGGTCTGTATCCTGCAGGCCCGGCTTGGCGGGGGCTGCCTCTGCCTCTCCGGCCGAGGTGCCAAGAGCGGCGGCAGCCACTGCGGCCGGTGCCGTCGCTGTGGCGAGCTTCAGGAAGTCGCGGCGCCCCTTATCGGTCTTTTCAGGTGTGTTTGCCATTTTCTGGTCCCTCTCCTTTATCGTTTTGGTGCCTTGCGGCGCGTGGTCTTGGCGCAGAGCCTGCGCTTTTGGTCAGGCTTGCCCCGAGAGGCGGAACGCCTCCCGCTCAATCCCCATGAACTGCTTGCCGATCGCGCCCACCGGCGCATAGAAAACCGACCCTTTGGCCCCCTCCAGATCGGTAAAGAAATGCCCGGCCCATGGGGCGACATGGCGATTGAAGAACTCTTTCTGGCGGCTCAGCGATGCAGGTGCGCCAAAGCGGCCATCAATCAGCCCGGCCATCATCTCCATCAAGGAGGCGATGTTGTCTTCGGGTTCATAGACATTAGGGCCGCGGGTGATCATAGAGGCGGCCATATCCGCCCGCAGCTGCGCCAGCGGCTTTTCGTTGAGAAACCCGGTCATGTAATAGCTGGCATAGGGTAGCAATTCACCGCGAGCGAGACCGATGAACAGGTTGTTGAACTCCCGCTCCACCGAACCGGGCGTGGCCGCCTTGGCCAGTTTGGACAGCGTCATGATGCCCTTGCCCAAGGGCGTCTCATCGCCGCTCAGCTTTGCGCAGCGATCCAGCAGCGCCCGATTTGGCGGGCCCGCCAGCAGGGCTGCCAAAAAGTCGTAAAGATCAGCGCGAAGCTTGTCTTCATCCTCGATCACAGTCTGGGCAGCGGTCTGGGTCATTCGGGGTCCTTAACTGGCAAAAGCAAAACGCATCCGGCGCGGAAGGGCTTGCGGCTCTTCCTCCGGCAGCGCGTCGGCATCGGCCACGGTGTCGTCTTGGGGTGTTTCAGGCGCGGTCAAAGCGGGATCAGGTTGCAAAGCCTCAGCCTCGGGCGCGTCAACAGCGGCGCTTTCCTCTGCCGGTTCGGCAATGGCTTTCGCGGCTTTGGCTTCGGCAGCCTCAGCGGCTTCGGCCAAGGCGATGACATGTTTCATCATGCCTTTGCCCACCTGATAGGCGGTTTTCATGTTCGGCACGACCGTCGCCGCATCCGAGAAATCGTCGTTATGGTCACAAAGACCATCCAGATTGGCGAGAACCGGGTTCGACACCCACAGCTTGCGCAGCGCCCGGCGGCGCAGATGCTCCGGCACGGCACGGCTCATGAAGGCCGAGAAGTCATCGCCCATTTGCATCAGGTCCGGGTCCTTAAGGCCCAGATCCTCAAGAATTTCGGCATCGGTTTTTTCTGCCTGCTCGGCGGCAAGCGCCTCAGCCTCAGCAGCCTCAATGGCATTCTGGCGCGCAACAACGTCCGCCTCGGCCTCGGCCTGAACGGCGGCGCGGCGGCGGGACCAGAAGTTCTGAGGTTCTGCCTTACTCATGCGTCCCCCTGCCCGGCACCACGAGGCGCACGAAAGACATCGGAGATCTGGCGGATGCGGGCATCGCCCTTGCCATCCTCCACAAGATCAACGCGCTTCTTGTCGCGCTGACGCTTGATGAACGGCTCTTCGACATGGTGTTCCTGCACGAAATCACGGACCCAAGCCATCACGGTCAGCGGCATCGGCACGGCTTCCACCAGCCCATCGCCACTATCAAGATAGTCCTGCCCTTCATAGGGAGAGGCCGTCACGAACGCAGGTTCCCATGGAATTTCGGCGTTGGGATCGGTGTGATCACGCAGCACAACGGTGACAGAGGGGATCTTCGCCGACAGGCCGACCAGATAGGCTTCTGTATCTGTAGACCACAGATCCATCGTCAGGGTCGCGGCATGATATTCCACCGCATCGCCATCGCGGCGCAGCTCATGCCACTTGGCTGGGCCAGCCCCCGGAAGAATGCCCGTGACCTTCCACGCCCATTTCGCCCAGCGGGTCACGCCGGGCGTTTTGCGGACGATAATGCCGACTGGCATGGATGCGCGGACAAGCGCCATAGACCGGATCTTCCTCTCCCACCGGGGCTGTTCACCGCCCCGCTGTGCAACATTGGCCCAATTCCGCGGCACGTTCCAAACGAAATATTGCGCCCACGGCAAAAAACACGGCGATTCGCAAAAGCGAGGGACATTTTGTCCAGTTCCGGAAATTCGGCGGTTTGGGACGCTAGACGAAATGTCCCTGACCGAAAAACCTCGCATTTCAGTAGGAAATTATTTGCCGGAAAATCAACGAATCAACCCGCTTGGTCACGGATGGGCCTTTACGTCCTTTGCGCTTTCATGCCTATTTTCGGTCGTCCTGCGACCACGACCGTAGGGGCTGCAGACGTCAAAGGGGGAAGCTGATGACCAAGCAACTGATTTTGTGTGATTGTTTGGGAAGTCAGACGATTGACGCCGATGTGATCACAAAGGCGACGGGCCTGTCCTGTTCGCGCGTTCACACCGCGCTTTGCACCAAAGGAATTGAAACTGCCGCCAAGGCAATCGCCGCCGGAGAGGTTGTGATCGCCTGTCAGCAAGAGGCGCAGCGCTTCACCGAACTGGCCGAGGATCTGGAGGCAGAGATCCCCGCATTCGTCGACATTCGCGACCGCGCCGGCTGGACAGAGGCCGCGGATGCCAGCCCGAAAATGGCCGCTTTGCTGGCCGAGGGCTTGTTGGCACCGCCCAACCTGAAGACGGTCGATGTCGTGTCTTCGGGCATTTGTCTGGTGATCGGCCGGGCTGAAATCGCCTATCCTGCCGCCGAAAAACTGGCGCAAAACCTTGCGGTAACGGTGCTGGTCACGGATGGCTCCGACACGCCCGCCGACCGCAAACTGGATGTTGTTCGTGGGCGGCTCAAGCGCGCCGAAGGGACGCTCGGGGCCTTCACCCTGCATCTTGATGCGCTGCAAATGGCACAACCGGGCGGGCGCGGGGCCTTTGAATTTGATCCGCCACGCGACGGGGCCTCGACCAATTGTGATATCATTCTGGACCTGTCGGGCGGAACGTCGCTGTTTCCCGCGCCGCATAAGCGCGACGGCTATCTGCGGGTAGATCCGGGCGACCCATTGGCGATTGCCGATGCGGTGCTTCAAGCCTCGCAAATGGTTGGCACCTTTGAGAAACCGCTGCATCTGCTGCTGGAGCAGCATCTCTGCGCCCATTCCCGTGCGGGCCAGACCGGTTGCACGCGCTGCCTTGATGTCTGCCCGACCAGCGCGATCCGTCCCGATGGCGATCATGTGCAGATCGATCCGATGGTCTGCGCGGGCTGCGGGGCTTGCTCGGCGCTGTGCCCCTCGGGCGCGATCCGCTATGACGCGCCGCCCGTGGACCATGTGCTACGCCGGGTCCGCGTTCTGGCAGAAACCTATCTGGCGGCTGGCGGTAAGGCCCCGCGCCTTTTGGTGCATGACGAAGACCACGGGGCCGAGATGATCGCCCTTGGCGCGCGCTATGGCCGTGGCCTGCCTGCAGATGTGATCCCGCTGGCGGTTGAGGCTCTTGCAGGGTTTGGCCATGCCGAAATGCTGGCGAGCCTTGCGGCAGGGTTTGTCAGTGTCGATCTTCTGGCCGCCCCGCGCACCGAGGCCGAGCCAATCCTTGCCGAAATCGCGCTGGCCAGTGCGATGGGCGGCGCGGATCGCTTGCGCCTGATCGATGAACGCGACCCGGACGCGTTGAGCGATCTGCTTTACGCCGCCTCCCCTGCCCCGCTGACTGTGGCCCCGGTCTTGCCGATGGGCAGCCGCCGCCAGATCGCCCGTTTGGCAGGCAAGGCCCTGCTGGCCGATGCGACCGGCCCCGTGGCCCTGCCGAAAGGCGCGCCCTATGGCGCGGTGATCGTCAATCAAGAGGCTTGCACGCTGTGCCTGTCCTGCGCTTCGCTTTGCCCGAATGGGGCGCTTTTGGACAATCCGGACAAGCCGCAACTGCGCTTTCAGGAAGATGCCTGCTTGCAATGCGGCATCTGCGAAACCGTCTGCCCCGAAAACGCGATCACCCTTCAGCCGCAGTTCGACCCAACAGATGCAGCCCTGTCACAGCGGGTGCTGCATGAGGAAGAGCCCTTCCCCTGCATCGAATGCGGCAAGCTTTTTGGCGTGAAATCGACGATCGAGAAGATCACCGAAAAGCTGGCAGGCAAACATTCCATGTTCCAGACCGGCGGGGCGGGAAGGCTGATCCAGATGTGCGACGATTGCCGCGTTCAGGCCCAGTATCATTCCACCAACAACCCCTTCGCCGGGGCCGAGCGTCCGCGCCCGCGCACCACCGACGACTATCTGTCAAAGCGCAAGGATCATTGATGCCGCGCGCCCGTTCACTTCGCGGCCACAGGCGCGCCCAGATCGGCGGCCGCCAGCCCCGAGAGATAGGCCTGCACGGCTTCCACCTCGTCCAGCGTCAGCAGGACGGGGACGATGCTAGGCGGGCGCGCGGGATCGAAATCGGGGCTGACCCCCTCGACCAGCATGAAGGACGGATGCGGATTGAGGACGTAAAACGCGCCGAACCTGTCGGACCAATCCGCCAGCGCCTTGAGCGCCATGAAGGACGGGGTGGAGCCGATACTGTTGGTATCTTCCTCGCTGACACGATGGCAGCGCGCGCAATGCAGGGCCGAAACCTTTGCCCCCAGAACCGCGTCACCGTCAAAGACGATGGCCTCGACAATCCGTTCCTGTGCGACCGCGCCAAAAGCGGCCCCGCTGGCGGGAACAAATCTTTCAACCGTGCGCAGACCGATGTCAGAGCGCAGCCAATCGGCAAAGCGCAAGGCGGCGTCATTGTCGCTGCGCAGATCGACAAACCAAGCCTGCCCGTCCCTGCCGAACACTGCCCCCCCCGTGGGACTGTCTGTCAGCATCAGATCGGCGGGCTCAATCCCCAGTTCGGCGCGCCGCCCGGTCTTGAGGGCAAAGCGCGGCAGAATATAATCGAGCAAACCGGATTGCACCAACGCCTCATCGGCGGCCAATGCGAAACTGCGGGGCGCCTCTTGCGCCGCAGCCATGGTCGTCATCATCAAGCCGATCAGAACCGGCACCCATTTCGGCATGATCCCCCTCCGTTTTTCCCAAGGCTAGGAGGCAGGGGCCATGCTGGTCAACCATCAAAGGAGTTATCCCATGGATGACGATTTCAACATGTCGATGCGCAAGTTCCTCAAGCAGGTGGGCGTCACCTCGCAACAAGCCATTGAAGAGGCGATGCGCAAGGCCGGGCCAGAGGTGGCAGGCAAGGTCTTGCAGGCCAAGGTTGTCGTGACGATTGACGGGTTGGACCTGACCCATGTCGTGGATGGCAAAATCACGGGGCCTTCAGAATGAGCATTTCGCGCGATGATGTTCTTGCGGTTCTGAAACAGGTTACCGATCCGATCAAAGGCGGCGATATCGTCTCGGCCGGAATGGTGCGGGCGCTGACCGTCGATGGCGGTGTGGTGCGCTTCGTGCTGGAAATTGATCCCGCCCGCGCCAAAAAGATGGAAGAGGCCCGCGCCGATGCCGAAGCCCGCGTCAAGGCTTTGGCAGGGGTACAATCGGTGTCCATCGTGATGACGGCGCATACGGTCTCGACGCCGCCGCCCGATCTGAAAAGCAAGGCCCATGGCCATTCGCATGGTCATTCTCACGGCCCCGCCAAGGCCGCAGGCCCCGAAAAGATCCCCGGCGTGGCACGCATCATTGCGGTCGCTTCCGGCAAGGGGGGCGTTGGCAAATCGACGGTTTCGGCCAATCTCGCCACGGCGCTGGCCGCAGAAGGGCGCAAGGTTGGTCTGCTGGATGCCGATGTCTACGGCCCCAGCCAGCCGCGGATGCTTGGCGTCTCGGGTCGGCCTGCCTCGCCCGATGGCAAGACGATTCTGCCGTTGCGCAACCATGGCGTGACGCTGATGTCGCTGGGCCTGATGACGCAAGAGGATGAAGCCGTCGTCTGGCGCGGTCCGATGCTGATGGGCGCGCTGCAACAGATGCTGTTCCAAGTGCAATGGGGGGCTTTGGATGTGCTGATCGTCGATCTGCCGCCGGGCACGGGCGATGTGCAGATGACGCTGGCGCAGAAATCCGAACTCAACGGCGCGATCGTGGTCTCCACCCCGCAAGACATCGCCTTGCTGGATGCCCGCAAGGGCTTGGATATGTTCAAGAAACTCGGCACCCCGATCCTTGGGTTGATCGAGAATATGTCCACGCATATCTGCAGCCAATGCGGCCATGAAGAGCATATCTTCGGCCATGGCGGCGTGGCGCGCGAGGCTGAAAAGCTGGGCGTGCCGCTGCTGGCAGAGATCCCGCTGCATCTTGATATCCGCACAGCCTCGGACGGGGGCGCGCCGATTGTCGTCTCCAAACCCGCCTCGCCACAGGCGCAAGCCTTCCGCACGCTGGCCAAGCGTCTGATCGCCGAGGGGCAGGCATGACCGAGACCCCCTCTTTTCCGCCTTTGATGACGGGCCTCGCGACGGGGCCCGCCAACCCCTTTGTCGTCGCCTGCGCCGAGGCAGAAAAAGGGACAGACTCCGGCCTTCTGGCGTGGTCGGTATCGGATGAGCGGTTGCGCGCCGCCCTTGTTCTGGCCCCCGAGATGCCGCTGGGCCGGGCCATGGCTGCGTTTTGCGCCTGTGCGGTCGGCTTTCAGAACGCATTGGGCACACTCGCCCCGCCGGAAACCGCGCTCCATCTGGATTGGACGGGCGGGCTGCGGCTGAACGGCGGGCATGTTGGGGGGCTGCGGGTCGCGGCCTCCACCCGCGATGCGGCGGCCGAACCGGACTGGCTGACAATCGGGCTGGAGTTGACGCTGCAATTGCCCGACGCGTTGGAGCCGGGCCAGACACCCGATTGGACCGCCCTGAACCATGAGGGCTGCGGCGAGATTGAACCGCTGCATCTGCTGGAAGCCTGGTCGCGGCATTCTCTCATCTGGATCAACGAGTTGGAAGATGCCAAGGGCCGCCATTCCCTGTATCGCGAATGGCAGGGCCTCGCCTGGAACATGGGGCAAGAGATCAGCCTTCCGCATGAAGGGCAGCGGCTGACCGGCACCTTCCTTGGCGTTGACGAAAACTTCGGCCTTTTATTGAAAACGGCGTCGGGCACACGTCTGATCCCGCTCACCACCTTGATCGAGGACCCGTAAGATGCTTTTGGAACAACCCCGTCTTCTGGCCCGCGCCATTCATTTTGACGAAAGCGATATGAACGTCTTTCACAACCCCGCGCGCACCGGCGAATGGGCTGTGTCCGGGGGGTTTGAATTCTCCAACTGGTCCGAGGGCGATCTGGTCGGCAAGGCGCGACAGGCTTTTGCGAATGGCTGGCTGGGTGTCGAAACCTTTGGGCGGGTCACATTTGTGGCTGTCACCCGGATCGAGGCCTCGGAATATGAAGCGCTGATCGCCCATCTTGCGCAGCATTTCGTCGATGTCTACGGCGCGCCGTCGGTCGAGGCCGCCCGCCCCGCCGCCCTTGAAGAGCTTGAACATATGGCCGAGCTTTGCGCTGATCATGCGCCCAACACCGTGCTGACCGTGCTGCGAGAGCTGACCGAGGCAGGCGTGCGCGAACAATACCGCTATATCGAGGCCAATGACGCGGGCCTTGACCAGTTCGCGATCCATTCAGTCCCGGAAGAATAACGCAGAACCCCGAGAATGCCATGGGACCGGCCCCGAACACGGGGGCCGGACCATGGTCAGTCAGGGCTGTGGCCTTGATGCCTGTGTCGGTGTGACACCTCTTTTAGGTCAGCTTCATTGACTAAAAATTTCGCCCTGATATAGGATGACGCAACATCTGTTCAGGGAGGAATGGGGATGGATTGGGATCACGTTTTCGCAAGCCGCGCGGGGCGGATGAAAGCCTCGGAAATCCGCGAATTGCTCAAGCTGCTGGACCAGCCGGACATCATCTCTTTTGCGGGCGGCATTCCCGACCCAAAGCTGTTCCCGACGCAGGATTTTCAAGAGGCCATCGGGCGCGTTCTGTCCGGCCCGCAGCAAACCGCGGCGCTGCAATATTCGGTGAGCGAAGGCTATCTGCCGCTGCGCCAATGGATCGCGGGCCAAATGGCGGCCCTTGGCATTCCGTGCGAGGCCAAGCACATCCTCATCACCTCCGGATCGCAGCAAGCGCTGGATTACTTGGGGAAAATCTTTCTCTCTCCCGGTGATACGGCCTTGGTGAACTGGCCCAGTTACATGGGCGCGCTGGGGGCTTTCAACGCCTATGAGCCGCGCTATGACCGGCTTGTGCCGAATGGCAACCGCAGCGCCGCCGAATATGCCGAGGCCGCATCCGAGGCTGGTAGCCGGGTCAAATTCGCCTATGCCTCGGTCGATTTTGCCAATCCGACGGGCGAGACGCTGAACCTTGATGCCCGCAACCGCTTGCTGGATCTGGCCGAAGCGCTGGACATCGCGGTGATCGAGGACGCCGCCTATCAAAGCCTGCGCTATGACGGAGAGGCCCTGCCCCCGATCCTCGCGCTGGACATCGCGCGCCATGGCGACATTGAAAACACCCGCACACTTTATTGCGGCAGTTTCTCCAAAACGCTGGCGCCGGGTCTGCGGATCGGCTGGGTCTGTGCCGCGACCCCGGTGATCGAAAAACTGGTGCTGTTGAAGCAAGCCGCCGATCTGCATTCCTCAACGCTGAACCAGATGGCGGTGTATGAGGTGGCGAAAGACGGGTTCACGGCGCAAGTGGCCAAAATCCGGGCAGCCTATTCGGCGCGGCGCGACCATATGCACCGCTGCCTGACCGCCGAGATGCCCTCAGGGGTGCGTTGGTCAAAGCCTGAAGGCGGGATGTTTTTTTGGTTGACCCTGCCCGAGGGGCTTGATGGGGCAGAGTTGTTGGCGGCCTCGCTGCAAACGCAGCGCGTGGCCTTTGTGCCGGGGCGGGCCTTCTTTGCGGATGGGGCGACCGGAAACGTCTTGCGGCTCAGCTTTTCGCAAGCGGATGAGCCGACCATCACCGAAGGCATCCGCCGTCTGGGGGCCCTGATCCGGGCAGCAATATAAAACAATTGTACTAGATCAAGTGCATTACAATAATCGGGTGTGAAAAACAGGGGGCACAGGCCCCCCGCTTGTCATCACTTGTCAGTCGCGTTGAACACGAAAAGCTGCTGATCGGCGATCTTATACCCTTCGATCAAGTCTTTCGCGCGGGGGCTTGTCAGCCAGTCTTCCAACTTCTGCGCGGCTTCGGCTTTCACATGGGGATGTTTGGCCGGGTTGACCGGCAGGTAGGCATATTGGTTGAACAAGGAAGGATCGCCCTCAAAGGTGATCGCAAGACCCGCCTTATTGCCGAAGTTGAGCCAGCTTGCCCGATCTGCCAGAATATAGGCATCCATCCCGGCGGCGGTGTTCAGCGCAGCCCCCATGCCCTGCCCGACAGCCCGATACCAATCGCCCGCCGGTTCCACCCCGGCCGAGGCCCAAAGCGCCAGCTCCATCTTATGGGTGCCGCTGTCATCACCCCGGCTAACGAAGGCTGATTGCGTGTCAGCGATTTTGGCAAAAGCCTCGGTCGCCAAGCTGGTCTGTGCGGTTGCAGCCGGGTCAGCGGCGGGGCCGACGATCACGAAGTCATTGTACATGATCTCACGGCGATGGGTGCCATTCCCCTCTGCCAGCCATTTTTCCTCTGCGGCGCGCGAATGGACCAGAACCGCATCCACATCGCCCGCAGCCCCAAGCGCCAGCGCCTGCCCCGTGCCAACGATCAACAACTCCACCGCAATTCCGGTGTCTTTCTGAATCTCGGGCAGCAGCACCTCGGCAAGCCCCGAATTGGCAAAAGAGGTTGTGACCGAGAGGCGCAGGATTTCAGCCTGAGCCGCGATTGGGGCAAGGGCAAGGCCCGTGATCAGGGCCAGAGATGTCAGTTTCATGGGATCAGATCTCCGTTCAGATGTGCTGTGGCTTCGGGGGTTTTGGGCGCTTCAAAGAAAGCGGCTTTCGGGCCGGTCTCAATCAGGCGTCCGTGGTGTAAAAACAGAATGTCATCGGCAAGCCTGCGGGCCTGCCCGATATCATGGGTAGACATCACGATCCGGGTGCCGCCGGCGCGAACCTCTGTCAGGATGCGCTCGATCTCTTTGGTGGCGCGGCCATCCAGATTGGCGCAAGGCTCATCCAGAAACAGAACATCAGGCGCGCGGATCAAGGCGCGGGCGAGGGCCAGCTTTTGCTTCTCTCCGCCGGAAATGGCCTGCGCGGGTTGGTTCAGCAGCCCGCCAAGCCCCATTTGCGCCGCAAGGGCCTCCGCCTCTGTCATGGCCTTCTGGCGCGCCACGCCATCAAGCAGCAGCGGATAGGCAATGCTGTCAAGCACGCTCCGGCGCATCATGATCGGGGTCTGGAACACGAAGGCCTGCCGCGCGCGCACATCGCCTGCGGCAGCGTTCCACGCAATCTGGCCCCGTCCCACCCGTTCCAACCCGTGCATCACCCGCAGAAACGTCGTTTTGCCCGACCCGTTCGGCCCCATCAAAATTGTGAGGCCCTGCCCGTCCAACACCCAGTCGATCGGCCCAAGGATCTGCCGCCCCCCGCGCCGGACGGTGACAGCCTCGATCTTCAGCGGAAGAATGGAGCTTACCATCTGCTGCCCCTTTCCGTCCGAGACAGGAAATGCACACCAAGATTAACCAGAACCGCCACCGCGATCAGCACAAAGCCAAGGGCCAGCGCCATCCCGAATTCTCCCTTCCCGGTTTCCAGCGCGATGGCCGTGGTCAGCACCCGCGTCGCGTGGTCAATGTTGCCGCCCACGATCATGATCGCGCCCACCTCACCAATCGCGCGACCGAACCCGGCGAGTGACGCGGTCATCAAGGCCCGCCGACCATCCCAAAGCAAAGTGCGGATCCGCTGACCGCGCGTCGCGTTCAACGAGATCAGCAGGTCATGATAATCGGCCCAAAGCTCCCGGATCGCCTGATGCGCGACCGAGGCGATGATCGGCGTGATGATGATGACCTGCGCGATCACCATGGCCGTCGGCGTGAACAAAAGCCCCAAGACCCCGAATGGGCCGGAGCGTGAAAACAGCACATAGACAATCAGCCCCACCACAACCGGGGGCAAGCCCATGAAAGCATTGAGAAGCGCAATCACAAAGCGCCGCGCACGAAAGCGGTTCACGGCCAGCCACGCCCCCAGCGGCAATCCGATGACCGAGGCAATGACCGTGGCCCCAAGGCTCACCTGTAAGGAAAGCGCCGTGATCTCCACCAGATCCGCATCGCCCGTGATCACCAGCTGCGCCGCCTGCGAAAGACCTTGCAAAATATCGTTCATAACAAGGGAGGCTCCGGCTTTCCTGCGTGACCGTCGCGGTCAGCGCCCTTCTAGCACCGTGTTTTGCCCCCCAAAACGGACAAATTGGGGAAATGGCCCTTTTGATAGGGACAATTTGTCCAGTTTTGAAAATCGAGGGCATTCGCTGGCCGTTTTCCTGTCCGGCCTTGCGGCCCGGCGGGCCGGCTCTTATATTGGTCTTGTTCGGGTTCGCCCGGACTATGGCGATAAACGCACCCGTAATAAGCGGATCGGACCCGGGGGCGGTACCCGGCGGCTCCACCAACACTCCTTCATTTGAGGCGGAGGGGGCCGAAATAGGATCGACGAACGTCTAAAGGGGCCAGCTTTCGCTCGGTGAGCTACTACCGTTATCGGTGCAAATCGTACAGTTGCAAATGACAACCGTGCTCCGATGGCAATGGCTGCGTAAGCAGTCGGATCTATCGAAAATTAAGCCCTTGCACCTAGCAGTGTAAGGCGGGGTTCGCAGGTACCTGGCAACAGAAACCTGCACTTTCCCAAGCCGATGAACACCGCGTGATCGTGCCGCAATCGCCGCTTTGGCATATTGCCGAAGGCGGTTTGCCATCGCACTATGGCCTATGTTCCGCGCCCTTGCCCTTTCCATCTGCCTGACAAGCCCTGCCGCCGCTTGCGAAACGGCGCTGCTGCTGGCGATTGATGTTTCAGGCTCGATTGACCGGGGCGAATATGCCCTGCAGGTCCAAGGTTTGGCAGCGGCATTACAAACCCCTGAAATCGCAGAGGTTCTGCTGCGCGATCAGGTGGCGCTTTCGGTTTTGCAATGGTCGGGCCTTGGGCGGCAAGAGATGGTGATCCCTTGGCAGCGGATGCTCTCAGCCCGCGCACTTGACGCCTTTCAGCAGCGGGTGGCCACCCTGCCCCGTGCCTTCACCGGCTCCGATACCGCCGTGGGTGAGGCGTTGTCCTTCGCGATCCCGCAGTTCGAAGCCGTGGGCGATTGCCGCCGCAAAGTGATTGATGTGTCCGGGGACGGGCCTGAAAATGCGGGTTTCACCGTCGGGCAGGCGCGATCTGAGGCGCAGCGCAAAGGGATCGAGATCAACGCGATTGCTATCGAAGATATGGGGGCTTCTGCGCCGATTTCGTCCTTTTACCGCAACTGGGTCATAACGAAGGACGGCTTTGTGATTACCGCCCGCGGCCTTAGCGACTACCCCCGCGCGATCCGCGCCAAGCTGCTGCGCGAGCTGATCAAGCCCGTCGGGTAAGCCTGCGCGAAACGCGTAAAAAGCCCGCCAAACAAAAGCTTGGCAGGCGTTCTTGAGATTTTATCTTCACTCTGCGATCACAGCGGCGGCTTGCCCCGCACCGCACGGGCAACCATCGCCACGATGAACAAAAGCACGAAGACAAAGAACAGGATTTGCGCGATCGAGGCCGAGGCCCCCGCAATCCCGCCAAAGCCTAGAACGGCTGCAACAAGTGCCACGATCAGAAACGTCAGGGCCCAACCAAGCATGGGAAACTCCTTTTTCAATGAGGCGCCAAAGCGCAGATGCCAAAACAACGCGGTCGGCGAAAAAGGGTTCCCATGGGCGAACCGCTTTGCCCTTTTGCGGGCGTCCTTCGGCCTCCGCGTCCCAAGCCCAGGCATTTTTGTGCCGGCGGCCTGCCCCCCCCTGCGCAAGTCGGGCCCAAATCGGAAGAATGTAGATTTTGCGCCAGATCATGGAACTGAGAGATGCCTTTGCGCATTACCTTCTCAGGAACGGCTGCGCATCCTGCCCGCCGGGAAGAAGGAGACGCGAATGCAGATGAATATGTTTCACCTCTCAGGCTTTGGTGGCCTGATCATTCTGGCCCTTGATCTTTGGGCGCTAATCTCGGTTTTCGGGTCGTCCGCCTCGACGGGCAGCAAAGTGATCTGGGCCTTGCTGATCATCTTTCTGCCGGTCTTGGGCTTTGTGCTTTGGTTGTTTTTGGGGCCGCGCGCCCGTCAAGGCCGCATCTGACAAGCCTCTCCGGCAGAGCGCAGGCGTTTCCGACGCTGTAGCCCGACCGCCCGGTTCAGGTCTGTCGGGATTGGCAGGGGCTAGACCATTTCCGCCGGAATGAAGGGCACCGGCACGCCAAAAGCCTCGGCCGCGCGCAGGTCATAGGGCAAGACAAAGCCTTGGCGCGCCTCGGGCGGGCGGGCGGCATTTGACAATGCCAGCCCTCGCCAGCGGCTCACCGCGGTGGCTTGCGCGAAGAATGCGGGGTCTGCCCCTTCGGGCAACCAATGCGCCATCGCGCGCTGTCGGATGTCAGTCACATGCGCGCGGTCCGTCACATGCAGCCCGGCTTCCGTATCCCATCGAAAACTGCGCCCGTTAAGGTTGGCAGAAGAAACAATCGCCTCGCGCTGGTCGAAAATCGACAGTTTGGCGTGGATGTAGATCAGCGGCGCCCCCGAGAGTTGGTCGCGCCCAAAGGGGTCCGTTGCCGCCCCGGCTTTGGGCTGCGCTGCGGCCCCGATGAACAACCGAGGCCCAAAGGCCCGCTGCACCAGACGCAGACAGCGGGCCTGATGCCATTCGCCCAGCCTTGTATCAAGCCCGCGACGATCCTCGAACACCAACTCCTCGGGCGCGCCCGGCAACATCAGGATCAAGCCAAGATCCGGATTGAGGCGCGCGTGACGCGCCAGCGCCCGCGCCAAAGGAGCATGGCGAAAATACTGCGTTTCCAGATAGATGAGGCCCTTGCTGCGCGCGATTGCGGACACATGGCGCTGATAAAGCGTTGAAGAGATGGTCTTTGGCCCGATATGGGCGATATTGCCCCGGCGGCGGCGCGACAAGGTGGTCAGAAACGCGGATTTCGGGGCCTCTTTCGCGCGCTGCGGCCGTTCGCGCGACGACACTGTGGTCAAAAAACTGTCCAGATGCCGCGCCGCGCTTTCCGCGACCGGGCCTTCGACCAAAAGCTGCACATCATGCCAAGTCTGTGCTGACGGGCGGGCATGGGCGAGATCGTCAAAGCGCCGCTCGTTCAGATCAAGCCCGCCGATGTACAACTGTTTGCGGTCAAAGACGGCCAGTTTCTGGTGATGGGTGCCGGGGTAAAGCCTGTGCAGAACGGCCCAGTTCGGTCGCAGCGCTCCGTTTGGCCCAAATCCAACCAACCGCCGCGCCATCGCGTGCTGATCACGCAGGATCGCCTGCCGATCGGCGGCAGGCATCGCGTTGAGCGTCCTTGCCATCTGCGACAGGCGCGCTTGAATGAAGGGCCACAACAAGAGGCGCGGCAAAAGCCCGGTCTGGGCGGGGTGGAGTGCGGCTTTCACCTCCAGCCGCGCCTTCGGGCCTGCAATTTCGGCGGCAGCCAGACATTGGCGCAGGCTGCGCCAACTGCCCGAATGCATGTCAGGCCGCGCCACCGGGTCAAAATCCGACAGCACAAGGCGCAACCGCACGCCTCTGCGCAAAGTGTCGGCGATCAGGTCAAACCATGTCGACCCTATGCCCAGCGCCTCTGGCGTCCGGAGCTTGGTATCCAGATCAAAGACCAGAAAACTGGCGCTGATCTCGGTCCGGGCCGCCAGAAAGGCGCGCTCTAAGGCGGGGTACGCCTCGCTTGCCGTCATCAGGCAGCGCAGCGCAGTGATTTCCGGGTCGTGCGACCCGGCGGAGACGGTGCGGCCAAGCGTTTCAGGGGGCGTCATGGTCTGTCACCGCCTCTGGGCCAATGTCTGGCACTGGGTTCTCGGTCCTTGCTCCGGCCGAACGTTCCTCGGCACTGCTGAGTGCGCGCAGCGGAAAGCGCAGATGCAAGTGATACTCGCTATCCTCCGCACCCCGTTCCAGCGTCCCGTCAAGCTGCCGGGCAAAAGCCATCAAAAGCTGGCTGCCAAACCCGTCCGAGGTCAAAAGCGTGATCGGGCGTTCGGTTCCGGGCGGGGCATCGGGCGTGATCGGGTTGGAGAGGTTCAATTCTACAAAACCATCCTCCATTCGCCGCAAGGACAAGCGGACCATCGTCACATATTTGGACCGGCGCGGCGCATGTTTGAGGATATTGGCCATGCCTTCGGTCAAGAACAAGGCCAATGGCACGGCCTGATCCGGGGTCAGGCGCAGATCGTCGATCTGGCTATCCACGTCAAAGCGGCGCCCCGGCGCAGAGCCAATCCGCAGGATATGGCCGATGATCTGGGGAAACAGCTCATCCGCACGCACATCCGTCAAACCGGAGGTCTGGTACAATTCGCGGTGCACTGTGGCGAGGCTCAGAACCCTGTCCTGTACCCGGCGCATCGCGTCCTTGGTCTCAGTCGATTGGGCGCTGCGCAGTTGCATGTTCAGGATCGAGGCGATCAGTTGCAGGTTGTTCTTGACCCTGTGATGCACCTCACGCAGCAGCACTTCTTTCTGATGCAGCATGTTTTCCAGCTCTGCCTCGTCATGCAGAACGGCGCTGGTCATCTTTTCATAGGCCTCGCCCACGTCCAAAAGCTCCACCGCCGCGCCTTCCAGACGCAAGGGGCGCAGCTTTCGGTTCCCCCCTGCAAAGGCGACAATGCTTTCGCGCAACGACTTGACATGGCGGATCACCTGTTTTTCCGCTGCAAGCCAAGCCACAAGCAGGCTCGCGGCCCACATCAGAAGCGGAAAGACGAAGGCCGGCACCCTGAGTTGCAGCAACTCCCGGTCCAGCCGGTCGGCGGGCCATGACCCCATCACATACAAAGACCCCGGTGCCAAAGGCACAACGGCAAAGGCCCGAGCCTCCCCCCCGGCGGTTTGGGCTACAAAGCTTTGCCCCGGCAGATCGACAAAGCTGGACAGCGGGCGATCCATGGGCAACAGCGCCTCCAGCCCGTCCAGTCCACCCGAGGCGGTCAGCGGCTCTCCGTCCGCGCCGAACGTCACCAGCGACAAGGGCAGGCTTTCGGCGCTGCTGGCCGCGTTAGCGGGCGGGCTGGCGTTCAGCTCCTTATGGGGCGCAGAGACGGTGACGATGCCCAGCTTCTTGCCCGCCGCATCAAACACCGGATGGGCAAACCCAAGGATCGACTGGTTCGAGATCGGCCCCTCCCGATTGACGCGCATGACCGGCACGTCCGGCAAAAGCCAGCTGTCGATATAGGGGATGTCGCGCATGTCATAGGTTTGACCGGTCGAGGCGCAGTTTATCTGCCTATCCATTTCGGTGAAGGCGATCAGGGAATAAACGCCCCCATATTGGGCCACCAGATCGGCCATGATGTCGATGCAGCTTTCCCGGTCCAGCCGCAAAACGGGCATCGCAGAGGCCAGCGAGGCCGCAATACTTTGCGCCCGCAGGATCGAGGCGATTTGCGGCCCGATCGCGGTCACCGTATCGCCCAGAATGGCCGCGCGTGCCCGGCCTTCTGCGACTTTCTCGGTCTGGACGGTCTGGATATAGGTCAGCAAGGCCAGCGGCAACAAGGCGAGCCCCATGGCCAGCATCAACCGAAAGCTGAGCCCTGCCAGAAGCGGGACTTTGTCCCCCTGCCCCTTGGCGCTTTCCGCCTTGGCGCTGCGCTCCTTGTCTCTCACTTCCTTGGCACTCTGGGCACCGGTGGTCATGCAACGCTTGGCCCGGATTTGCCCATCACCGCCTTGGTGATGGCAGAGCTATCCGCTACAAGGCTGTCGCCCTCTTTCAAGCCCAGCAGATCGCAAAGCCGGGCGCGGGCGCGGCTGGCGCGGCTTTTGGCGGTACCGGGGGCAACGCCCATCATCTCTGCCGCTTCTTGGTAGGAATAGCCATTGGCCCCCACAAGGATCAGAACTTCGCGGTGCTCTGCGGTCAACTGATCGAAGGCGCGCGAAAACTCGTCCATCGCGAGGCGCCCGTCGTGATGCGGCTTTTCAAACAGGCCCGCGGCGTGAATGCCATCCGGGTCCCCCACCTCGCGCCGGGATTTGCGCTTCGACGAAAAGAACGCATTGCGCAAAATCGTGAAAAGCCAGGCGCGCAGATCTGTTCCGAGGCGAAACTTGTCGAAGTTGGACCACGCCCGCAAAATCGTTTCTTGCACCAGATCATCGGCCTCATTGCCTTTGCGCGTCAAGGAAATCGCGAAGGCCCGCAAAGAGGGAACATGTTCCAGCATTTCATCGCGCGGGTCGGCTGCGGGCTTTCCGGCCGGGGCCTCGGGGGCCGTTTCGAGCGCATCGTCATGGCTGGAATGCGAGGTGATGTTTGGAAAACCGGCGTCCGCAGCACTGTCTGAAGGGCTTGTAGGGTCCGTGAAACTCATGGCTTCCCCCCTTTTGCAGGGTCGCCCGATGATCCCGGATCTGTTGCCACGCCATTCTTGGCAGCGGCACCCTTCTCATGGGCCTCTTTCGCCTTCAACTGGGCCAAAAGCTGCTTGAAACGGTCTGGCACGTCTTCCTCAAGCGCCTCATTGAAAACCCGCTTCAGGTTGTCATTGATGTCCTGCCGCAAATTTGCTTTTGCGTCTTTCTCGCCCATGTCCTGAATACCGTACATTTTGTGCCAGTCCCCGCATTATTCACGGAACCAAACGCGGCGATAGGCGTTTGGTTCCCGAGAAAACGAAAAACTTTGGGAGTACGAACCATGTCCCTTACCGATGCCAGCGACCTGACAGGCCAGATTGCCAAAGATCTTCCCTATCTGCGGCGCTATGCGCGGGCCTTGACGGGCAACCAGTCCAGCGGTGATCGTTTTGCCGCCGCCACACTGGAAAGCCTGCTGGTCGATGCCTCGGCACTGGCAGCCGCCCCCAGCCCAAAGGTCGGGCTGTTTTGGGCCTTCCATAAGGTCTGGGCCAGCGCGGGCGCGCCATCTGACCTGCCTGACGATCCCTTGACCGCCCGCGCCTTGGCCCTGATGTCCCGCCTGACCCCGAATTCGCGTGAGGTTCTGTTGCTCAGCGTGATCGAGGGCTTTTCCCTGACCGAAATCGCCGCCATCCTTGAGACGGACCGCGCCGAGGTCGAAACCCTGCTCAGCGCCGCGGAAACCGAAATGGCCGAAGCCGTCGAAGGCCGCGTCATGGTGATCGAGGATGAGGCCATCATCGCCATGGATATCGTCGATATCGTCACGGGTGTCGGGCATAGCGTCACGGGTGTCGCGCGGACCCGAACGAATGCGGTGGCATTGGCCCGGCGCGAGACGCCAGATCTGATCCTCGCCGATATCCAATTGGCGGATAACTCATCCGGGATTGATGCGGTGAATGACATTCTGGAGCAGCACCCGGAGATCCCGGTGATCTTCATCACCGCCTTCCCGGAACGGCTGCTGACAGGCGACAAGCCGGAGCCCGCCTTCCTCATCACCAAACCCTTCTCCGAAGATCAGCTGCGCTCTGCGGTCAGTCAGGCCATGTTCTTTGCCTCAACCGAAACGCTGACTGCCTGAGATTATGCTGCTTTAAGGACGCCCTTTAAATCTATGCTTAAAGGGCATTTTTCCATTCTGACATCTTGGCGAAAGACGGCTGAAGCCCGCAATCTTGGCGATGGCTAAGCATTTGGCCGCACGCCCGCCCACATAAAACTGGCCCTGCGTACTTGATATACGCAGGGCCATACACTCGTTACAAACAGGCTTAGGCCGGGCCGCGCGTTACTTTGCCGTTGCGCGCAGCATCCATGCCGCCTTTTCATGGACCATCGCCCGCGTGGTCAAAAGATCAGCCGTCACGGGGTCGCCGCCCTGCTCTGCCACATCAATCGCGCCCCGCAGACGCGTGGCGACAGCTTCATGATCCGTGGCCAGATCCTTTACCATACCTTCAGCGGATGGCAGCGACTCGCGGTCCTGAATACAGGCCTGAACCGTCAGATCTTTCAGCCGAAACGGCGCAAGGTGACCCAAGGCGCGCAGACGCTCTGCGATGTCATCCACCGCGGCAAACAGATCGGTGTATTGCGCTTCGGTGAGTGTGTGGATCGGGTAGAACAGCGGCCCCTCGACGTTCCAGTGATAGGCTTGCGTCTTGAACAGCAGCACCTGCGTGTCGGCCAAAGCATGGACAAGCGCCTGCGCAATTTCAGAGGAGGCAGCACCCGCAGTATCGATCTTGTCGCTTGCCGGAACGGATTTCAAAACCTGTGACATGGGTCATTGTCCTTTCTGTGCTCCGCCAGTCCCCGCCCCGATCCGCGGGGCAAGGCCAGACGTTTTGCATTTCACAGGACAAACGCCGCAAGCGGCCAAAGGGTTCCCAAGTTTTTTACATCCCCGCAGATGTCAGCCCGCACCCAGCCCGAACAGCTTTAGCCCGGCAAAAATGAACACCGCCAGAAAAGCGGTTTCCGACACCAACAGGCCAATCGCGGGCAGGCCGACTTTCAATGTCTGGCGCAGCGAGGTTTTCAGCCCCACGCTGGCAATCGCCGTCAGCAGCGCCCAACGCGACAGGTCGGCTGCAATCGCGCTGACCCAATCCGGGATCAGGCCAAAGGATTTCGCGGCGGCAAAGATCAGGAAGGCCACGACGAAGCTTGGCAACAGCGGAGGGCGGCCGCCCTCTGTCTCGCCCTGCGCGGTGCTGCGGCGGATCAGGATGGCCGCGACCAGCACCACCGGGGCCAGCATGGCCACGCGCAGCAGTTTGACGAAGGTCGCAACCTCGCCCGCATCCTCCGAGATGGAAAACCCTGCACCGACGACTTGGGCGACATCATGGATCGTGGCCCCGATGAAGATCCCCGCCGTGCGATCATCGAACCCGGCCGCGGTCATCAGGATCGGATACAGGATCATCGCGAAGGTCGACAGCAGCGTCACGCCCACGATGGTGAAAACCAGCCTTTCCTCCGACCTCTCATCCTTGGGCAGGACGGCGGCAATCGCCATCGCGGCAGAGGCGCCACAAATCGCCACAGCCCCCGAGGATAGAAACGCGAAGCGGTAGCGAAAGCCAAAGAACCGCGCCACGGCCAGACCAAAGCCGATGGTCAGGCACAGCCCCGCGACCACCAGTGCCACCACCGTTACCCCAAGATCCCCAATCATCCCAAGGCTGATGCGCAGGCCCAAAAGCGCCACGCCAAAGCGCAGCACAGTGCGCGCACCAAAGGCGATCCCCTCTACGCAGCGGCCCTCTTCGGACAGAAAGTTCAACGCGATCCCGAACAGCAGCGCCATCAGCATCGCGGGCGCGCCGTAATGTTCGGCGATGAACTGGCCCGCCAGGGCAATCAGAGACGCGACCAGCAGCCCCGGAAAGAGCTTTTGGCCTTGTTCAATCAATGCAGTCACGGTTTTTCCTTTTGCTCGCCTGACGCGCTTCCCGCTCAGGCCGTCCCCGACGCGGCGGCGCGCGCCAGATCGAGATAGGCTTTGGGAACCTCGATCCCCTCGGCCTTCGCGCGGGCCTGCGCCTGCAAACGCCGCATCCCCGGCAGACGCGCACCCTCTTGCGCCGAGATTTCGGTCAACAGCACCTCAAGCCGCGCTAGAAAGTCAGGCATCCTTTTGCCCGGATCAATCGCCAGCAGGAACTGGCCCACTCGGGGCGGCGCGCCCTCGGCGGTAAAGAAAGACCCCGCCTCATGGCTGAAGGCGCTGCCCGTCAGCGCCGCCGCCAGAATTTCAACCATCAGCGCAAGGGCCGTGCCCTTCGCCCCGCCAATCGGCAGCATCGTGCCGTCAAGTGCGGCCTGCGGGTCGGTTGTGGGCTGGCCGTCTTTGTCCAGCGCCCAGCCTTCCGGGATCGGCGTACCCATCTTCTTGGCATGCATCACCTTGCCCCGCGCCACTTTGGACAGCGACAGGTCGATCACCAAGGGAGCCTGCCCCTGACGGGGGGCCGCAAAGGCAATCGGATTGGTACCAAAAACCGGGGCTTTGCCGCCCCAAGGGGCAATCGCCTTGGGCGCGTTGGCGCACATCAATCCGATCAACCCTGCATCAGCCAGCTTTTGCACCTGATGCGCCAAAGACCCGCAATGATGCGAGTTAAACACCGACATCGCGGCCATGCCCCGCGCCTTGGCAACCCGGATCCCTTCGGCGATGGTGACATCCAGCGCCGGATAGGCAAACCCGCAATCGGCGTTCGTGCGGATTGCCGTATCACTGTCAGCGACCGTGACAATCTGCGCCTGCGCTTTAATCTTGCCGCTGCGCACCTGCCCCAGATAGTCGCCCAAGCGCGAAAACCCGTGGCCCGATTGGCCATCCGCCTCTGCAGCGACCAGTGCCTTGGCGACCGAGCGGGCCGCGACATCATCGCCCCCAACCGCCGCCAGCGCCTCGAAAATCAGTGTCTCGGCATCAGCAAGGCTGATCCGTTCGGTCGTTTGCATCCCTGTCATCCTTGAAGATTGGGGTGGCCAGCCTGATAAGACCGCCCACCCCGATAGCGCAATCAGGCGCTGCGATACAGCTTCGTCATCGAGAATTCGCGGTGGCCAAGGGCTTCCGCTGCCGTGTTGCGGCCATTGGCCGTCCGGCGGATCATCTCGATCAGGCTGTCGCCCGCTTCATCAATCGTCATATCGCGGCGCAGGATGCCGGACACATCCACATCGACATGCTCGGCCATGGTGCGGATCGTGCGCGGGTTCGCAGTGATCTTGATGACCGGAACGATCGGATTGCCGACCACGTTGCCCTGCCCCGTCGGGAAGGTGTGGATCACCGCACCGCCCGCAGCCATCAGCGTGACGCATTCCGCCGCCGCCGAAGAGCTGTCCATGAAGTACAGACCATTGCCGGATTTCGGCGCTTCTGCCGGTTCCAGAATGTCGATGAACTGCGAGGTGCGGCCGATCTTTTCAAGGTTGCCCAGCGCCTTTTCCTCGATCGTGGTCAGACCGCCAAGGATGTTGCCCTTGGTGGGCTGGCTGTCGGAAAGGTCATCGGTCTGATGCGCGAAAATCACGTCATCCTGATAGGCTTTCCACATCTTGTACCAGCGGTTGCCGACCTCTTCATTGATCGCGCGCTTCTGGCAGATATGCTCTGCCCCGGTGATTTCCGAGGTTTCACCGAAGAAGCCGGTGATGCCTTCGGGCAGCAGCTTGTCATACATGTTGCCGACCGTCGGGCAGGACCCAAGACCCGTCGTGGTATCGGATTCGCCGCATTTGGTCGAAACCCACAGCTCGGAGATCGAGCATTCCTCGCGCTGCATTTCGGTGGCGTGATGCACGAATTCCTTGGCGGCCCAGGAGGCGGCGCGGATCGTCTCGAAGTCGCCCTTCTGCTCGATCGAGAATTCGGCTACGGGCTTACCCGTCAGGCGGATACCATCGGCGATGCGCTTGGTCCAGCCGGGCTCGATCCCGATCACGACGACGGCGGCCACGTTGGGGTTGGCGCCGGTGCCGATGATGGTGCGGAAATGCACCTCAAGGTCTTCGCCGAACTGAAGGCGCCCGTAAGCATGCGGGATCGCCATCGTGCCTTTGACGTTGTTCGCGACAGCCTCACAGGCGGCGTTGGAGATATCGTCCACCGGCAGGATGATGACGTGGTTGCGCACGCCGACCCGGCCATTTTCGCGCCGGAACCCGTGGAAGGTGATGTTGGAATATTTAGAGGACATGATGTGACTTCCTTACCAGCGCTTGGTTTTGGCGTTATGCGTATGCACATGGCCGCCCTTGGCGACATCGGCGACGACCTTGCCGATATCTTCGCCATATTTGATCATCGTATCGCCGACCTTGAGGTCCTTCAGCGCGATCTTATGGCCGATCGGCACATCAGCGCCGGCGGTCAGCGTAAAGGTGGAATTGTCATGCGTGACGCAGCAGAACATCTCGGTTCCGGCCTCCAGCCCTTCAACCACGACCACGCCGACATTGTCTTCATGTGCATGCACAAGAAGATGCGGAATATTAGACATCTCTCTCTCCAGTTCAGTTAGGTTTCAGAATGAGTTTCGGTGAGGCAGCCCGCCCATTGCGGATATCGGCAAAAGCCGCCTGACCATCGGCAAGGGGGCGCGCCTCTGTCCAGTCCAACGGGCCAAGCCGCCCGTCGAAAATGGCCTGCGCCGTCTGGCGGAAATCATCGGCGGTATAGGTATAGGTGCCGATGAAAGTGATTTCTTGCAAGGTCATCCGCCGGATATCGAGCCCGCCACTGCCCTCTCCCAGCCCGATATGGGCGATCACGCCACCGGGCCGCGTATGGGCCGAGGCGCTTTGGCGGGTGGCGGCATAGCCGACCCCATCGATGACCAGATCGAACAGCGCATCCGCCGCAAGACCAGCCGGTTCAATCGCCACCTGATCGCAAGAGCCGGTCAGGAAGTCGCGGCGCAGGGCATTCGGCTCGATGATCGTGACATCCGCGACACCTTGCGCCTTAAGGCTAAGGGCAGCCCCCAGACCAATCGCGCCCCCGCCAAAGACCAGGGCGCGCACCGGCCCCTCTTGCGGGCGCAGGATCCGCCAGGCCTCGGTTGCTGCGTGCCAGCCGCAGGCAATCGGTTCAGCCAAAGACGCCTGATCAAAGCTCACATGGTCCGGCACCGTCACAAGGTTACGTTCCGGGATCGCCAGCCATTGCGCGAAGGCCCCTTCGCGCGGCTGCATCGAGATGATCTGCCGCTTCGGGCAAAGATTGTCGCGCCCCGACCGGCAGGCCGGGCAATCACCGCAGGTGACCAGCGGGTTCACGGTCACCCGCTCCCCATCGCGGGGGCCGCCAGTTACCACGCCTGCGGCCTCATGGCCAAGGATCAGCGGGGCGGGGCGGCGTTCGTCATGGCCCAGAAAGGCGTGCATGTCAGACCCGCAGATCCCGACGCTTTCCACCCGCACCAGAACCTCACCCGCGCGCGGCGCGGGGTCAGGCATGGATTGATAGGCCAGATGTTCCGGCCCGGTATAAACCAGCGCTTTCATTTCGCGGTGAACCCCCCGTCAACCATCAAGACCTGCCCGGTCACATAGGCCGAAGCCTCAGAGCATAGGAACATCAGCGGGCCGTCAAGATCCTCCGGCTCGCCATTGCGCCCCATGCAGGTCTGGGCCGCATTTCGCGCCGCCCGCGCCGGGTCGGCAAAGACCGCCGCCGTGAGTTCGGTGCGGAAAAACCCCGGCCCAATGGCGTTCACGTTGATCCCGAAGGCTGACCAGGCTTCGGCCATCGCGCGGGTTAGCTGACCCACGCCCCCCTTGGACGCGCCGTAAGACAGCCCCCCCGGAAAAGCCCGTGTCGTTTGCAACGAGGCGAAATTTACGATCCGCCCCCAGCGCTTTGCCTTCATCGGGCCAACAAGATGCTGGCTGAGGAAAAACGGTGCCGCCAGGTTGAGGTTGAGCGTCACATCCCAGCCTTCCGGCGTCACATCATCCGCCACCTGCCGATTGTTGATCCCCGCAGCATGCACCAGAATATCCGGCGGCCCGAAGGGGGTGCTGACCTCGCCCGCGAGCGCCTCCAGCCCGCTGCGATCGGCAAGATCATAGGTCACAGCGGCAGTATCGCCCGCGGCCTCTGCCTGCCAGTCGGCCAGCGCATCGGCGCGGCGGGCGACACCCACCACCTTTGCCCCCGCCGCCGCCAGAACCAGCGCCGCGCGTCGCCCCAAGCCCGAACTCGCCCCCGTCACGCAGGCCACGCGCCCCCGCAGATCGAAGGCCGTTTGAATGGCGGCAGCGTTACTCATGTGCGGTCAGATC
>JAQWYA010000242.1 GCA_029254215.1 Pseudorhodobacter sp. | reverse complement strand
ACGATGCCCTTCCCCGGAGATGTGGACCGCTGGTACCATCTGACCGGCGGGCGCTTTGGCTTTCTGATCAACCCCATTCTGGGGGCCTTTGCGGGCCCGGCGCAGATTGACGCCTCGCTCGTTAAAACCTTTGCGCCAAACCCGGTTCCAACCGGATATGCCAGCCATATCGGCCCTGGACTGACGTTGCGCCAAAAGGCGCTGCGTGACAATGGGCGGCAGGTTCTGGCGCTCAAGGCCATGTTGACGGAAATGTCGCAAAGCTATGCAGCGCTGGATCTGCCCGTTGAAATCCTGCATGGCGACGCAGATACCACCGTCCGGACAGAGATCCACGCGCAGCCCTTGCTGGCCACCCTGCCCCATGCCGCCCTGACCGTGATAAAGGGCGCGGGCCACATGCCGCATCACACTCATATGGATCAGGTTCTGGCCGCGATCGACCGCATCGCCCGCCGCTGATTGCGCCCCAGATCGGAACCCGCCATACTGCGGAAAACCTCTCAGGAGCCCCGGAATGGACCTTCCCTTTGACGGCGCGATCAGCCGCTATCTGACCGAAACCGCGCCCGACGATATCCGCGCAGCGATCGAGAATGGGCGCAAGAAAGACATCCTCTCGGACAGCTATCCCTATGACCGGGCCCTCGGGAAATCCGACTATGAAGAAACGATGGAGGTTTTGCAGCGCCAGCTTGTTCGCCTGCAGGCCGATATCAAGGCCACCGGAAAACGCGTTGTGGTGATCTTTGAAGGCCGGGACGCGGCGGGCAAAGGGCGCACAATCGCCGCCATGCGCGAAAACCTCAATCCGCGGGTTGCCTCGGTCGTGGCCTTGTCCAAACCTTCCGATACAGAAGCGACACAATGGTATTTTCAGCGCTATGTCGATTGGCTTCCGGCTGCGGGCGAAATGGTGCTGTTCGATCGGTCTTGGTACAATCGCGGCGTGGTGGAACATGTCTTTGGCTTTTGTACCCCTGACCAGCGGGAGAAATTCTTTCACCAACTGCCGGAATTTGAGAAAATGCTGGCGGATGAGGGGATCATCCTTGTGAAGTTCTGGCTGAATGTTGGGCGGGCCGAACAGTTGCGCCGCTTTATTGCGCGCGAAACGGACCCGTTGAAGCAATGGAAGCTCAGCTGGATCGATGTTGAAGGCTTGGGCAAATGGGACGCCTATTCAGACGCTATCGCCGAAACCCTGCGCCGCAGCCATACAGACCCCGCGCCCTGGACCGTCGTACGGTCAGATGACAAAAAGCGCGCGCGGATCGCCTGCATTCAGACGGTCTTGCAGGCCATTGATTTTGAAGGAAAGAACGCAGAGTTGATTGGCACGCCCGATGCATCCATCTGCGGATCGCCTGCGATTTGGGATGTCTAAGCGCGGGTATCACCACGGCAATCTGCGGCAAGCGCTGGTCGAGGCCGCGCTGCAATTGATCACCGAAAAAGGGCCTCAGGGGTTCACGCTGTCAGAGGCGGCAAAGGCCGCCGATGTCACGCCCGCTGCAGTCTATCGGCATTTCGCCGGGCGGGAGGACCTGATCGCCGAAGGCGCGCGCCAAGGCTATGAGATTTTCGGCGCTTTGATGGAATATGCCTATAATGACGGAAAACCCTCTGCACTTGCGGCATTTGAGGCGACGGGGCGGGCTTATCTTGCCTTTGCCCGCAAGTATCCGGGCCATTATCAGGCGATGTTTGAAAGCGGGCTGACGCTCAACCAGTTTCCCGATCTGGCACAGGCCGCCGCCAAAGCGCGGGGCGTCATGGAGACCGCCGCGACCTCCCTCTCTATGCATATCCCGCCTGAAAAACGGCCGCCGCCCAGCATGTTTTCGGCCCATATCTGGGCGCTGAGCCATGGGGTCGTCGAACTTTTTGCGCGTGGATCGCCGGGGGCTAAAAGCCCCTATCCGCCCGAGGATCTGCTGGAAAGCGGTATCGGTATTTATCTGCGCGGCTTGGGGCTTCTTCCACCCGACTAGATCAAAAAAGAACGGCGCAGCAATACCTTGCGCGCCGTTCTTAACCTAAAATCCGGACCTTAGCGGAACAGAACCAGCGCCCCCGGTGACCAAGAGATTCGGGTTTTCGCCCCGATTTCCAGCACCGGGCGTCCAAAGACGTTGCGCATCGAGATCCGCGTGGAGGTCTTGGCCCCGTCAAGGCGCACATCATAATAGGTCATATCGCCGAAATAGACGACTTCCTCGATCACGGCGGTCGCTTCGCGGTCGGTCGCCTGCTGGCCTTCAAAGAGGATCGTCAGCGTTTCGGGACGGAAGCCCACCGCAGCGCCGTCGCCCGAGGCCGCACCGGGGGCCTGATCGGCCTCCACCGTGGCACGGCCGAAGCCTTCGGCCTCCACCTCGATCTTGCCGCCCGCCTCTGACAGGATCTTGGCGGGCAAAAAGTTCATTGTGCCGATGAAATCCGCAACCCTGCGGCTGGAGGGACGGCGGTAAAGCGTTTCCGGATCGGCAAGCTGCGCGATCTCCCCTTCAAACATCACGGCAATCCGGTCTGACATGACCAGCGCTTCTTCCTGATCATGGGTGACCAGAATGAAGGTGATGCCGACCTGACGCTGCAGGCGGATCAGTTCGACCTGCATCTGTTCGCGCATTTTCTTGTCAAGCGCCGACAAGGGCTCATCCAGCAGCAGGACTTTCGGCTTGAGGATCAGCGCCCGCGCCAATGCCACCCGCTGCCGCTGCCCGCCTGACAGCGCATGGGCCGCCCGCGCGCCGTAGCCTGCAAGCCCCACCATCTCCAACGCATCCCCAACGCGCTTTGCCATCTCGTCCTTGCTGAGCCCCGCGCGACGCAGACCAAAGCCCACGTTTTCAGCGACCGTCAGATGCGGAAAGATCGCATAGCTTTGGAACACCATATTGGTGGGGCGCTTGTTAGCAGGCACGCCGGCCATGTTCTTGCCGTCGATCATCACAGCGCCCGAGGAGATCCCCTCAAACCCGGCAATCGTGCGCAAAAGCGTGGTCTTGCCACAGCCCGATGGCCCGAGCAGAGAGAAGAACTCTCCGGCCCGGATGGTCGCCGTGATACCGCGCAAGGCGTGGTAATCGCCGTAATATTTATGAACGTCCTGAAACGCGATCATGGTGGGGTTCTCGGTCAAAGGAAGCCTCCGGTATCCTTGCCGCCGGATTTGGCAATGCCACGGCGGCGGAAATATTCAGCGATGGTCAAAAGCAGGATCGACAAGCACACAAGCACCGTTCCCAGCGCCATGATGACAGGCACCGAAGACGGGAAGCGGAATTGCGAGAAGATGTAGACGGGCAGCGTCGGCTCTGTCCCGGCAAGGAAGAAGGCGATGATGAACTCATCCAGACTGATGGTGAAGGAAATCAGCAAGGAGGAGATGATCCCCGGCATCACCAGCGGCAGAATGATCAGCCGGAAGGTGGAAGGCCCGGACTCGCCCAAGTCATAGGCCGCTTCCTCAAGGCTTTGGTCAAGGCTCTGGAAGGCCGAGGACAGGATCGCAATGGTAAAGGGCGTGCAGATCAGTACATGGCCCAGGATGACCGTAAAGATCGACAGGTTCACGCCAAGCCCCAAAAGCACCACCAACAGCGAAACCGCCACGATGATTTCGGGCAGCACCAAGGGCAACATGATCAGACCCATGATCCCCGCCTTGGCCGGAAAGCGATAGCGGGTGGTGGCGCGGGCCGCGAAAATCCCCAATGTGGTGGAGATCACGGCAGCCGAAACCGCAATGATGAGCGAGTTTTTCAGCGCAATCCGCAGCGCCGGGGCCTGCATCATCTCATCAAACCAGCGGGTTGAAAAACCGCTGAGAGGGAAGGCAATGACGGTGGCGTCATTGAAGGCGAACATCGGCAGAATGATGATCGGCGCGTAGAGAAACAGCAGATACGCCAGCGCGTAAACCTTGAACCAGCCCCCCTTCATCCTTTCGGCCCTTTCAGATAGCGGCGCGTCAGCGCAAGGAACACAAGACTGACCAGCGTCACAATCCCCATGGCCGACACCGCGATGGCCGATCCGAGGGGGTAGTTGTCAAGCTTCAGATATTGCAATTGAATGAGGTTGGCGACCATGCGCCCTTCTGGCCCGCCAACAAGCTGCGGCGTCACATAGTCCCCGATGGTCGGGATGAACACGATCAGCACACTGGCCACAACGCCCGGCATCGCCAAAGGCAGGGTGACGCGGCAGAAGGTCACAAACTTGCTTTCGCCAAGGTCCTGCCCCGCCTCCAGCAAGCTGCGGTCGATCTTTTCCAGTGCCACAAAGATCGGCAGGATCGCGAAGGGCGCATAGGCATGGGCCAAGGTGATCACCACCGAATTGACATTATACAGGATGAAGGTCAGCGGCTCGTCGATGATCCCCACGCCCATGAGGCCTGAGTTTACCACGCCGTTATAGCCAAGGATCACCTTCCACAGGAACACGCGGATCAGGTAGCTCGTCCAGAAAGGGATCGTTATCAGAAACAGCCAAAGCGATTTTTTGGACGGCTCAACATGGAAGCTGACGAAATAGGCAATCGGGAAGGCCAGAACCACGGTCACAAAGGTCACCGACATCGACACGCCCAAAGACCGGATCATGACCGACCGGTAAAGATCGTTCGTCCAAGCCTCGATATAATTGGCCATGGTAAAATCGCGGATAATCTCCAGATAGCCATCGGTCAGAAAGCTGTAGAGGATGATGGTTCCCAAAGGGGCCGCCAGCATCAGGATGGCGTATAGCGCCGTGGGGCTGAGCATCAAAAGCCCCGTCGCCCCCTCACTCTCGCGGAACTTCGTCCAACGCGATCTCTTGATCATTCATCACCCAAGATCCAACCCGTGGTATCGATTAGTGACACAGGTCCGATTGCAAGAAAAGACTGCAGTTCATCAAGGGTTGGATTTGCTGCGGCCTTTGGGGGGTGCAGGCGGGGCCTCATTGTATCAATGCTCAGCCCCGGATTGTATCAAACAGCCAATTCCGCAGGTGGGCTTTCCAGCAGGCGGACAAGGCGGCGGCACGCGGCCTCGATCTGCGCGCGGGGTTGATTTCCGGGCAGCGCAAGTCGCACGGCATTGGGCGCGCGCCCATGCATCAGCGCAAATTCATCGGCAGAACGGACATAGACCCCCTCTGCCTCGGCCATGCGCGCAAAGGTCGAGGCCCGCCACCCCGAGGGCAGTCGCAGCCACACAAAGGGAAGCCCCGCCTGCCACGCCAGATCATAGGCCCCAAGCACGTTGACAACCCCCTCCAGCCGATCCGCGAAAGCCACCTGAACCGCGCTGCGCAACTGCTCCGCAGCCCCCGAGGTCAGAAGATCAAGGCAGAGGTCCGACACCGGCTTGGCCATGCCGAAAAAGCTGTGCTGCACAGTCAGCCGACCAGCCTTGCCCATGCCCGTGGGGCAGACCACATAGCCCAGCCGCAGCGCTGCCGAAATCGTCTTGGAAAAACTGCCCACATGCCATGTGCGTTCCGGGGCCAGCGCCCGGATCGCGGGGGCATTGCTGTCGGCGGTGGAATAGCAATCATCCTCGATGATCTGAAAGTCGAAAAGCGCCGCAATCCGGGCGATCTCCTGGCGTCTTTCTTCGGACATTCGGCCTGTCGTCGGGTTCTGCGCTTCGGTCGTCACGCAAAGGATTTGCGGCGGATGGCGGCGGCAGGCGGCCTCCAACGCGTCGGGGCGAATGCCTTCTTCATCCATCTCGACGCCGATCAACTCTGCCCGCGACAATCGGGCGGCATGGCGAAACCCCGCATAGGCAAGGTCTTCGATCATCACCAAGGGGCGATCCCCTCGCAGGCAGCATTGGAAGATCATGTTGATCGTGCTTTGCCCGCCATAGCTGATCGCCAGATCATCGGCGCTGACAGGCCCCAGAACACGGCCCCTGATCCATCCGACAAGCGCCTCGCGCAGAGGCTGTTCCTCGCGTTGGCTGGGATAATCGAGCCAGCGCCCCGCGACACCCGGCTTGACCGCATCCAGCGCCGCCTCAAAGGCCGCAGCCTGCCCCACATCCGGGATCCGGGGAGAGCGCATGTCGATCCGGCCCGTCAATTCGCTTGGGTCCAGCTCATTGTAAAAGGGTTGGGTCGGCCCAAAGCGCGGCCCGGCAGAGGCCACAAAAGTTCCACGCCCAACCGTTGCCGCCAACAGACCTTCCTGCGTGGCCAGCTGGTAGGCGCGGGAAACCGTGCCCGGCGTGACCTGCAAAGACCACGCCAAATCGCGCACCGTGGGCAATTGCGCCTGCGGCGGCAAGACACCCGATCGGATGGCATCGCGCAAGGCCCGAACCAGCCCCTGATACTTGGGGCCGGGGTATTGTGTCAGGTCGGGCAGCCATTTTGTATCAGTCACAATGTTTCTCTGGCAGGTTTTGGAAAATATTGTAGTAATATTACTGCGCGGTCAACAAAATTGTATCGCTACAAGGAGAGTTCAAATGACCTATGAAGCCTTCAGAACCCTGTCCTCCCGCTCTGCCCTGCCGCCCGTCGCGGCGGTCTTGTTCGCGGCGACCGTTCTCGTGCTGAAATGGGAAGAGCGCCGCAAGACACGCCGCGCGCTGCAACGGCTCGACGCGCATATGTTGCGCGACATAGGGCTGACCGGACGCAACGCCGCAGATGAGATTGAAAAGCCGTTCTGGCGGGAATAGCCCCACAGGACGATGCCCCCTTAACCGCGCAAAGCCCGCCCTTCCGGCGGGCTTTTTCTTTGGGTGCCCGAAGGCCGTCGTTTGGACAGGCCTGCTGCCGATCCGGTCAGCGTTGCTTCAACGCGTCCTGCAATACGCCCAACACCACATCCCCCGGAACATCGCTTGCGACAAAGGAGGTCCCGATCCCGCGCGACAGGATAAAGCGCAACTGGCCATCGACCACCTTCTTGTCCTGCGCCATCAAACCCAAAAGAGCCTCGGCCCCCGGCAGATCGCCCGGAATATCGGCAAGATCCACCTTCATCCCCATATCGCGCAGATGCGCGCGCACCCGGCTTGGGTCTTCCTGCGGGCAAAGGCCCAGCCTTTGGCTCAATTCAAACGCCAGCGCACAGCCGATGGCCACGCCTTCGCCATGCAGCAGACGGTCTGAATAATCCGTTGCCTTTTCAAGCGCATGGCAGAAAGTATGGCCCAAGTTCAACAGCGCGCGATCACCCTCTTCGGTTTCATCGCGGGCAACGATGTCTGCCTTCATCTCAACGGCGCGGCGGACGGCATATTGGCGAAACACCCGATCCCCGCCAGCAAGTGCGGGGCCGTGCCCGTCGAGCCAGTCGAAAAAGCCCGCATCGCCCAACAGCCCGTATTTGACCACCTCCCCGTAACCCGACAGGAAATCGCGCGGCGTCAGCGTGTCCAGCAGGTCGATATCCGCCAGAACCAATGAGGGTTGATGGAACGCGCCGATCAGGTTCTTGCCTTGGGCGGCATTGATCCCGGTTTTCCCCCCGACAGAGCTGTCAACCTGCGCCAAAAGCGATGTAGGAATTTGCACAAAGCGCACGCCACGGCGCAAGACCGCCGCCGCAAACCCCACAAGATCGCCAATCACGCCGCCACCGAAGGCGATCACGATATCCTTGCGTTCGATCTTTTGCTCCAGCAGCCATTCGACGGTGCGGGTGAATTCGGGCCAGCCTTTTGTTGCCTCCCCGGCGGGCAGGGTGAGGGCCGTCATCGCGATCCCCTCGGCGGCGAGGGCGGCGGTGAGGGCCTCTAGGTGCAGGGCGCCAACGTTTTCATCGGTGACAACGGCAACCCGCTTGCGGCGCAACAAGGGCGCGATTTCCAACCCGGCCCGCGCCGTCAAACCGCTGCCGATGCGCACATCATAGCTGCGCGCACCAAGGGAAACATGGACCGAATCGGTCACAGGAGCGGTCGACATAGGTTATCCTTCCAAGACATCCGGGCGCGTCGTGAGAGCCTCCAGCACGCGCCGGGCCATGCTCTCGATCGAAAGATCAGCCTCGGAATCCACATGCAGATCAGCGAGGCGGTAGATCGGGCAACGTTCCTCATGCAAAACGCGCAGGGTTTCGCGCGGGTTGGCGGTGCGCAGCAGGGGCCGGGTGGACTTGTGGCGCACCCGGTTCCACAACAGTTCAAGATCAGCGCGCAACCAGACTGAAACCCCCCGCGCCGCAATCATCTTGCGATTGTCAGGTGCCAGAAACGCACCGCCTCCGGTCGACAGAACAGAGGGCGGCCCTTCCAGCAAGCGACCCAAAACCTGTGTTTCCTTCTGGCGGAAAAACGCCTCGCCATCGCGCTCAAAAATCTCGGCGATGCTGCGGTTGGCGGCTTTGACGATCTCGTCATCCGAATCAATGAAGGGCACGGAAAGCAGGCGCGACAACTGGGTACCGACCGCGGTTTTGCCCGCGCCCATCATCCCCACCATCACAACCGACTTTTTCAGCCGCATCCCGCCTGCGCCCCCGCTTTTTCCTCAACCCGCGCCCGAACCCGACATTCGCCCGCACCCCTCCTCCAATAGCGGCGGGCTTTGGGCGCTGTCCAGCCCTTCATCGCCGGATTGACGCCGCAAGCGTTGCGCGGCCCGGCGCTTAATCTTCGGGTTTCTTTGCGCGGACGGGTGAAACCCGCCGGAAACCCGGTTATATGGAGGACAGAGACCGGCGCGACCCCCGACCCAAAAGCCGGGGCGTTGCCAATCCGGCGTTGAAAACAGACAAAAAGGCAGGCCTTAAGATGAAACTGATCGTGAAACTTCTGTTCGGACTGGTGATTCTGGGCCTTCTGGGGCTGACGGGCTATGCTTATCTGGGGGATCTGAGCCCCGAGCAAAGGCAGATTGAACAACCGGTGGTGCTGGATGGACAGTAGGGCAAGATTTGCAGCGCTGATCATCGGCTGCGCGGCCTTTGGGCTGACGCTTCCGGCTGCGGCGCAAGCCCCTTTGTCCGCGATTGACTGGCTGTCGCAATCGGTGATCGAGGCCCCCGAGGGTGCCCCCCGAGACGAGGCTCCGATCATTGGCTCCGGGGATGCGCTGCCGCAGAATGTGATTGTATCGGTTCTGGACGGGCCTTCGCCGGATGCGGCGGGGCTTTTGCCGCCCTCCAAGACCGGCCTGCCGCAGGATCTTTGGGGGATCGGGCGTGCCAAGGATATCGCGGCCACCCTCTCGGCAGAGCGGGCGGATGTTCTGCCCGCGCTTCAATCGCTGCTTTTGACGATCCTTCTGGCCGAGGTCTCCCCCCCCGCCGACATCGAAAAGCCCGGCGATCTGGTGTTGGCGCGAATCGACAAGCTCTTGTCTATGGGCGCGCTGCATCAGGCGGAGGCGCTGATCGAAACCGTCACCCCGATGACCGCCGAGGTGTTCCGCCGCCGCTTTGACGTGGCGATGCTGACAGGCACCGAAGACGCTGCCTGCCAGGATCTGCGCGCCGCCCCCGATCTTGCGCCCACCTATCCGGCGCGGGTGTTCTGCCTTGCGCGGTCGGGGGATTGGAACGCGGCGGCGTTGACGCTGCGGATGGCGCAGGCGCTTGGCTATGTCTCGCCGGAAGAAGATGCCCTGCTGTCGCGCTTCCTTGATCCCGACCTGTTTGAGAGCGAGCCCCTTTTGGTGCCGCCGCAGCCCATGACCCCGCTGGTCTGGCGGATGCTTGAATCGATTGGTGAGGGCATTCCCACAGGCTCCCTGCCGCTGGCGTTTTCCCATGCCGAACTGCGCGAAACGGCGGGCTGGAAAGCCCAGATTGAAGCGGCAGAGCGGTTGACCCGCGCAGGCGCCCTGCCCCCTAATCAGCTTTTGGGCATCTACACCGAACGCCTTCCGGCGGCCTCTGGTGGCGTCTGGGACCGGGTTGAAGCCTTCCAGCGGTTTGAGACCGCCTTGCGCACCGGCGATCCGGGGGCTGTGGCGCGGTATTTGCCCACCGTCTGGGAAGAGATGGGCCGGGCAGAGTTGGAAGTGCCTTTTGCCGCACTTTTTGCCGATGATCTGATCCGCCTGCCCTTGCCTGCGGCGCAAAGTGCGTTGGCCTTTCGGATCGCGCTTCTGTCGCCGGATTACGAACGGGCCGCGAGCCAGCGCTCGCCTGCGGATGCAACCGAACTCTTCCTGATCGGCGTTGCGCGCGGCAGCCTGCTGGGTGTCACCCCTCCTGACAGCCTGGCCCGCGCCATTGCGCCGGCTTTCTTGCGTGCCGCCCCGCCGCCCGATCTGAAAACTCTGCTGGATGAGGATCGTCTGGGCGAAAGCCTTTTGGCCGCGATCGACCGGATTGCGCGCGGTTTGACGGGGGACTTGCGCGGGGTGACCGATGGGCTTTCCTTGCTGCGTCAGGTCGGACTGGAGGATATCGCCCGCCGCACAGCGCTTCAGGTTCTTTTGCTGGAGCGACGCGGATGACCCCGGACTCGGCGCGCTGGATTTCAACCTTTCTGGAGGCGCAGGCCGCCGATCTGGGGGCCGCGCGCAACACACAACTGGCCTATGGCCGGGATCTGACTGATTTCGCCGCCTATCTGGGCCAGAACGGCCAGAGTTTTGCGACCGCCAGTCAGGCGCAGATCGAAAGCTATCTTGTGAGCTGCGATGCGCAGGGTCTGGCCAAATCCACCCGCGCGCGGCGGCTTTCGGCCATCCGGCAATTGTTCCGCTTTGCGTTCGAGGAAGGCTGGAGGACGGAAAACCCCGCGCTGCGCCTGAAAGGGCCGGGCCGCGCCGAAACGCTGCCCCAGACCCTGTCGGTTGACGATGTGGAACGATTGCTGACCTCGGCGCGCGAAACCGGCAAGACGGCGGCTGAAAAGACCCGCAACCGCACCTTGGTCGAGCTTCTCTATGCAACGGGGATGCGGGTATCAGAGCTTGTGGCGCTGCCGGCCTCTGCGGCACGCGGCAATCCGTCGATGATTTTGGTGCGCGGCAAAGGGGAAAAGGAACGGCTGGTGCCGCTCTCGGCCCCTGCAAAGGCGGCGCTGGCCGATTGGCTGCCTTTGCGCGATGCGGCCGATGTGCAGGCCGTGAAAGAAGGGGCGCGCCCCTCGCGCCATCTGTTTCCAAGCCGGGGAGCGGCGGGCCATTTGACGCGGCAATATTTCTTTGTGCTGATCAAACAGATCGCCGCGACAGCCGGTCTTGACCCGAACAAAGTCACCCCGCACACGCTGCGCCACGCCTTTGCCACCCATCTTTTGGCCGGAGGCGCAGATTTGAGGGTGATCCAGACGCTTTTGGGCCATGCCGACCTTTCCACGACCGAGATTTATACCCATGTGCTTGACGATCATCTCAAAGCGCTCGTGTTGGAACATCATCCGCTTTCGCGTAAAAGATAGCTGCCGCCTGACTTCATAAGGATTCTCCGTGACCGACCCTGTTCTCGACTCTGCCTTTTGGTTGACCTGCTCGGCCATTCTGGGCCTGCTTTTGCTTTCAGCTTTCTTTTCGGGCTCTGAGACCGCGTTGACCGCTGCCTCTCGGGGTAAGCTGCGCAATCAGGCAGATCGCGGGTCACGCGGCGCGGCAACGGCCCTGCGCATCACGGATGATAATGAACGTCTGATCGGCGCGCTTTTGTTGGGCAATAACGTGGTCAACATCCTGTCGGCCTCGCTTGCCACGGCGCTGCTGACGCGGGTCTTTGGGGAAAGCGGCGTGGCCTTGGCGACGCTTGCGATGACCGCCCTTGTGCTGGTTTTTGCCGAAGTGCTGCCCAAGACCTATGCCATCACCAATGCCGAAACCGCCGCCGCCCGCGTGGCCCCGGTGATTTCGCTGATCCTGCCGATTTTTTCGCCCATCGTTTCGGTGGTGCGGACCTTCGTGCGCGGGCTTTTGTACCTTGTTGGCGTGCGCACCGACCCGAACAGCAAATTTCTGGCCCTGCGCGAGGAAATCGCGGGCGCCATTGCGCTTGGCCATTCCGAAGGGGCCGTGGAAAAAGAGGACCGTGACCGGCTTTTGGGCGCGCTGGATCTGAGCGACCGCACGGTTGAAGAGATCATGCGCCACCGCCGGGAAATCGAGATGATCGACGCCGAAAAAACCCCCGGTGAGATCATCACCCAGGCGCTTGCCTCGCCCCATACCCGCCTGCCGGTCTACCGGGGCGATGACGAGAATATTCTTGGCGTGATCCATGCCAAAGACCTTCTGCGCGAGGTGGACAGGCTGGTGCGCGGCGGTACGGGCAATATCGCCAATCTGGCCGATCTCGACATTCTGAAAGTCGCGATGAAGCCCTATTTCGTGCCCGAAACCACGCCTCTGGACGAACAGATGCGGCAGTTTCTGAAGCGTCGTGCGCATTTCGCGCTGGTGGTCGATGAATATGGCGCCTTGCGCGGCCTGATCACGCTGGAAGATATTCTGGAAGAAATCGTCGGTGAAATCCGCGACGAATTCGACATCGTGGAAAAGGATCAAACCCTCGCCCGCTCCGAGAATGGTGATTATCTGGTGGAAGGGGCGATGACCATTCGCGACCTCAACCGCGTCACCGATTGGGGCCTGCCGGATGATGAGGCCAATACGATCGCCGGTCTGGTGATCCATGAAGCGCAGATGATCCCGATCGAGGGTCAGGTCTTCAGCTTTCACGGCTTCCGGTTCGAGGTGGTGACCCGCAAGGAAAACCGGATCATCCGCCTGAAAATCCGGCCTTTGTAACCCCAAACCCTTAGGTTTGGGGCCGTCTGCGCGACTCATTCGGCCTTGATGCCGATAAGTTTTCGCTCAAACGGGCTTAGGTGGGGAAAGCTGGTTGCAAATTGCCGCTTTCCGTCCTTCTCTGCGCCCGGTCCCGGTCTAAATGGAGGGGACAGTATTTGAGAGGGACGAAAATGTCTGACGACGCGCTTGTGATCTTCACCCCTTCCGGCAAACGGGGCCGTTTTGCGATTGGCACGCCGGTGCTGACAGCGGCAAGGCAGCTTGGGGTCGATCTGGACAGCGTTTGCGGCGGGCGGGGTATTTGCTCCAAGTGCCAGATCTCTCCCGGTTATGGCGAGTTTTCCAAACATGGCGTGACGGTTGCCCAAACCGCCCTGTCAGACTGGAACGCCGTGGAAGAGCGTTACAAATCCAAGCGCGGTATGATCGACGGGCGCCGTCTGGGCTGTCAGGCCAAGGTGCAAAGCGATATTGTCATCGATGTGCCGCCGGAAAGCCAAGTCCACAAACAAGTGATCCGCAAGCGCGCCGAAGCCCGCGAGATCACGCTCGATCCCGCCGTGACGCTGCATTACATTGAGGTCGAAGAACCCGATATGCACGACCCCTCGGGCGATCTGGAACGGATCGTCAAGGCGCTGGCAGAGCAGTGGAACATCCCGCAGATCCGTGCGGACCTGCCCGTCCTGACCCAGATGCAGCCCGTCCTGCGCAAGGGCGAATGGAAGATCACCGTGGCGCTGCACCGCGAGGACGCCACCCAGACCCCGCGCATGATGCATCTGTGGCCGGGGCTTTACGAAGGCTCGGTCTACGGGATTGCGGTTGATCTTGGATCGACCACCATTGCCGGGCATCTGTGCGATCTGCGTTCGGGGGCGGTGCTGTCCTCCTCCGGGTTGATGAACCCGCAGATCCGCTTTGGCGAGGATCTGATGAGCCGCGTCAGCTATTCGATGATGAACCCGACCGGGGCCGCCGAAATGACCAGCGCCGTGCGGGCTGGCATGAACACGCTGTTCGGGCAACTGGCCACCGAGGCGGGGATTGACCGTGGGTTGATCATGGATGCGGTCTTTGTCTGCAACCCGGTGATGCACCATCTGTTCCTTGGGATCGACCCGTATGAACTGGGTCAGGCCCCCTTCGCGCTGGCAACCTCGAACAGCTTGCATCTGACATCGCGCGATCTGGGGCTGGATCTGCACCCCTCGGCGCGGGTCTATATCCTGCCTTGCATCGCGGGCCATGTTGGCGCGGATGCAGCGGCGGTTGCCCTGTCAGAAGCGCCTGAGAAATCCGAAGAGCTGATGCTTGTCGTCGATGTCGGCACCAATGCCGAAATTCTGCTGGGCAATCGCGAAAAGGTTCTGGCCTGTTCCTCGCCCACCGGCCCCGCCTTTGAAGGCGCGCAGATCAGTTCGGGTCAGCGCGCAGCCCCCGGTGCCATTGAACGGGTCGAGATTGATCCCGTCACGAAAGAGCCGCGCTTCAAGGTCATCGGCTGCGATCTGTGGTCGGATGAGGACGGCTTTTCCGAAGCCACGGCGACAACAGGCATCACCGGGATCTGCGGCTCTGGCATCATCGAGATGGTGGCCGAGATGCGGCTTGCAGGCATCGTGGACGGGCCGGGCCTGATCGGCTCTCCCGAACAGACCGGCACGGCGCGGGTGTTCAAGGATGGCCGCACCCATTCCTACATGGTCTGGGATGGCTCTGCCGAAGGCGGGCCGACGATCACCATCACCAACCGCGATATCCGCGAAATCCAGATGGCCAAGGCCGCGCTTTATTCCGGGGCGCGGCTGTTGATGGACAAGTTCGGCGTCGACACCGTGGACCGCATCGTGCTGGCCGGGGCTTTTGGCGCGCATATCAGCCCCAAACACGCGATGGTCTTGGGGATGATCCCGGATGTGCCGCTCAACAAGGTTTCCTCGGCCGGGAATGCCGCCGGAACCGGCGCGCGGATCGCGCTTTTGAACCGCTCCACCCGCGCCGAGATCGAGGAAACCGTGCGCAACATCCACAAGATCGAAACCGCCATCGAGCCGCGCTTTCAGGAGCATTTCGTCAATGCCTCCAACATCCCCAACGCGGTGGAGGCCTTCCCCAATCTTTTGACCCTTGTCACGCTTCCCGATGTGATCTTCAATACGGGCGGAGGAGGCGAAGCCGAAGGGGGCCGCCGCCGCCGCCGCGCCTGATCCCCAACCCCGTCGCCTCTGATCGACCAATGTGAGATGAGCCAAAAACAGTGCCAGCGGAGACGGACGACCCGATCGCAGACCTTCTGATCCGGATCGCGCGGCAAGACCGTGAGGCCTTTCGCGCGATTTATCCGGTGACCTCTGCGAAACTAATGGGCGTGTTGCTCCGTATCCTTGGGACAAGGGCTGAAGCGGAGGATGCGTTGCAAGAGGTTTACACCAGAGTATGGCTGCGGGCCGGGCGCTATGACGCGTCCAAAGGCCGGGGCATGACTTGGCTCATCGCCATTGCCCGCAATCATGCGATTGACCGCCTGCGCGCCCGCCCGCCGCAAACCAGCAGCGGCGATGACGCAGAGGCGTTGGACCAGCTGTCCGACCCAAGGCCCGGTGTGCTCGAAGGGCTCGTGGCCCAGGGCGAGGCGCGTCGCATTGTCGATTGCTTTGGCGAGTTGGAACCGGACCGCGCAGCCTCGGTTCAGGGTGCCTATCTTGACGGCCTGTCTTACGAAGATCTGGCGCGGCGCTTTGGCGTGCCGCTGAACACCATGCGCACCTGGCTGCGCCGGAGCCTTGTCAAACTGCGGGAGTGTATGGAGTCATGACCCCCCTGCCCCCCGAAGACGATCCCGATCTGTTGGCTGCCGAATTTGTGCTGGGCGTCTTGTCGCCGCAAGACCGGGCCGCAGCTGAGGTCCGGATCAAACAGGATCGCAGCTTTGCCAAGGCCGTCACCGCTTGGGAAACGCGCCTGTCCGGGCTGAACGACAGTTTCCCCGAAGTGCCAGCCCCCGATCTGATGCCGCGCATAGAAGAACGCCTGTTCGGAAAACCAACGCCCAAACCCCCGTTCTGGCGCAACTGGATTGCCGGGGCGGTCAGCGCTGCGGCTTTGGGGGCGGCTGTCTTTCTTCTGGTTCCTGAGACGATCTTTACCCCCGATCAATCCTTGGTCACGCTTTCAGGCGATGCTCAGGCGCTGCGCTATGATGTGGCGCTTGAGGGCGAAACCCTGCGCATTGCCCGCGTTGCGGGCCCTGAGGCCGAGGCAGGAACCGTGCATGAGCTGTGGTTGATCGCGGGCGATGCCGCCCCCGTTTCGCTGGGCCTTATCACCGGTGACAGCATCAGCCTTCAAGCACCTCTGCTTTCGGCTGGCATGGTCCTTGCGATCAGCCTTGAGCCGACAGGCGGCTCCCCCACCGGCGCACCCACTGGGCCGGTTCTGGTGACCGGCGTGATTGCGGGCGGCTAAAAAAGCAGAAACTTTTTCATCGGGCTGAAACTTCCTCTCAGCCGCGCCCGTAGCTTCGGATGTGCGTCAAGGATCCCCCTTGAACCGAAATCCGGAGACTACCCATGAAAATGACCCGTTTTGCCACCGTCACCAGCGCCCTGACCCTGATTGCGGGCATGGCCTTTGCAGGCTCCCATTCCGTCGGCAATCCGATGGTCGGCGGGGCTGAAATGTTCGAGACGAAGAACATCGTCGAAAATGCCCTGAATTCTGCCGATCACACCACGCTGGTCGCCGCCGTGCAGGCCGCAGGTCTGGTTGATACGCTGATGGGCGAAGGCCCGTTCACCGTGTTCGCCCCGACGAATGAAGCCTTTGCGAAATTGCCGGCGGGCACCGTGGAAACCCTGCTCAAGCCCGAGAACAAGGATATGCTGACCCAGATCCTGACCTGCCACGTCGTGGCCGCCAATGCGCTGTCGGGCGCGATCATGAAGATGGTGGATGACGACAAGGGCGCGCATCCGGTCCCGACCGTGGGCGGCTGCACTTTCACCGCGCGCTATGAGGGCGACAAGATCACCATCGAGGACGGCCAGGGCAATATCGCCAATGTCACCATCGCCGATGTAAAGCAATCCAACGGCGTCATCCATGTGATCGACACGGTTCTGCTGCC
>JAQWYA010000225.1 GCA_029254215.1 Pseudorhodobacter sp. | reverse complement strand
TCGCCGTTGCAATAGGCGGCACAGGGCAGCAGACGCTTTTGGTCTTTCAGATAGGCTTCCGCCATTTCAATTGCCGAAGTGGCCGGTGCATAGAAAGCCGATCCGGTCTTGAGCAGGCCAACGATCTCAGCGCCGCCATCGCGGGTGCGCTGGATGATCGCGTCAAGCTTGTCCTGGCTCGTCCAGCCCATAGCCACCAGATCCGGCAGCGGAATGCCCCCAACGGTGGAATAACGGGCCAGCGGCACCATTGTGTCGCCATGACCGCCCAGAACAAAAGCCGTCACGTCGCGCATGGAGACGTTGAACTCAAGGCTCAGGAAGTGACGGAAACGGGCCGAATCCAGCACGCCAGCCATCCCGACAACCTTGTTATGCGGCAGGCCGGAAAACTCGCGCAGCGCCCAGACCATGGCGTCCAGCGGGTTGGTGATACAGATCACAAAGGCGTTCGGCGCATGGGCAGCGATGCCCTCACCCACGGATTTCATGACCTTGAGGTTGATGCCCAAAAGATCGTCCCGGCTCATCCCCGGCTTGCGCGGAACGCCAGCGGTGACGATGCACACATCGGCGCCCGCGATATCTTCGTAAGAGTTGGCGCCTTTCATCACGGCGTCGAAGCCTTCGGACGGGCCGGATTGCGCGATATCGAGCGCTTTGCCCTGCGGGGTGCCTTCTGCGATGTCGAACAGCACAACATCACCGAGTTCCTTGATAGCGGCGAGATGGGCGAGCGTGCCGCCAATCTGCCCCGCGCCGATCAGTGCAATCTTGGGTCGAGCCATGATTTCAGTCTCCGGGTGGGATGGGTTTGAATGGGGGGATGGGTAGCGGCTTGCGCGCCCTAAAGCAAGAGCGCTGCGCCGCGGCATGACCGCACCGCCCCATAGGCCGCCAAGCAATCCATCCAACGCAAGGCTTTTGCGCAGATCGCCCGGCCTGTTCTGGCCCTGGCGGATGCGCTAAGGCGGGGGCGGCGCAGGCAGCATAAAGGGGCGGCGGATGGAGGGGGCAGCGTTTTGGGGCCTGGCGATTCTGGCCGCCACCATGGTCGGCCTCAGCAAAGGGGGCTTGCCCATCGTCGGCATGATGTCTGTGCCCATTCTGGCGGTTGCGATCTCTCCGCTTCAGGCGGCGGGGCTTTTGATGCCCATCTATATCGTGTCGGACTGGTTCGGCCTTTACGCCTATCGCAAAAGCTTTGACCGCCGGGTTCTGGCGATCATGGCACCCGCTGCCGCAATGGGTGTTTTCATCGGTTGGGCCACGGCGAGCCTTGTTTCCGAGGCGGTGGTGGGTGGGGTGATCGGCCTTCTGGGGGCGAGTTTCGCGCTGATGCGGCTGTTTGGCAGCGGGGCGAAGGCCCCCGCGCGCCCGGCGCATATTGTTCCGGGCGTGATTTGCGGGGCGGCTTCGGGCTTTACCAGCTTTGTCAGCCATGCGGGCGCCCCGCCCTATCAGATTTACACCCTGCCGTTGCGGCTGCCGAAGGCGGTCTTTGCGGGCACCTCCACGCTTTTGTTCACATGGATCAACGCGCTGAAATTACCCGCCTATTGGTCGCTTGGTATGGTTAACCTGACAACCCTTCCCATCGCGCTTTGGCTGATGCTCCCGGCGGCTTTGGC
>JAQWYA010000204.1 GCA_029254215.1 Pseudorhodobacter sp. | reverse complement strand
AGACGCGAAACCCCTCCGCCTCTAGATTATAGGCGAGGACTTCCCGCTGCGCGGGTTCGTCTTCGACGATCAGAACGGTCGGAACTTCTGCCCCTGCCATCAGGCCTCTCCGTCAGGATGGACGAAACTGGTGTCATCGCCCTTGGGGCGGCTGTCGTCCGGCATGGCGCCGGTCACCAGATAGATCACCTGTTCCGCGATCGAGGTCGCATGATCGCCCATCCGCTCGATATTCTTCGCGATCAAATGCAGATGCATACAGGCGGTGATATTGCGCGGATCTTCCATCATATGGGTCAGGAATTCGCGAAAGAGCGTGTTGTACATCTGATCGACTTCGGCGTCCCGCTGGCGCACATCTTCGGCCAGAACGGCATCGCGGTGGATGTAGCTGTCAAGCGCGTCCTTCAAAAGCAACTGCACGGCCTTGGCCATGCGCCGCAACGAGGCATCCGTGCCAGGGATCACCGGCATCTGCGCCAGCACCTTGGAGCGTTTCGCGAGGTTCTTGGCGTAGTCGCCGCAGCGTTCCAGCGAGGCCGCGATCTTCATCACGGTCAGCACGGTGCGCAGATCGCTTGCGGCGGGCGCGCGCAGGGCGATCAGGCGGGCAGCTTCGGAATTGATCAGCTCTTCCAGACGGTCGATGGCCTTGTCGCCGGCGCGGATGCGTTCGGCCAGTTCATCGTCGCGGGTTTCAAGCGCTTGTGCCGCATCAAGGATCGCGGCCTCGACCAGACCGCCCATCTTGAGGACGAGGGCCTGAATAGCCTCCAGATCACGGTCGAAGGCGCTGGCGATATGGCGTTCGGTGTTCATGGTATTCTCCCTCAGCCGATCCGGCCGGTGATGTAGCTTTCGGTGCGGGGATCTTTGGGCTTGGTAAAGATCATGCCAGTTTCGCCATATTCCACCAGATTACCAAGGTGGAAGAAAGCGGTGCGCTGGCTGACGCGGGCGGCCTGCTGCATCGAGTGGGTGACGATCACCACCGAAAACTGGCTGCGCAATTCGTCGATCAATTCCTCGACCTGGGCGGTTGCGATCGGGTCCAGTGCCGAGCAGGGTTCGTCCATCAACAGCACTTCGGGGGCGGTCGCGATGGCGCGGGCGATGCAAAGGCGCTGCTGCTGGCCGCCGGAAAGGCCGGTGCCGGGCGATTGCAGACGGTCCTTGACCTCGTTCCACAGGGCGGCCTTGCGCAGCGAACTTTCGACGATCTCGTCCAGCTCGGCCTTGTTGCGGGTCAGGCCGTGGATCTTGGGGCCATAAGCCACGTTGTCATAGATCGACTTGGGGAAGGGGTTGGGCTTTTGGAACACCATGCCGACCTTGGCGCGCAACTGCACGCTATCGACCTTGGGGTCATAGATGTCTTCACCATCCAGCGTGATCTTGCCTTGCACGCGGCAGATGTCGATCGTGTCATTCATCCGGTTCAGGCAGCGCAGGAAGGTGGATTTGCCGCAGCCCGAGGGGCCGATAAAGGCCGTGACCGTCTTGTCGAGGATATCGACATTCACATCCTTGATGGCGTGGGTGTCGCCATAAAACACCTGCACATTGCGTGCTTCGATCTTGTTTTCCAGGCTGCTCACGTCTCTCTCCACAATTCTCATCTCGTTCATTATTGGATCGCCTTTCCTACCAGCGGCGTTCAAAGCGGCGGCGCAGATAGATCGCGACAGCGTTCATGAACAGCAGAAAGACCAGCAGCACGATGATCGCCCCCGAGGCCCGTTCAAAGAAAGCGGGGTCAGCGCGCTGGGTCCAGTTATACACCTGTACGGGCAGGGCCGTCGATGGTTCGCCGAAAAGGCCGTTGGCCTCGGAATAGGCGGCGGGGTATTCGCGCACGAAAGCGACCATGCCGATCAGGAGCAAGGGCGCGGTTTCGCCAAGCGCCTGTGCCAGCCCGATGATCGTGCCGGTCAGGATGCCGGGGGCGGCCAGCGGCAGGACGTGGTGGAACACCGATTGCATCTTGGAGGCACCCACGCCAAGGGCGGCATCGCGGATCGAGGGAGGCACCGATTTCAGCGCGGCGCGGGTGGAGATGATGATCGTCGGCAGGGTCATCAGCGTCAGCACCAGCCCGCCCACAATCGGGGCAGAGGCGCGCAGCCCGGCAAAGTTGATGAAGATCGCCAGACCCAGAATACCGAACACGATCGACGGCACGGCCGCGAGGTTTGAGATATTCACCTCGATCAGGTCGGTCCAGCGGTTCTTGGGGGCGAATTCCTCAAGGTAGATGGAGGCGGCGACACCGATGGGCAGGGCCAGCACCAGCACCACGATCATCATGTACAAAGACCCGAGGATCGCCACGCCAAGACCCGCCGCTTCAGGGCGCTGGTCAGAGGCGTCTGGCATGGTCAGAAAGCCGGGGTTGAAGGCCGTCTCCAGCAGGCCCGCATCGCGCAGCGCATCGGCAAGCTGCAATTGCTGCGGCGAGACGTTGCTGTCCAGAAGCGCGCTTTCGGCGGTGACGCGGCCTTTGTAATAGCCGTCAATCCGGCCATTCACGAGGATTTTCAGTTCCACCGTCTGGCCGACGAGGCTGGTGTCGGCCAGCACAAGATTGCGCAGCGTTGCGGGCGCTTCCTTGGAGATGAAATTGTCGATGTCTTTCTTGCTCAGCCCGTCGATGGCAATGCCATTTGCCTCCATCTCGGCTTTCAAAGCGTTGCTGAGAAGGGGCGCGTAGCCGATGGTGGTGACTTTTTTCATCACCTCAAGATCGCGGGTGCCGGATTTGTCCAGCTTGGCTTCGGGCAATTCGATCATCATGGTCAGATGGGTCTGCTTGAAGGACGACAGGCCGTTGCCAAGGATCGAGGTCACAAGGATGACAAGCGCCAGCACGCCGACCGTGATCGCCGCCACGCCGTAAGCCTTGAAGCGGGCCTCTGCGGCGTTGCGCTTTTTGGTGCGGGCATCCTGCACCAGAAGCGAGCCTTTGCGGGCGGGAGAGGCCGTGGGGCCAAGGTTGGTCGCGTCGGTCATTCGTACTGCTCCCGGTATTTGCGCACGATATAAAGGGCCAGCACATTCAGGCCGAGGGTCACGATGAACAGGGTCAGGCCAAGCGCGAAGGCCACCAGCGTTTCAGGGGCCGCGAAATCGGTGTCGCCGGTCAACTGGCTGACGATCTTGACGGTTACGGTGGTCATCGCCTCGAAGGGGTTGATCATCTCGCCCAAACCTTCGTTGAGGTTGGCGGCGGCGGCACCTGCGCCCAGCACGACGATCATCGTCTCGCCGATGGCGCGGCTGGCGGCCAGCAGCACCGCGCCGACGATGCCGGGAAGGGCTGCGGGGATGACGACCTGACGAATGGTTTCGGATTTGGTTGCGCCAAGGCCAAGGCTGCCATCGCGCATCGCCTGCGGCACGGCGTTGATGATGTCATCCGACAGCGAGGACACGAAGGGGATCAGCATGATGCCCATCACAACGCCCGCCGTCAGCACTGATGACCCCGACGACCCCAGCCCCAAAGGCTGCGCCAGCCAGTCGCGGACCATTGGGCCAACCGTGATCAGCGCGAACAGGCCGTAAACGATGGTCGGGATGCCTGCGAGGATCTCCAGCAAAGGTTTGGCCACGGCGCGGGTGCGGGTGCTGGCATATTCCGACAGGTAGATTGCGGCGAAAAGCCCGATCGGCACCGCAAAAAGCAGCGCCACGACCGAGATGTAAAGCGTTCCCCACAAAAGCGGCAGGATGCCAAGTGAGGAGTTGCCGCGGAAATCCGGGGCCCATTTGATGCCGAACAGAAACTCTGTCCAGTTGTACTGGCTAAAGAAGTTCTGCGTCTCGAACAGCATCGACAAGACGATGGCGGCGGTGGTGAAAATCGCAATGGAGGCGGCGGCGATCAGCAGGCTCAGGACCCAACGCTCGGCCGCAACGCGGGAGCGGAAACCGGGCTGAACCGCGCGCAGGGCCAGCAAAAGGCCAAGGACGGAGGCCCCAAGCGCGGCGTAAGAGATCAGTCCGGGCGTGCTCTCGATCAGGGTGTTCCAGAAGGAGAAGGTCTCGGACCCGCGGGCGATGCGGTTCATCAAACCGCCAAGGGCCAGCAGGGCCAGCGCGGGGATCAGGGCTGCATAGGCGGCATTCTGGCCGTAAAATCCGGGGAGGGAGGCGAGGCTGCGAATATCGCCGCCTGACAGCTGCACCGCGCGGGCGCGGGCTGCGTAAAAGCCCCCGATCGACAAGGCTGCAAGGCCAAGGATAAGCAGGATCGGAGACATATCGGGAACCGTCTTTTAGGGAAAATAAGGGTGGGGCGGCCTGTTGGGGCCGCCCCGAGTGTCAGATTACATGCCCGAGCCGGAAACGGCTGCCTGCGTGTCGGCCAGAGCCGGGTCAGAGACCAGACCGTAAGCGGCCAGCGGGCCGTCCGGGCCAGCCATATCGTCCGAGACGAAGAACTCGGCATATTCCTTCAGGCCGGGGATCACGCCGATATGCGCGGTCTTGACGTAGAAGAACAGCGGGCGCGACACGGGGTATTCGCCGGTCGAGATGCTTTCGGTCGAAGGCACAACGCCGCCCATGGTGGCAACCTGCAGCTTGTCGGTGTTGTTCTCGTAGAAGGACAGACCGAACACGCCGATGCCGTTCTTGTTGCTTTCGATACGGGCGAGGGTTTCGGTGTAATCGCCGTCGATATCAACCGCGCGACCATCGGTGCGCAGAGCGTTACAGGCTTTGTGATCGCCACGCTGGGCGTCCAGAACGGCCGCCGCGCCGGTTTCTTCGCAGCCTGCGATGACGACTTTCTCTTCGAACACTTCTCGGGTGCCGTGCTTGGTGCCCGGAACGAAAGCGATGATTTCCTGCGCGGGCAGCGCCGGGTTCACTTCGTTCCACATGGTGTAGGGGTTGGCAACGATCGCGCCGTCAACGACGACTTCGGCTGCCATGGCCTTGTACCAATCAGCCGGGGTGAATTCAAAGCTGTTGCCGTTGATGTCGGAGGCAAAGACGATGCCGTCATAGCCGATGCGCACTTCGAGGATGTCGGTCACGCCTGCTTCGGCGCAAGCTGCGATTTCCTTTTCACGGATCGGGCGCGAGGAGTTGGCGACGTCGATGGTGCCTTCGCCCACGCCTTCGCAGAATTTCTTGAGGCCAGCGGAGGAGCCGCCGGATTCCACAACCGGGGTCGGGAAGTCGGTGTTTTCACCAAAGGCTTCTGCAACGATCGTGGCATAGGGCAGCACGGTCGAGGAACCAGCAACCTGCACCTGATCGCGGGCAGCAGCGGCGGTAACGGAAAGGGCGGTCAGCGCGATGGCCGAGGTGAGCATCTTCGTCTTCATGGCAGTCTCCTGTCTATCCATAGCAAAGCCAATACGGCTTGGCGGGAGGTCTACGCC
>JAQWYA010000157.1 GCA_029254215.1 Pseudorhodobacter sp. | reverse complement strand
TTTGAATAGCGGTCAGATTTGTAGATACCTTGCAGTTTCAGTCTCTGCTGCTGTTCGAAGTGGATCGGTGACAGCATGGCATTCCTAACGTGTTTGCGCTGCGGCTTTCCCAGCAAATCCTTCAGTACGACATTGTCGAGCATGACATCCGCCAGCAAACGCTTCAATTTCGCGTTCTCGTCCTCGGGCTGGGTGGACCTGTCGCGGTTCTGTTCCGGTCAGGTGCTCCCGTTAAGCGACCTTTCGTTCGAAGGCCACCGGGCTTTTCCAACCCAAGGCTGAATGCCGACGGCGCGGATTGTAGAAGCCGTTGATGTATTCGAAAATGGCGACTTCGACTTCTCTTCGTGTCTGCCAGTTTCTGCGCCAGATCATTTCGGCTTTGAGGGATTTGAAAAAGCTTTCAACAGCTGCGTTGTCATAGCAGTTGCCCTTTCCGCTCATGGATGCTGTCAGACCGTGTTTTCCAAGGATCTTTTGATGGTCATGTGAACAGTATTGGTTTCCGCGATCCGTGTGGTGAATGCAGCCCTTCGGGGGCCTGCGCAGGGCAATCGCCATGTTGAGGGCGCGGATCGCCAGGTCTTTCTTCATCCGGTTGCTGATGGCCCATCCGATCACCCGGCGGGAATGCAGGTCCAAGATGACAGCCAGATAGACCCAGCCTTCGCGCGTCCAGACATAGGTGATGTCGCCGGCCCATTTCTGGTTGGGCTGGCTCGCAGCGAAATCCTGCTGCAAGAGATTTGGCGCGATGTTGAATGTGTGATCGCTGTCAGTAGACGCAAATCGCGTTCTGGCGCATCAGACACCCCACCCGGCGGTGCCCAACACGCAAGCCCAACTCGTTCAATCCTTCCGTCATTCGGGGCCAACCATAGCTGCCCTGGCTCAGTCTGTGCTGCTCGCGGATATGCGCCAAAAGCACCATGTCGCGCCGCTGCCGATGCGATACAGGCCATGCTTCCAAGCCCGAAGGCCACGATCCGTGACCCCCATCACGCGGCAGGCATGTGCCCTCTAAAGTGATCCCCGATAGTCATCCAGAAACGCGAACTTCACGGCTTTTGGGCCGCGAAGAACTGCGTGGCCTTTTTTAGCAGTTCCCTCTCCTCCTTCAGGATCCGGTTCTCACGACGAAGCCGTTCGTTCTCGCGCAGATGGTTCTGGTCCGGATCGGGTGGCCCTGTCTCGTCAGAAACCATCTTCACCCATTTGTTAAGGGTCGAAAGCCCAACCCCCAAATCAGACGCAACCTGACGCCTCGTCAGGCCGCTGGTCGTCGCGATGCGAACTGCATCCCGCGTGAACTCGTCGCTGTGTATCATTGCCATATCCAGTCTCCTTGATGGCGAGTATTGCTCTCAAAAGACCGGAACGAAACCGCGACAGGTCCAGATTGCTGCATGAAACGGCGGGAGTAGATTTCATCGACGGGAACACCCTCGCAATCCACCCAGAGCCATTGAACCGCACGACGGTGGGCATAATCACCTTCCGGTCGCGGCGCGAACTCGTATTCGCCGGTGAACAGGCCAATTGCACGAAACAGCGAATTGCCTTTCGATACGATGACAACGTCGCCTTTGCGGATCCAATTGCGAAACCGAAACGGCATATTAACTGCGCCGGAACGACTATCGATCTCACCGCTCTGCGTGCTGTTCGCCTTGCAAGCCGCAAGAATGGCCTCCCGGCCGGCATATTTTTCGTCGCTCCAGTCGATATCCGCAAATCCGAGAACTGCGTACCCACCCTTAATCGCATCCTCGAACAGATGGGCTTCCTCTGGGTTGTTCACCTCGCCAATCGACATCTTGAAAACTTGCCGTCCAGCAATCTGGACACTGTCTGCAGTCGATGCGCGCCCTCTGCTGGTCTCAGCACGCTTTGCAATGCGCCGAAAAGTTCCCAGCACGGTTTCGAGCCTGAACCCGGCTGAAGCCGCGCTCTCGCCATCGTCGGACCCAGTCATAGGCTGCCGCCCCTCGACGAAACCTTCATAGGCCATTGACTGATGAAACGTCACAAACTCGATCCGCCCTGATGCCAACAGGCGCTGATACACATCCATCAACGCTGGACGGTCAGCCGGCACGGGCTCACCACACAGGCGGACAGCTTCAGCTGTCGTGCTGAAAGTCTTTCCAGTGCCGGGCGGACCATAGAGAATGAGATTTCTTGCCATGGCTGTGCCAACCCTACCTGTTGTCTCCATTTCCGTCTCGGCCGGTTCGGCCGCTTCCCATAGGCGTGCCAAAGCTAGAGCCGAAGCAGGTTTGATCAGGATGCCCGAGGGTTGCGGGCTCCAGTCCTGACCCGCGATCTTGCTGGTCAACATGCCCAGCGGCACAAACGCGTCCAGCGCTGGATCCCGGATATCGTCGAATTCGACATCGATGAAATCAGCAGTTTCGCCGGCTGCCGCGCGCGCATTCTCCCAATGGGTATCGGGGTAAGGTGCCTTGGCCACCCTGCCGCGGGCGATCACCCCGCGTGGATCCTGACCCGTTCGGAGCAGGTATACCCGGTCGTCAACCTTCGGTTTCTTCGAGCTGGTCCGCCAAGAATGCGTGACGGTCTCGTCCGCAACCGTGGTCGCGCGGTCTTCCGCGAATGACTGCCAGTCCCACTTTGAGGGGTTCCAACTGACCAGATAGGTCGCCCCGCGGTCCCGCCACTTGCTTTCAATCTCTGGCTCATAGAAGTTGATCGCCCGGCCATGCTCAGAGTCGAGCTTCTTTCGCAGCTCCCCAATGGCTGCATCGAGTGAGGCCGTGTCCATCTTGTTCGCATCCCGACGGGTGACCACGCCGAAGCCTTCGAGGATTTCTAGGCTCCAGACCCATTAATCGGCTTGAGGCCGCCATGCTTGCGTGATTCAAGCTCCCAAATCTTGGGGGCGCTATGAGCACTCTTTACTGGCTTAACGAAGACCAAATGGCGCGGCTTCGGCCGTTCTTTCCGAAGAGCCATGGCAAGCCGCGCGTGGATGACAGGCGCGTTCTTAGCGGAATTATATTTATAAATCGCAATGGCTTGCGGTGGTGTGACGCGCCGAAGGAATATGGCCCAGCCAAGACCCTCTACAACCGTTGGAAGCGGTGGGGTGACATGGGCGTCTTCGCCCGCATGATGGACGGATTGGCTTGCGAAGCCACCACACCAAAGACGGTCATGATCGACGCGACCTATCTCAAAGCGCACCGCACGGCTTCAAGCCTTGGGTTGAAAAAGGGGGGCGTGGTCGTCTGATTGGCCGCACCAAGGGCGGCATGAACACCAAATTGCACGCAGTCACTGATGAAAGCGGTCGCCCTATCCGCTTCTTCATCAGCGCTGGCGAGATCAGCGACTATACCGGTGCTGCGGCATTGCTCAGCAGCCTTCCACCTGCACAATGGCTTCTGGCCGACCGGGGTTATGATGCCGACTGGTTCCGTGAAGGCTTGGAAAACAAGGGCATAAAGGCATGTATCCCTGGCCGAAAGTCTCGCACTAAGCTCGTCAAATACGATAAGCGCCGATACAAACGCCGCAACCGCATTGAGATCATGTTTGGGCGCTTGAAGGACTGGCGACGGGTGGCAACACGCTACGACCGATGCCCCAAGGTCTTCCTCTCAGCCATCGCCCTCGCAGCAACCGTCCTGTTCTGGCTTTGAAAATCAATGAGTCTGGAGCCTACGACACAGCTCCTTTGCGCCAAGCCCTGCCTGGTGCTCCTTCAGAATACCAATGATCTGTTCTTCCGTGAACCTTGATCGCTTCATCGTCTGTCTCCTTCGATAGGAACAGACTAAC
>JAQWYA010000150.1 GCA_029254215.1 Pseudorhodobacter sp. | reverse complement strand
AGCGCCTTGAAGATCGCGCTGCGGTCGGGCGCGCCGGGGATGGCGATTTCGTCAAAGCCGGACAGGCCGGTTTCAAGGCTCGCCAGTGCTTTTTGCATCGACTCGTGGATGGTGCGGCCGATGGCCATCACTTCGCCCACGGATTTCATCGCGGTGGTCAGTTCGGGCTTGGAGCCGGGGAACTTTTCAAACGCAAAGCGCGGGATCTTGGTGACGACATAGTCGATGGAAGGCTCGAACGAGGCGGGGGTGACTTTGGTGATGTCATTGTCCAGCTCGTCCAGCGTGTAGCCGACCGCCAGTTTGGCCGCGACCTTGGCGATGGGAAAGCCCGTGGCCTTGGAGGCCAGCGCCGAAGAGCGCGAGACGCGGGGGTTCATCTCGATCACGACCATGCGGCCATCGGCGGGATTCACCGCCCATTGCACGTTGGAGCCGCCGGTTTCCACGCCGATTTCGCGCAGTACGGCGATCGAGGCCGAGCGCATGATCTGGTATTCCTTGTCGGTCAGCGTCAGCGCGGGGGCGACGGTGATCGAATCGCCGGTATGGACGCCCATCGGGTCGACGTTTTCAATGGCGCAGATGATGATGGCGTTATCGGCGGTGTCGCGCACCACCTCCATCTCATATTCTTTCCAGCCGAGCAGGGATTCATCGACGAGGATTTGCGCCATGGGGGAGGCTTCAAGCCCGCTCCGGCAGATGGCTTCATAGTCGTCGCGGTTATAGGCGACGCCGCCGCCGGTGCCGCCAAGGGTGAAAGCGGGGCGGATGATCGCGGGCAGGCCGACATATTCGATGGCTTCAAGCGCGGCGGCTACGCCTGCCTTGATGTCATATTTGCCCGAGGGCAGTTTCGGGGCGGCGATGATGGTGGCCTTGGGGTTTTCAAGGCCGATCCGGTCCATCGCTTCGCGGAACAATTTACGATCTTCTGCCATTTCAATGGCCGCGCGCTTGGCGCCGATCAGTTCAACATTGTACTTTTCCAACACGCCCATGTCGGCTAGCGCCAAGGCCGTGTTGAGGCCGGTCTGCCCGCCCATCGTGGGCAGCAGCGCGTCGGGACGCTCTTTCTCGATGATCTTGGCGACGATTTCGGGGGTGATCGGCTCGATGTAAGTGGCGTCTGCCAGCCCCGGATCGGTCATGATCGTGGCGGGGTTGGAGTTGACGAGGATGACGCGGTAGCCCTCTTCGCGCAGCGCTTTGCAGGCTTGTGCGCCGGAGTAGTCAAACTCGCAGGCTTGGCCAATGACAATGGGACCTGCACCAATGATCATGATGGATTTGATATCGGTTCTTTTCGGCATGACAGGCCCCCGGCATGAGTTATCCCGGCAGATGTCTGGCGGGATCGGATTCGAATGCTTCTCGCAAATTGGCGTGGGTTTAAGGGGCGCGGCGCGGGCGCGCAACCCTGATTGCGGCAGGCTTTGGCTGGAACCCGTCGGGGCGGCCCTTCTGGCGGGGCAATGACTAAAGCCGGACCCCGAAATGACGCGCCAAGGCGATGGTCCCGGCATACAGCAGGATTGTTAGCGCCGCACCAAGCGTCAGGGTCAGCCAGAACGGCACTCCGGCGCGCAAAAGGACCGCGATCAGCGGGAACATCGGCAGCGAGGGCAGCACGAAGAGCAGCGTCGCACTGGCGTGATCGGCCAGCAGGATCGGGTCGCGGCTGTCGCGCCAGAGCCAGATCATCCCCAGCAGCGAGACAAGCGGCAACGAGGCGATCAGGGCCCCAAAGCCCGGATAGCGCCGCGCCACCTCGGAGGCGGCGGCGATCAGGATGCCAGAAATCGCGGCCTTGAGGATAAGATAGGTCATGGGTGCCTCCCTCCTGTCAGCCTGCGGTCTGACGGGATTTGCGTCAATCGCAATCCGCGCTACTTGGGGGCTCTGTGGCGGTGTTCGCCCTCAAAGCGTCGGGCGGTGCTGGCTGAGCAAAGGGGGCGGTGCTATGGGTAGCGCAATGTCGAAGGGGCCAAGCGGTGATCCTGTGTGAGAATGGGCCAAAGGGCGAGGCGGTGCTGTTTGACGGCGCGCAAAGCCATGTCGTGGCGTGGGAGCCTGAAGGGGTTGCCCCGGCGCTGGCCGCTTTGGATGAGGCCCGCGCCAAGGGGGCTTGGGTGGCGGGCTATATGGCCTATGAGGCGGGCTATGCGCTGGAGCAGCGCCTGTTGCCCTTGATGCCGCCGGATCGCAGCGGGCCCTTGCTGGCCTTCGGGATTTATGACGCGCCGGTCCCGGCCGATGCGGTGCTGGCGCAGGCGGCGCAGACGCCGGGGGGGCTGAGCCTGCCCGAACCTGTCTTGTCGCGCGATGATTATGACAAGGCCTTCGCGCGGATCGCGGGCTATATCGCTGCGGGCGATTGCTATCAGATCAACCTCACCTTCCCGATGGAGGCGCGTCTGTCCGGCAACCCGCTGGGCCTTTACGGACGGCTGCGCGACCGGCAGGGCGTGGCGCATGGCGGGTTCGTTGATCTGGGGGTGGGGCCGGTGATGATCTCGCGCAGCCCCGAATTGTTCTTCACGGTGTCAGCGGCGGGCAAGATCGCCGCGCGCCCGATGAAAGGCACCGCCCCGCGCGATCCTGACCCCGCGCGCGATGCGGCGCTGAAAACCGCCTTGTTCGAAAGTGAAAAGAACCGCTCGGAAAACCTGATGATCGTGGACCTTTTGCGCAATGACATTGCGAGGATTTCACAAATCGGCTCGGTGCGGGTGCCGGAGCTTTACAGCGTCGAAAGCTTTGCCACGGTGCATCAGATGTCCTCCACCGTCGAGGCGCAGTTGCAGGGCGCGCCCGGAATGGCCGGTTTGATGCCCGCCCTCTTCCCCTGCGGCTCGGTCACCGGCGCGCCGAAAATCCGCGCGATGGAAATCATCCGCGAGGTCGAGCCTGCGCCGCGGGGCCTTTATTGCGGTTCGCTGGGCTGGATGGCCCCCGATGGGCGCGCCGCTTTCAACGTCACGATCCGCACGATTTCCCTATTCGGGACCCGCGCGGTGCTCAATGTGGGCGGCGGCGTCGTGCATGACAGCACCGCCGCCGGCGAATGGGAGGAAGCGCTGTGGAAAGCCCGTTTCGCGACACTGCAGACGTAAAGTTGATCGAGACTCTGCGCTGGGAAAACGGGGCCTTCCCCCGGCTTTCCGGCCATATGGCGCGGATGGCGGCGGGGGCCGCCACGCTTGGTCGAAGCTTTGATCCGCAAGCCGCCGAAGCCGCCCTGCGCGCCGCCGCCCCCAACGGTGCGGCCCGGATGCGCCTGACGCTGGATGCCGCCAGCCGTCTTGAGGCCGAGGCCGCCCCTCTGCCGCCCACAAGGCCAGAATGGCGGCTGGGCCTCGCGCCCACCTCCCTTGCCTCGGGCGATCCTTGGCTGCGCCTCAAATCCACCCGCCGCGCGGCCTATGATACGGCCCGCGCCGCCCTGCCGCCCCATCTTGACGAATATATCTTTGGCAATGAACAGGCAGAAACCTGCGACGGCACCATCACCACGCTCTTCTTTGATGCAGGTCACGGCCTGCAAACCCCACCCCTGCGCTGCGGGTTGCTGCCCGGCGTCCTGCGGGCCGAAATGTTGGAAACCGGCCGGGTCACAGAGGCAGTCTTGCCTCTTTCGGCGCTGGGCGATGTTCGACTTTGGGTGGGCAACAGCCTGCGCGGCCTGATCCCGGCGCGCTTCATCGGCTGATTTCATCTGTTCTTAAATATCCCCGCCGGAGGCATCCTGACCCCGCCGCAGGCCCCACGCCCGAAGATCGCGGCCCCGCAACCGCTCCACGCGGGCTTGACTTCGCCGCCCCTGCGTTGTGTATCGGCGCGATGGAAATGAAAGCCCTTTGAAAGGGGATGATGATGCACGCCTATCGCAGCCACAAGTGCCACGAGCTGAACGCGGCCCATGTCGGGCAGGAAATCCGCCTCTCAGGCTGGGTCCACCGGGTCCGCGACCATGGTGGCGTGCTGTTCATCGACCTGCGCGATCATTACGGCATCACGCAGGTTCTGGCCGATAGCGACAGCCCGGCCTTCGCCGATCTGGAAAAGGTGCGCGCCGAATGGGTGATCTGCATTGATGGCGTGGTCAAGGCGCGTGACGCCAGCCTTGTGAACCCCAAGCTGCCCACCGGCGAGATCGAGGTTTACGCCCGCGGCATGCGCGTTCTGGGCGCTGCCGATGATCTGCCGATGCCGGTCTTCGGAGAGGTGGACTACCCCGAGGAAACGCGTCTCACCTATCGCTTCCTCGACCTGCGGCGCGAAAAGCTGCATCAGAACATGATGCTGCGCTCCAATGTCGTGCGCTCGATCCGCAACCGGATGTGGGATCAGGGCTTCAACGAATTCCAGACGCCGATCATCACCGCCTCCAGCCCCGAAGGCGCGCGCGACTTTCTGGTGCCAAGCCGTCTGCATCCGGGCAAGTTCTATGCCCTGCCGCAGGCCCCCCAGCAGTTCAAACAGTTGATCATGGTCTCGGGCTTTGACCGCTACTTCCAGATCGCGCCCTGTTTCCGCGACGAAGATCCGCGTGCCGACCGCTCTCCCACCGACTTCTACCAGCTTGACCTCGAGATGAGCTTTGTCGAGCAGCAGGACGTTTTCGACGCTGTGCAGCCCGTCATTCAGGGGATTTTTGAGGAGTTCGGCAAGGGCAAGACCGTCCATGCCGACTGGCCGCTGATCGCCTATAAGGACGCGCTGAAATGGTCCGGCTCCGACAAGCCCGACCTGCGCAACCCGATCAAGATGCAAGAGGTTTCCGAGCATTTCCGCGGCTCGGGCTTTGCGATCTTCGCCAAGCTTTTGGAAAACGAAGGCACCGAAGTGCGCGCCATTCCCGCCCCCACGGGCGGCAGCCGCAAGTTCTGTGACCGGATGAACGCATTCGCCCAACAACAGGGCCTGCCCGGCATGGGCTATATCTTCTGGCGCAAGGCCGAAGATGGCAGCATGGAGGCCGCTGGGCCGCTGGCCAAGAATATCGGGCCGGAGCGGACCGAGGCGATCCGGGTGCAGCTTGGTCTGGGCGAGGGCGATGCGGCCTTCTTCCTTGGCGGCAAGCCCGAAGTGTTTGAGGCTGTCGCGGGGCGTGCGCGCAATGAGATCGGGCGCGAGTTGAAGCTGACCGAAGAAAACTGCTTCCGCTTTGCCTGGATCGTCGATTTCCCGATGTTCGAGAAGGATGACGAGGGCAAGATCGACTTCAGCCACAACCCGTTTTCCATGCCGCAGGGCGGGATGGAGGCGCTGCAGGGCGATCCGCTTCAGGTTTACGCCTATCAGTATGACCTTGCCTGCAACGGCTATGAGCTGATCTCGGGCGGGATCCGCAACCACAAGCCGGAGATCATGTTCAAGGCGTTTGAAATCGCGGGCTACCCGAATTCCGAGGTGGAAAAGCGGTTCGGCGGGATGGTCAAGGCGTTCAAATACGGCGCGCCTCCGCATGGTGGCTGTGCGGCGGGGATCGACCGGATCGTGATGCTCTTGGCCGATGAGGCGAATATCCGCGAAGTCATCATGTTCCCGATGAACCAGCGCGCCGAAGACCTGCTGATGGGCGCGCCAAGCGAGCCTTTGAACGAGCAGTTGCGCGAATTGCGGCTGCGGGTCTTGCCGAAGGAATAAGCCCTCTTACGCGGAGGAGGCGAAGGGCGTGCCGCTGGCGCGCCCTTTTTGCATTCCGGGGCGTTGTGGGCGTTGGGCGGTATGGGGTGTCGGTTTTGCGGGGGGCTGCAAATTCCCCCATTTGCCCCTATCTTCAAGGGTCCGAGAGGTGGCGATGATCGACCGGCCCAGTCTTGCAGCGATTCGCTTTGGCTTTGGCCTGCCCTTGCCCGAGGGCGCGCCGGTGGAGCCTGCGATGATGCTTGCCGCGCTGGCCGGGCCGGATCTGGCCGCATTTGATTTCCCGGCCTCCGGGCTGGCGGATGTTTTGCCCGTGCTGCAAGCGGCGCAGGCCGGGCGGATGGCGATGCGCGCCGCCCCCGAGGACCGTGCTGCCTATGCGGCGGCGGCCCGCGAGGCCGCGAAAATCGCGGATATTGCCACCCGCAGCCAGTTTGCCCGCGCCCTCGACAGCCCCGACGGGTTTCGCGAAAGGCTGGTGCGGTTCTGGGCGGATCATTTCACCACCAAGCCGCGCAACCGGCCCGAAACCACGCTTCCCGGCGCGCTGATCGAGGATGCGATCCGCCCGCATGTTGCCGGGCGCTTTGGCGATATGCTGGAGGCGGCGGTGCTGCATCCGGCGATGCTGGCTTACCTCGATCAGGTGGCCTCGGTCGGGCCGGGGTCGCGGTTTGGCAAGCGGCGGGGGCGGGGGCTGAATGAAAACCTCGCCCGCGAAGTGCTGGAACTGCATACGCTGGGGGTGGGGGCGGGCTATGGCCAGACCGATGTGCGCGAGATGGCGGAGTTGCTGACCGGCCTTGATGCCACCGCGGCGGAGGGGGCCTTGTTTCGCCGCGAACGCGCCGAACCGGGGCCGGAAACGGTGTTGGGCAAGACCTATTCCGGCGAGGGGATGGCACCCATTCGCGCTGCGTTGCAAGACCTTGCGCAGCGCCCCGAAACGGCGCTGCATCTGGCGCGCAAACTCGCCGTGCATTTCGTGGCGGATGATCCCGACCCGGATCTGGTGGGCGCGATCGCTGCGGCCTATCGGCAGTCGGGCGGGGGGCTTTTGGCCGCCTATGAGGCGCTGCTGGCGCATCCCGCCGCTTGGGTGCAGACCTTGGGAAAAGCCCGCCAACCCCTTGATTTCACACTTGCCGCCCTGCGCGCGCTGGGCTGGCGGGGCCGCGATGTGATGGCCCTTGGGGCGCGGCCGCTCCGGCGGTTTATCCTGCGTCCGATGGCAGTGATGGGGCAGGAGTGGGGCCGCCCGAATGGCCCGGATGGCTGGCCGGAAAGCCTTGAAAGCTGCATCACGCCGCAGGGTCTTGGCGCGCGGATCGCCTGGGCGATGGAGGTGCCCGACCGGCTGGTGAAAACCTTGCCCGACCCGGAGGACTTCGCCCGAACGGCGCTGGGGCCTGCGGCGGATGCGCGGCTGTTATGGGCGGTTGCGCGGGCGGAAACCCGGCGCGAGGGGGTTGGCCTCGTGCTTGCCTCGCCCGCGTTCAACAGGAGGTAGCGCTTTGGATCGGCGGTTCTTTTTGCGCGGATTGGCGGGGGCGGCTTGCTCGGTTACGGCGGCCCCGCTGCTGACCAGCGTGACCTTTGCCCAAGGGGCGGGGCTGGGCGAAAACCGGCTGGTCGTGGTGATCCTGCGCGGGGGGATGGACGGGCTGGATGTGGTGCGCCCGCTGGATCTGCCGGATTTTGCCCGTTGGCGACCGAGCCTGAGCGAGGGGTCTTTGCCGCTGGTGGGGCCCTTTGCGCTGCATCCGGGGCTCTCGGGGCTCAGCGGGTTGTGGCGGGCGGGGGAGCTGGGGTTTGTGCACGCGACCTCGACCCCCTATCGCGACAAGCGCAGCCATTTCGACGGGCAAATCCTGCTGGAGGCGGGGACGGGGATGGATGTGGAGGCCGGAGCCTCGCGCGATGGGTGGCTGAACCGGATGCTACAGGCGGTGCCGGGGCTGCGGGCCGATACCGCCTATGCCATCGGGCGCGAGGCGCTGCCGCTTTTGGCGGGGCAGGGGCCAAGCCGAAGCTGGACGCCCGAGGTGAAGCTGACGCTATCGGCGCAAAGCCAGTTGCTGCTGGACCACATTTATCATGAGGATGCGCTGTTTCGCGACAGCGGGGCCGAGGCGATGGCCCTTTCAGAGGCGCTGTCTTTGGCGCAGATGGACGCGCCCGAAGCGCCCGCGCAGGATCAGGCCGCCATGCCGGGCGAGGACAGGCCGCACCCCGATATTGACCGGCTGGTGGATTTCGCGGCGCTGCGGCTGCGGGCCGAGACGCGGATCGCGGCATTCTCATTGAACGGATGGGATACGCATCGGGGCCAGCGCGCGGCGCTGAACCGGCCCTTGTCGCGTCTGCAACGGGTGGTCTTGCGGCTGCGGGCGCAGGCGGGGGCCGAGGTCTGGGGCCGTACCGTGTTGATTGCAATGACGGAATTCGGCCGAACGGTGCGCGAAAACGGCAGCGGGGGCACGGATCATGGCACCGGGGGGGCGATGCTGCTTGCCGGGGGCGCGCTGCGCGGTGGGCAGGTTCTGGGCGCTTGGCCGGGGCTGGCGGAGGCCGATCTTTATGCGGGGCGCGACCTGATGCCGACCTCGGATGTGCGGGCCTGGGCGGCCTGGGCGATGCGCGGGCTTTACGGGCTGGACCGCGCGGTGCTGGAGGGGGCGGTCTTTCCCGGTCTGGATATGGGCGCGCGGCCGGCGCTGATCCTCTAGGCGTTTTTCTGTGATTGCCGTTTGGGGTTCGGGCCGTCATAACTTGGAAAGCTGGCACAGGGGACAGAATATGGCGCGCCAAACCGCAAACGGCCCGGACCTTTCCGCATGGCAGCCGCCGCCCTTTCCGCCCTTGGAAAAGCGCGAAGGGCGCCTGATCCGGCTGGAGCCGTTGGAGGCCGACACCCATGCCGCCGATCTGCACCGCGCCTTCAGCGGCCATGACCGGCTGTGGGATTACATGCCTTACGGGCCGTTTCCCTCAGCCGCGAGCTATCACCGTTGGGCCAAGGAAATGGCTGCCGGGCCGGACCCGCAGTTTCACGTGCTGCGCTGCAAGCAGACGGGGCATTGCGGGGGCGTTGCCAGCTATTTGCGGATCACGCCGCAGGCGGGCACGATCGAGGTCGGCCATATCTGCATCGCGCCCGAATTGCAGCAATCGGCGGCGATGACCGAGGCGATGTTTCTGATGATGAAATGGGCCTTTGAGGCGGGCTATCGCCGCTATGAATGGAAGTGCAACGCGGCCAATCTGGCCTCTCGCCGGGCGGCGCAACGGTTGGGATTCTCCTTTGAAGGGGTGTTTCGGCAGGCGGCGGTGGTGAAGGGGCGCAACCGGGATACGGCGTGGTTTTCGGTGATCGACAGCGAATGGCCCGCCTTGTCAGAGGCCTATCGCGTTTGGTTGTCGCCCGCGAATTTTGACGCAAGCGGAAAGCAGCAAGAGCGGTTGTCGGACCTCACGCGGTTGGTGCGTCCGGGGCAGGACCCGGCTTTGCAACCCTGATTGCGCCGCCCCCCGGACGGGGGAGGGCGGATCATGAGAACGGGCAGATTGGCCCGCTCAGCCGGTCTGAGACGGCGCGTTGCAGCGCTGTCAGCCGGTCCGCCCCCGGCGAGGCGCTGCGCGCCGCCCGTGCGGCGTGTTCAAGCGCCGGATCATGGCTGCTGCGCGCAAGCCCGCGCACGAAATCCGCGATATAGCCGGGATCCGCGCCTTGGTTTTCGGCGATCATATCGGCGGCGCGGGCCAGATCATCGCGCAGGGCCTGACGGTCTGGGGCGATGGGGGATTTGGGCGGTGCTGCGGCAAAGGGCGCGGATTGCTGCCGAGCTTCAAGGATCATGACCTGAAACTCGCTGAGACTTTCGAGCGGTTTCTCCAGAAAGCCCAAGGCCCTGGCGGCGAGGGCGGCGGCGCGGCCCGTAGGATCGCCGCTGCTGGCCAGAACCGTGCCTGCAAAGCGGCTTTCCAGCGCGAGATCGGCAATCAGATCAAGGCCCGAGCCATCCGGCAGCCCCAGATCAATGATCACCACATCCGGGCGATAGGTGCGCAGATGCTGGCGGGCCGCGCCGATGGTTTCGGCCCGGCGCAATCGCGCGCCCGATCGGTTGCACAACAGGCGCAGCGCCTCAGAGGCGAAGCGGCTGTCTTCCACCGTCAGGATGGTCAGCCCGGCAAGCGGCAAATGCGACAGCGTGGGCATCATCGGCATCTGATGGCCGGGCGGGGCATCGAACAAAGGGGTCAGGATCGGCATTCCGGGAACCTTTCAGCAGCGATGGGTCATGCCTCAGTCAGACATGAAATGGCTAATGGAGTGTGAAGCCGCCCCCGATTCGCCCCGATTTCCACCGCAAAACGGCCAAAGCGGGGCGGGGGCGTGGCCTGCGGCGGGTCGTCCTCTTGCCCTTGGGCGGGCATCGCGCCTATATCGGCGCAACGCCATTGCAGGAGCCCGCCATGATTGGAAGACTGAACCATGTCGCCATTGCCGTCCCGGATCTGGAGGCGGCAGCGGCCCAGTATCGCGGCACGCTTGGGGCCGATGTCGGCCCCGCACAGGATGAGCCCGACCACGGGGTCACGGTGGTTTTCATCACCCTGCCCAACACCAAGATCGAGCTGTTGTATCCTTTGGGCGAGAACTCCCCCATCCAGGGGTTTCTGGATAAGAACCCGGCGGGCGGCATCCACCACATCTGCTATGAGGTGGAGGATATTCTGGAGGCGCGCGACCGGATGAAAGCCTCGGGTGCGCGGGTATTGGGAAGCGGAGAGCCGAAGATCGGCGCGCATGGCAAGCCCGTGCTGTTTCTGCACCCGAAGGATTTCAACGGCTGTCTGGTAGAGTTGGAGCAGGTATGACGATCACCGCCGCCCTCGTTATGTTCGCCGTGACATGGTTCATGGTGTTTTTCGTGGTCTTGCAAGTGCGCAACACCTCGCAGGCCGATGCCGGAGAGGTCGTGCCCGGCACGCCGCGCGGCGCGCCTGCTGGGTTCGTCATCAAGCGCAAGGCCAAGATCACCACGCTGGTGTCGGTGGTGGTTTGGGCGGTGCTGTGCGGGATTATCCTGTCGGGCAAGATCACGGTGCGTGATTTCGACTGGATGAACCGGATGCCGCCGATCGACGCGCAGGGCCAGTAAAGCCCCGCTTGGGGGCTTTCAGCGGGCCGGGGCCTTTGCCTCGGCGGCGCTGAGGCGGTGGTAAAGATGCGTGAAGGTGGCGGCCCCGAGGACCGGCACCATCAGGTTGATGATCGGCAGGGACAAGGGTGCCGCCATCAGCGCGCCCGCCCACCAGACCGCCAGCCAATGGCGTTTGCGCATCGCTTTTGCGGCCTTACGCCCGATCCGGCGCATTGCGACCAGCGTGAAATACTCCCGCCCCAGCAAAAGCCCGTTCACCGCCCAGAAGACCACCGGAATGAACGGCCCCGCAAAGGCGTAAAGGACCAGCGCCAGCAGGTTGACGCCCACCAGAAGCCCGAAGAAATTCAGCGTATCGACCAGCCCGTCCATGAAGGGCGTGCGGGTGGCGGGGGGCAGGTGGGGGTAGTGGCGATCCTCGACCGCCTGGGCCACATCCTCCAGAAAGAGCGAGGTGAAGGCAGAGGCGACGGGCATCATCAAGAACACCGACAGCCCGATCATGAAGATCGCAGACCCCCAGCTGAGCAGCGTGTCGAGGCCCTGAACCGGGCCGACAAAGGGGATCTCGATGCTTTCGGGGGTGAGCACCTGAATGACCCAGAGAAAGCCCGCGTAAACGCCCACAAGCAGCGCCAGCGTCAGCGCAAAGCCGATCAGAAACACCCGGCGAAAGCGCGGATCGCTGAGTTGGCCAAGGGCGCGCAGGAAATCCGCGAAAATCATGCCGACACCCAGCGGGTGAGGGCCTCGATATCGGGGCGGGGGCGGTCTGTGGGGATGGATTTGATCGTGCCGATATGGATGATGCCCGCCACGAATTCGGCGGGGGCAAGGCCAAGACCTTCCTCGACGAAGGTCCGGTCATGCGAGGGCCAGCCGCTGAGCCAGTTGGCCCCCCAGCCATTGGCCAGCGCCGCATTGACCAAAGACAGGCACACCGCCCCGGCAGAGAGGGTCTGCTCGATCGGGGGGATCTTGTCAGAGGGTTTGGGGCTGGCCACGACGACGACCGCCAACTCTCCGGTGTCGAACTGGGCGCGGCCTTTTGCGGTTTTCTCGGCGTCATGGCCAAGGGCTGCGGCGCGGGTATCGGACAGGGCGGCAAGCCGCGCCATGGCGGGCTTTTCCAGCACCAGAAAGCGCCAGGGTTCCAGCTTGCCATGATCGGGGGTGCGGGCTGCGGCGGTCAAAAGCCCCCGCAGCGCGTCCCGATCCGGCACCGGGCCGGTCAGCGTTTTCGCAGGGACAGAGCGGCGGGTTTGTGCGAACTCGGCGGCGGTCAGGGGCAGCGGCGTCATCGGAGGATCCCTTGTGTTGCTGTCTCTGATGTCGGGGATCGGGGCGGCGCGGTCAAGGGGGCAGGCGGCGATTGGGGCGGCCCGGCGCGATACCGCCCGCGTCGGGGGCAACGGTTTTGCCCTTTCACCATGCGGCATTTCGCCGTTAAGGTGGCGGCCAGACAGTGCCAAGACCCCCGGAGGAGAGCCCATGACAACCCCCTGCATCATCTGCGTTGCGATCACAGGATCGGTGCCGACGAAAGCGGCCAACCCCGCCGTGCCGATCACGATTGAAGAGCAGGTGGAAAGCACGCAAGCCTCTTTCGAGGCGGGGGCGAGCATTGCGCATTGCCATGTGCGCGACGACGAGGGGCTGCCCACTTCGGACCCGGAGCGGTTTGGCCGCTTGATGGAAGGCATCCAGAAACATTGCCCCGGCATGATCGTGCAGCTTTCCACGGGCGGGCGGTCCGGGGCGGGGTCTGCGCGGGGCGGGATGCTGCCCTTGCGGCCGGATATGGCCTCGCTTGCGGTGGGGTCGAACAATTTCCCGACGCGGGTTTATGACAATCCGCCGGATCTCGTCGATTGGCTGGCCGCGGAAATGCGGACCTATGAGGTGGTACCAGAAATCGAGGCCTTCGATCTGAGCCATATCCATCAGGCGGTGATGATGCATAAGGATGGCCGCCTGCCCGCGCCGCTTTATGTGCAATTCGTGATGGGGGTGAAGAACGCGACCCCGGTGGACCGCGATATCTTTGATTACTATGTGAAAACCATGGAGCGGATCGCGCCGGATGCGCAGTGGTGTGCGGCGGGCATCGGCCAGCATCAGATCACCGTCAATGAATGGGCGATTGCGGCGGGGGGGCATACGCGCACCGGGTTGGAAGATAACGTGCGGCTGAACAAGACCACGCTCGCGCCCTCGAACGCGGCGCTGGTGGCCCGGACGGTGGCGCTGTGCGAGAAATACGAACGCCCAGTCGCCACTTGGGCGCAGGCGCGCGAAATCCTGTCGCTGCGCAAGGTGGCCTGAGAATGGCCGCCCCTTCCACCCCCGCCGAGCGGCCCGAGGGCGATCTGACCCTGCAAACCGTGGCCTTTCCGAAGGATACCAATTCCGGCGGGGATGTGTTTGGCGGCTGGGTCATCAGCCAGATGGATATCGCGGCGGGCACCTGTGCGGCACAGCGTGCCAAGGGGCGGTGCAGCACGGTCGCGATTGAGGCGATGCGCTTTCACGCGCCTATTCTGGTGGGGGATCTGGTCTCGGTTTACACGCAGATCGTCAAAACGGGGCGAACCTCGATCACCATGCATGTAGAGACATGGGTGCGCCGCCAGCGCACGGGGGAGTTGCTGCGCGTGACCGAAGGCGATTTCACCTTTGTCGCGATTTCCAGTTCAGGCGTGACACGGGAATTGCCGCCGCTGGACTGAGGTGCAGGGAGATGGGCGCGAAGGCGGGCGGGCCTAGCCCAAGGCATAGCCCGCGCCGCGCACCGTGCGCAGCGGGTCTTCGCCGCCATGCTGCGACAGCGCCTTGCGCAGACGCCCGATATGAACGTCCACCGTGCGGGTATCGACATAGATATCCCGGCCCCAGACCCGATCCAGCAGTTGATCGCGGCTCCAGACCCGGCCCGGCTTTTCCATGAAGGTGGTCAGCAGGCGAAACTCTGTCGGGCCCAGTTTCAGCACCTTGTCGGAGCGGTAGACCCGGTGGCTTTCGGTATCGAGCCGGATATCTTCATATTCCAGCATGACCCCCATGGTTGACGGCCGGGTGCGGCGCAGTTGGGCGCGCACGCGGGCCATCAGCTCGACCACGGAATAGGGCTTGATCACATAGTCATCGGCCCCGGTTTCGAGGCCGCGGACACGGTCCACCTCTTCGGCGCGGGCCGAGAGCATGATGATCGAGATGGCGCGGGTTTCGGGGTTCATCTTGAGCCGCCGGCAGACTTCGATCCCCGAGACATTGGGCAGCATCCAGTCAAGCACCAGAAGATCGGGGGCGACTTCCTCGACCAGCATCAGCGCCTCTTCGCCATCGGCGGCCTGCACAACGCGAAATCCCTCTGCCTCTAGGTTATAGGCAAGGACTTCGCGCTGGGCCGGTTCATCCTCGACCAGCAGCACGGTGGGCATATCGGCGGCAGCCATTACTTCGGTTCCTGCAAAGTGGCGGAGGAGGTTGTGTCGCTTTTCGGGCGGGCGTCATCGGGCATTTGCCCGGTCACGAGGTAGATCACCTGTTCGGCGATGGAGGTGGCGTGGTCGCCCACCCGCTCGATGTTCTTGGCGATGAAATGCAGGTGCATACAGGCCGAGATATTGCGCGGGTCTTCCATCATATGGGTCAGGAATTCACGGAACAGGGCGTTGTACATCTG
>JAQWYA010000143.1 GCA_029254215.1 Pseudorhodobacter sp. | reverse complement strand
CGATCGCGGCCAACATGCGCCGACGGGGCGACATGTGAAAGCCCAGATCTTCAGCAAGGCCGACGACAAACAGAAGCGAGGTCGCAAACATGAAATTAGCGTAAGGACCCGAAATCGTTATTGGTGCCAAGATCACACTCACACCCAAGCCAGCAAAAATGGCTATGCCACCAACGCGAGGCGTCAATCGGGTATGCATTGATTGCTTTGCAAGCAGGTCAATCGCCCGCCCACTCAGCCGAGGAAAGCGCGAGCGCAGTAAGAAGATTGCTGCACACAGAGTGAACGACAGTGCCGCTAAAGCAAATTCCTGCCATTCAAAAAACAGATCGCCTTGGTGCAATCTCTAGCCTCTGGGTTGGGTGATAATTCACCAAGTCTCACTTGGAGATGAACTTGCGCTTAACTGGCTCCGGATCATTGAGCCAATGTGCAAAAGATGAGCGCCAGCTCTACTCCCCCGCCGTTGCATTTTTGCCACAAATTATTCAAAATGTTGTACGCACAGCAACCTCCTTAGGAAGATAAACGATCGAATAGCCGAGCGCAGTTGATACCCACGGATAAGCGATACGAAGGTGAAGATCAGCGCGAGGTCGATGTTCTCGACCACGCCGGCGCGCAGTCCAAAAGCTGAAAGCACCGCAAACTGCGCGGCGACCAAGGGTGATTTGCCAATCACAGTTTTGGACGCCGGACGATATCCTCGCCGCTCAAGAAATCCGCCAAGTCCGTACGGATGAGTTGGACTGTTTCGACCCGCCACGCGTTCCGCCGATCCTGCCATGTCCAACTTGCCAGTTCTGCCATCTCTATGTCTGGCATGATGGGATATGGGTGGATGTTACCGACCGCTCCGAATGATCGGAAAGCAATATTATTGCTCTGATTTTGCTACGATAATCCCTTCTTGAGAGCGATGGTCCTTGCACCAAAACGATGCAACTCACCCACGGAGCCGCCGCCATGACCAACCCCAGCGCCACCCTGATCGCCGACTTCCGCGCCGCCGCCGCCGAGATCGAAGCCCGCCTTGCGCCGAGTGCTTGCGCGACGGTCGCCTCGCACAACTGGATTGTCCTCGACGACTTCGGGCCGATGATTTTCACACTGACGCCCGAGGGCAAGAAACACCGCGCCACCTGCACAGGCCACGGCCGCGCGCATAAGGCCAACCGTTTCACCAAAGCAGACGCAGAGCGCCTTGCCCACGCCTGCAACGCTCGCGCTGCGTTCTGGGCCGACGCCGCGCGCGAAGAGGCTGCAACGCTGCGCTGCCACATCGCCACGCTGGAAGCTGCCAGCGCCGCTTGATCACAAACAGGCGGGGCAGGGCGCTCCGCCGGCCACCATGACAAGGATTCCCATCATGACCACACATCCCATTCAGCCCAGCCGCAACGAGGATTTCGGCTTCTACTGCAGCCTTACCGTCTGCCCCCAGCCCGACCGCCGCAGCGCGGAGGTCTGGGCGCTGGCCTCAACCCTCATCGCTGCTGCCATTCGTGCTGACAGCGAAGACGAGATGATCGGAATCCGCGATTTTCTGGATAGCCGGACGGGGTGCCACTTCGCCGACTATGTGGTCGGCAACATGACGCGCTGCAACATCAATCTTGAGACGGCCGTCACCTCTGCGATCCGCCGTTGGCAGGACTGGCGCATCAGCCGTCAGATCGAACGCGACGAAGGGAACCCCGTAGGGCTGCCCTACCTGACTGGCTGGGTGCAACATTTTGCGATTGCTGCTGCCATGGAAGACGCC
>JAQWYA010000135.1 GCA_029254215.1 Pseudorhodobacter sp. | reverse complement strand
GTCAGGATGCGCTGCGCGAGACAGCCCGCCGCCACGCACCGCGTGAGGGTCAGGGGCATTGGCGCCCCTTCGTCCACGGCGATGCTAACGCCTGACGGGATCAAAAGCCCCAAGGGCAGTTGCGCCGAAAACACCAGCGCGCCATCTCGTCCCGGCCCCAGCCCAAGCCTTGCGACCGGTTGCCGGTTATCGCCCGCGACCATGGTTTGGGTCAGCTGGCAGCGGCTTCGGTCTTCGGTGACGGCGGTGCAGGTGAACCGCCAATCGCCAAAGACCTGACCCGCGCGCGGGGCGCTGTCTTGCGCGGCTGCGGGGTGGGCTGCGGTCAGGCAGGTGGCGGCCACGAGGGCCGCCGCTGATATGAAGCTCTTAGGAAGCAAAGTGATACCTCGTGCTGATGTCATGGCCCGACAGGCCGTTGTCGCCGACAATGCCGCTGGCCCCGATGCCGAGCATTCCCGTGCCTGCCTCCACACTATAACCCATGCCGAGTTCAAGCGCGGTAAAATCGGTGGCGGCGCTTGCCGTGTGGCCGGAGACATCGAAGTCCAGCTCGCGCCCCGCTGCGTCATCGAGTTTGCGCGAGACAAGATCGCCTTCGACAAAGACGGTGCCGCGCGTGCCGGAGGGCGCCGCATCGGCCCCTTCCGCGTTCTGCATTCCGGTGGTGACGGTGGCGGGCGCGCCCGCCAGCAGGGCCGCAACCGTTCCGCCGCCCATATTTGCCATTTCGGCGGCAATCTGACCCGAGAAGGCAAGGTTCACAGGCTCCACTGTCGCGATCACGTTGCCGCCTTGGAAGAGTTTCGGGCCGTCCGCATCGTCAAGCGTAACCGACTGGGGGATGTCGTAGACGTTTTCCAGGTCGTCGGCCTCGGCGGTAACGAGGGTCGTTCCGGTGTTTGAAACCGTGCCGGTCGATCCGACATCTTCGGTTCTGATCCGGTGGGCGGTCGCCTCTACATTCGTTCCGGTGCCGGTTGCCGTGGCCGTTGCCACGATGAGCCCGGCGTTGGAGGCCATGCCACCGACGTCAACCAGTTCGATCCCGACGGCATAGACCTTGACCACATTGTCTGTCGAAACGCCGTCGGCTGTGGCGGTGACCAGAATGGAGCCGGAATTGCTGACAGTGGCGTCAACCCCGTGGGTGCTGCCCTTGATCCCGTAGGCGTAGACAGACAGACCACCCGTGCCAGAGCCGGAGGCTGATGCCGCTACCTCGATGCGGCCAGTATTCGACAGTTGCCCGTCGAGAAGCATGGCCGGCGCGACTGGGGCGGCGCGGCCCTTCCATGTGATGAGGCGGCCACCATGCGCAGAAAATCGGGGTGTTTCTTTGGTCATGTCGTGCCCCGGATCAGAGGTTAAGACTTTTTATTTCAAAGAGATTTTAACGTAAGCGTGCCTGATCTGAGGTGCTGAGAAGGGTGCATTGCGCATGAGCCTATGTTAGGAATCGTTCAGCACCAACTTTAGAAATCGGTCAGGACCAACTTTATAGTCCGGCCACGGCTGATTTGTGGTTTTTGAGTAACGACTTGCGGAAATAGGCGGCAGCGGCATGGCAATGCCACCGGCTTTCTGACGACACTCGGCTGCCAAAGGACGGCAAGTTTTGTCGCCAAGACACAGGACGATCGGATGGCCGAGCAGGGCGGACAAAAAGTGAAACTGACGCCGGCTCAGGCGATGGAGAAAGCGCATGAGCATTACGCGGGTGGGCGGCTGGAAAACGCGGCGCGGATCCTTGAGGCGATCCTTGCCGCGCGCCCGAGGGATGCGGATGCGCTGAACCTTGCGGCGGCGACGGCGCTGGCGCGGGGGCTGGCGCATGATGCGGTGGCGCTGATGGGCCGCGCGGTGGATCTGCACCCGAGAAACGCGCTGTTCTTGGCCAATCTGGCCGAGATGCGGCGCCGCGCGGGGGATGAACCCGGCGCGCTGGAGGCCGCGCGCCGCGCTGTTGCCGCCAACCCCGGTCTGGCCATCACGCAGGGCAATCTGGGCATTGCGCTTTATGCCGCGGGCGATCTGGACGGGGCGGAGGCCGCGCAAAAGGCGGCGCTGGCGATTGACCCGCATCAGGTGCGCGCGATCAACAACCTCGGCTCGATTGCGCGGGACAGGGGGGACCGGGCCGCGGCGGCGGAGCATTACCGCCGGGCCTTGCAGCTTGCCCCGTCGGATGACGAAATCGCGGCGAACCTTGGCACCGTACTGGTGGAGGATGACCGCGAAGACGAAGCGTTGAAGATTTTGCTGCCCTATATCCGGGCGCGTCCCAAAGTTCCGGCTGAAATGCATGCCGTGGTTGGGCGCGCGTATTTGCGGCAAGATGCGCTGGATGCGGCGGAACTGGCCTTTCGTACCGCGATCAGCCTTGATCCGCGCCATGTCGCGGCGCATGTCGGGCTTAGCCAGATCCTTCAGCAAAAGAACCATGCCGACAAGGCGCTGGCGGCCGCCGTGGCGGCGGTGCGCCTTGATCCGGAGTCAGCGCCTGCCCATCATCAGGCCGGTATGTGTCTGGCCGAACTGGGATATTCCGACAAGGCCCGCAGCGCCTATGAGCGTGCGCTGGACTGCGATCCCGAGTTTCACGGGGCCATCCTGTCGCTGGCCTATCTCGCGATGGAACTGGGAGAGGCCGCAGACGCCCGCGCAATGTTTGAACGCGCCGTCGCGCTCAAACCCGATGAGTTTGGCGGGCATCTGGGCCTTGTGCGGCTGGGCAAGGTGACGGCGGATAACCCTGCGATGCTGGCGCTGGAAGCGGCTGCACTTGGGCTGGAGGGGATGCACCCCAAGCGCGCCATCGCGCTGCATTATGCGCTGGGCAAGGGTTATGAGGACCAAAAGCGCTTTGCCGAGGCATGGCCGCATTATGCCGCCGGGGCCGCGCTGAAACGGGCCGAGCTGGACTATGACATCACCACCTTTGAGAAGCGGGTGGATCACGTCATCGAGGTCATGGACGCCGCAATGATCGAGCGACTTCGCGGTTTTGCGATCCCCTCTGCGCGCCCGATTTTCGTTCTGGGGATGCCCCGGTCGGGGACCACGCTGACCGAAACCATTCTGGCCAGCCATCCTTTGGTGCATGGCGCGGGGGAGTTGCATGATCTTCAGCGCTTGCTGCCCTTCGACAATGGTGACGCAAAGGCACGCTATCCGCAGGTTCTGACGCATCTGGAGGGCAGCGCGCTGTCGCGCATCGCCGAAACCTATACCGAGGGGCTAAGCAAGCATGCGCCGGACAGCCCGCATGTGACCGATAAGATGCCGGCAAATTTCCTGTTTCTGGGGCTGATCCATGCGCTGATGCCAAAGGCGCGGATCGTCCATACAATGCGCGACCCGGTGGATACCTGTGTCAGTTGTTTCACGCGGCTTTTTGATCGCGCCCAGCTGCACAGTTATGATCAGGTCGAAATGGCGCGGTATTTTAACGGCTATCAAAGATTGATGGATCATTGGCGCAGGGTTTTGCCTCCGGATGCCTTTTTAGACGTGCAATACGAAACCCTTGTCGGGGATTTTGAGCCGCAGGCGCGTCGTTTGGTCGATTGGTGCAATTTGCCATGGGATGAGGCTTGTCTGGCCTTCCACGAGACGAAGCGGTCGGTGCGCACGGCCTCGGTGACGCAGGTGCGCCAGCCGGTCTACACCTCTTCGGTGCGCAAGTGGAAAGCCTATGAGGCCGATCTGGGGCCGATGCTGGCGACCTTGGGGCCGAATGTTCCGAAGGACTAGGAGGGCGCGGCTTGGGGGGGCGCGACCGGCGAGGTATTGGCGCGATGTTCCGCAACGCCACATGCAACAGGCTGCAATTTTCGACTGTTGCCGAAAGTGCGGCGTTTACAGTCAGGCTGTAAACCGCCACTGTCAGTCCAAAAACCAAGGCCGCTATGCGCCAAGCCATAAGATATTGTTTTCGGGAGGAACAAGATGATCGGTTTTCCAAGGGTCGCCACGATCGGCGCCATGATTTGTGCGGGTGTGTCCCCGGTTTCGGCGGAAGAGCTGCGCTTTGACAATCTTTATGTGATTGGCGACAGCCTGAGCGATGGCGGCAC
>JAQWYA010000124.1 GCA_029254215.1 Pseudorhodobacter sp. | reverse complement strand
GCGTTCGCCAGCGAGGCGTTCTATATCGGCAGCCTTGGGTCGAAGCGCACCCATGCCAAGCGGCTGGAGCGGCTGCGCGCGGGGGGCGTCAGCGAGGCGGATCTGGAGCGGATCCATGCACCCGTCGGCTTGGCGATCGGGGCGAAATCCCCCGCCGAAATCGCGCTGTCGATTATGGCGCAGATCACGCAGCGACTGCGGCAGGGCTGATTGCGGCGGGTCCAGGGGTGATTTCCGGCTGGCTCAGAAGGAAAGCTCAATCAGTCCCGCCCGGTGCCTCCCGGCTCGCTGAAATGCAAAAAGGGGCGCCTTTGGCACCCCTTTTCATCGATCCATAAAACCAGCCGTTATTTCGGGCCGATCATCATCACCATCTGGCGGCCTTCGAGCCGGGGGAAGGATTCGACCTTGCCCGCTTCCTCCGCGATCACATCGTCCGCGACGCGGTTCAGCAGTTCGAGGCCAAGCTGCTGGTGCGCCATTTCGCGGCCCCGAAAGCGCAGGGTGACCTTCACCTTGTCGCCTTCGCCCAGAAACTTCAGAACCGAGCGCATCTTGACGTCATAGTCGTGCTTGTCGGTGCCGGGGCGAAACTTGATCTCTTTGATTTCAATGATGTGCTGCTTTTTGCGGGCCTCAGCCTCGCGCTTTTGCTGCTCATATTTGAATTTGCCGAAATCCATGATCTTGCAGACCGGCGGTTCGGCATTTGGCGAAATCTCAACCAGATCCAGCCCTGCCTCCTCAGCCATCTGCATTGCACGGGCGGGTGTGACCACGCCGACATTTTCGCCGTCCGCTCCGATCAGCCGGATTTCAGGGCCACGGATACGATCATTGACACGAGGGCCTGTGTCACGTTGCGGCGGGGCATTGTGGGGTCTGCGAGCTATGGTTGACTTCCTTCTGTCATTTACGGGGTCGTGCGCATGAATGGCGGCAAAATAGACCCCGGCGCGCAGTTGTTCAACCACAATCGGTGATTTCCCCCGGTTCTTGCGCGTCCAGAGCCGCCGGAGCCTTTTCAATTCGGGCGATTTCTGCCATGTAGCGCGGGCAACCGCCGCCTTCTGGCGGTTTTCAGGAGATTTTAAGATGAATAAGACCGTTCTTGCAGGCGCTGCCGTCGTAATCGCCGCCGGGCTTGGATATTATCAGTTCAGCTATGTGCCGGCCCAGCAGGCTGCCGCCGAGGCCGCTGCCGCTGCGCAGGCCGCGGAAGAAGCGGCCGCTGCTGCTGCCGCCGAAGCTGCCGCTGCCGCTGAAGCAGAAGCAAAAGCTGCCGCCGAAGCTGTTGCCGCCGCCGAAGCTGAAGCCGCTGCTGCCGCTGAAGCTGTCGCCAAGGCCGCTGAAGAAGCCGCCGCTGCCGCCGAAGCCGAAGCCAAGGCTGCTGCGGACGCTGCCGCCGCTGCCGTTGAAGAAGCTGCTGCCAAAGCTGCCGAAGAGGCAAAAGCTGTAGAGGACGCGGCCGCAACGGCTGCTGCTGAAGCTGCCGCCAAAGCTGCAGAAGAAGCCACCGCCGCTGAGGCTGCCGCCACCGCCGCCGCTGCCGAGGCTGCTGCTGCCGCCGAAGCCGAAGCCAAGGCTGTTGCCGATGCTGCCGCCGAAGCCGCTTCCAAGGCAGAGGCCGAAGCTGCCGCCGCCGCTGCCGCAAACGCGCCGAACCCGGCCTCTTTCCTGTCGGCTGACACGTTCGACGCCGCCAAAGTGGCTGAGATGATCGACGCCTCCTCTTTGGATGATGCGACCAAGACCGGTCTGAAAACGGCTGTGGAAACCGCTGCCAGCAACCCGGTTTTGCTGCAAGCGGCGCTTGATCAGGTCAAGGCGGCGCTGGGTCTCTGATCCTTCTGCGTCACGACAAAAGAAACGCCGCGCAGAGAGATCTGCGCGGCGTTTTGCATTGTGGTCACAGGGGCCGAAGATGGTGCGCGGTTGAGCGGGCCTTTATTCGTTCAACAGGAACGACGTGCCCTGACACAGGTCAGCGGTCGCCTCTGCCTCGGCACCATTATCAAAGCCGTAGTAGAAGATCACCGACATGCAGCGGGTGATCGCCAGATCGAAACTGGCAGAGGCCCCCGGTTTGATCGGGTTGCCGTAGCTGCCCAGATTGTCGTCGATCACGGTATTGCCCTGCACCTCGAACACGGAAATCCCAGTGAGATCCTGTCCGCCGCCATTCTGGATGGTGACCTCAAAAGCAGCGGCAGGGGTGGCAAGCAGCGTGCAGAGCAAAACTCGGTAGATCATTGCAATTATCCAACGAAGGCTTTTTCCACCACATATTCTTTCGGGTCCGAATTGGCCCCTTCGCGCAAACCAAATCCTTCGAGCACTTTCTTCACATCAAGGTTGAAGTCAAGCGATCCGCAGACCATCGCGCGATCACGTTCTGGCGACATCGGCTCCAGCCCCAGATCGGCGAAGACTTTGCCGCTGGAGAGGTTGTCGGTGATGCGGCCCATGTTCGGGCTCTCTTCGCGGGTGGTGGTGGGGAAATAGAGCAGCTTGCCCTCGACCATCTCACCGATTAACTCATCATTCTTGAGGTCTTCGACCAGTTTACGGCCGTATTCCAGTTCTGCCACGTCGCGGCAGGTGTGCATCATGATGACCTGATCATATTTCTCATAGGTCTCGGGGTCGCGCATCAGGCTGGCGAAGGGGGCAAGGCCGGTGCCTGTGGCCAGAAACCAGATATGCTTGCCCGGAAGCAGCGCGTCATGCACCAAGGTGCCCACGGGTTTTGGGCGCAGGATGATCTCATCCCCGATCTGGATATGCTGAAGACGCGAGGTCAGCGGGCCGTCCGGCACTTTGATCGAATAGAACTCCAGCTCCTCATCCCAATTGGGGGAGGCGATGGAATAGGCGCGCAGCAAGGGTTTGCCGTTATCGCCCATCAGGCCGATCATCACAAATTCCCCCGAGCGAAAGCGCAGGGATTGCGGCCGTGTGACGCGGAAGGAAAACAGGCGGTCCGTCCAGTGCTGCACGGAGGTGACCGTTTGGGCATCCGGCAGGTGCGGTTTGGCAGTGGCTTTGTCCACGGGGCGTTGATCCGTCATGATGTCTTTCTGTCTGAATAAGCGAGGAAGGGCCCCGAGGGAACCCGAATTTCAGGCCCGCAGGCGCGACTGATGGTCATGGGCCTGCCAGTCGGCGCGCGAAAGCCATTGCTCTACCGGCTGACGGGCGGCCAGATCGTCCGAGATTTCTACCTCGTCAAAGCCGACCCGGCGGGCCATGGCATATTGATCGGCCAGAACATGGCCGCGCGCCCGCAGCCGCCCCTTGTAGCCCATCATCCGCAAGCGCCGCGCAAGGGTGAAGCCGCGCCCATCCGCGAAAGAGGGGAAATCCACCCGGATCAGCCGCATATCCGCCAGATAGGGGGTCAGGGCGGTCACATCATCGGTGTTTTTCAGATCAATCGCGCCTTCATGGATCGGCAGATCCGCAAGCGTGACATAGGATGGGATCGGGAATTCCTTGGAAAAGCCGGTATCGGTGACGATCGTGCTCATGCTGCTGTCTCCTGTTTGATCCGAACGGCTTTGCCGTCGATGAAATGAATGCCGCATTCGGTTTTGGCCGATCCGCGCCAGCGACCCGAACGCGGGTCTTCGCCGGGTTTGACGGGCGAGGTGCAGGGCGCGCAGCCGATGCTGGGATAGCCCTTAGCCACAAGCGGGTGGCGGGGAAGGCGGTTGTTAATCATATACTCTTGCAGATCCTCGGGGCCCCAATGGGCCAGAGGGTTGATTTTCAGGCGGTCTTCGCCCTCGGCCTCAAAGAACTCCACCGCCGCGCGCGTGCCGCTTTGAAAGCGCTTGCGCCCGGTGATCCAGGCGTCAAACCCCTCCAGCGCGGTTTCCAGCACTTCGGTCTTGCGCAAGCCGCAGCAGGCATCGGTGTTGACCTGATGCAGGGTGCCGTCCGGGTCATCCATTGCCAGCCGCGCCGGGGCCGGGGAAAGCCGGCGGATATCGGTCAGATACAGCTTTTCGGCCAGCTCCTGCTGATAGGCGAGGGTTTCGGGAAACAGCATCTGCGTGTCGATGAACAAGACCGGCGTATGCGGCGAGACCACCGAGAGCAGATGCAAAAGCACCACCGATTCCGCGCCGAAGCTGGACACCAGCGCCACGCGCCCGACCTCGCGGTCGCGCAGGCTGTGTTCCAGCACCGCCGTCGCCCCATGATGGCGGTAGCGCGCATTGAGCGCGGCCACCCGTTCCGTCATGGGGGCGAATGTCAGATCACGCGGCATCACGCAGGCTTTCCGGGTCATAGAGCGCGGCCTTGAACGGCGCGAGGCCAAGGCGGCGGTAGGCCTGAAGGAAGGTTTCCTCTCGGCTTTCGCGCTGGTCCAGATAGGCGGCGATCAGACGTTCAATCGCAGGGACGATTTCGTCATAGGCAAAGCCGGGGCCAGCGCGTTCACCGATCACGGCGGTTTCGGTGCCGTCACCGCCCAGCGTGATCTGGTAGTTTTCGACGCCCGCGCGGTCCAGCCCGAGAATGCCGATATGGCCGACATGGTGATGCCCGCAAGCGTTGATGCAGCCCGAGATCTTGATCTTCAGGGGGCCGATGTCATGCTCCAGCTTCAATTCGTCAAAGCGGGTGGCGATCTGCTGGGCGACCGGGACCGAGCGGGCTGTGGCCAGCGCGCAGTAATCCATGCCGGGGCAGGCGATGATATCGGAAATAAGGCCGATATTCGCGGTGCCAAGGCCCGAGCCATGCAGGGCCGCATGCAGCGCCGGAAGGTCGGATTTATGGACATGCGGAAGGATGACGTTTTGTTCGTGGCTGATGCGGATCTCGGAATGGCCATAGCTTTCGGCCAGATCAGCGATCAGGCGCATCTGGTCCGAGGTGGCATCCCCCGGTGTGGCCCCATGCGCCTTGAGGCTGATGGTGACGATGGCGTAATCCTCGCGCTTATGGGCGGCAAGGTTTGTGTCGGCCCAGGACCGGAACAGCGGGTCAGCCTTGTAGAAAGCCTCATAGCCGCCCAGATCGCCGGAGCGGAAGGCGGGCGGGGCGAAGGCGGTTTCGATCTCGGCCAGAAGGGCCTGATCCTGCCCGCCAAACTGGGGGCGCAATTCGGCAAAGCGCGCCTCAATCAGGCGGGTGAGTTCTTCTTTGCCGGTCTCGTGGATGGTGATCTTGATCCGGGCTTTGTACTTGTTATCGCGGCGGCCCAGCACGTTATAGACCGACAGCACCGCCTCGACATAGGGCAAGAGATCGGCCTTTGGCAGGAACTCCCGCACGGTGGTGCCGATCATCGGGGTGCGGCCAAGGCCACCGCCGACGATCACCTCAAAGCCGGGCTCTCCGGCCGCGTTGCGCACCATGCGCAGGCCGATGTCATGGGCGCGGGTGACGGCGCGGTCGGTGGAGCTTCCGGTGATGGCGATCTTGAACTTGCGCGGCAGGAACTGGAATTCCGGGTGGTCGGTGGACCATTGGCGCAAGAGTTCGGCCACGGGGCGCGGGTCTTCGATTTCATCCGCGGCGGCGCCTGCGAAATGGTCGGCGGTGACGTTGCGGACCGTATTGCCCGAGGTCTGGATCGCATGCATTTCCACATCCGCCAGATCCGAGAGGATCGCCGGGATGTCGGTCAGCTTGGGCCAGTTGAACTGGATGTTCTGGCGGGTGGTGAAATGGCCGTAGCCCTTGTCATAGGTATCCGCGATATGGGCCAACTGCCGCATCTGGTGCGGGTTGATCGTGCCATAGGGGATCGCCACGCGCAGCATATAGGCGTGGAGTTGCAGATAGACGCCGTTCATCAGACGAAATGGCTTGAATTCATCCTCGGTCAGGGAGCCGTCAATCCGGCGCTGGACCTGTTCGGAAAACTGGGCGGTGCGGGCGCGGACGAAGGCCTCGTCAAAGTCGGAATACTTATACATTGGATTGCTCCACCTGTTTGCCATGGGCGTAATTGGACGGGCCACGGGTGCGGAACGCCTCGCGGAAATGGGTGGGTTCGGGGCCCTGGGCACCGGGTTTTGCATCGGCAAGATAGGGGCCGACAGCGATCCGCTTTTGCGCCTGAGCATCCAGAAGGCGCAGCTGGGCGTGGGCCTCATCTTCGATCAGCTCGGCCTCGGCGTGATGGCGCGTCCAGCGGTCATCGGCGGTCAGATAGATCACATCGCCGATCAGCAGATCATTGGCGGTCACGACTTTGGGGGTGAAACCACGGCTCATGCGCGGGCCTCCTCTAGCTGGGGAAGGGTTTGGAGGGCCGCGCGCGGGGCGAGGCCGTAAAGCAGAATGGCGGGGCCGTTGGCCTGAGACACGGCCTGCGGCAGATCTGCCAGCGTTGTGGCGATGATCTGTTCGTCAGGGCGCGAGATATTGGCGACCACCGTGATGTTGGTTTCAGGGGCCGCGCCGTGCATCAGCATCCGGCCCTGAAGGAAACGGGCCGATTTCTTGCCCATGTAGATCGCTGTGACCTCTCCGGGGCGGGCCATGCCGCGCCAATCCTGATCGGCAAAGCCTGCCATGTCATGCCCGGTGACGATCCGCAGGGAGGCATTGCGCCCCCGGCGGGTCAGCGATTGGCCGATGTTTGCGGCGGCGACGCTGGCAGAGGTGAGGCCGGGCAGGATGCGAAACCCGATCCCGAGGGCGGTCAGGGCGTCAATCTCTTCGTCGAGCCGCCCGAAGATGCCGCAATCGCCGCCCTTGAGGCGCACAACGGCCTGACCGGACAGACCCTCGGCCACCAGAAGCGCGTTGATGCGGGCTTGCGGGGTGGAGGGGCCAAAGCCGATCTTGCCCACGTCGAGCCTGCGCGCGGTGGCGGGGATCAGGGCCAGAACCTCGGCCCCGACGAGTTGGTCATGGATCACGACATCGGCCGTCTGGATCGCCCGCAGTGCGCCAAGCGTCAGGTGATCCGCGCTGCCGGGGCCAGCGCCGACAAAGGTCACGGCGGGCTGTGCGGTGGCGCTGTTTGGGGACTGTTGGGTCATGATGCCTCTCGCTTTGCCCTTTTTCGGGGTTTTTCCCGATTTCTCATCCTCAATATAGGATATTTTCCCATTGCTTCGCCATATCAGGTTGCAAACAAGGAAAATTGTTCCATTATCGGGCCAGATTGGAACGGGGTTCCGAAGCAGAGGGGATTTCGCGAATGGCTGCCCGACTGGATGAGATGGACCGGAAAATCCTTGCGGAGCTGCAAGAGGACGCCGCGCAATCCCTCGATGAAATTGCCAAAAAAGTAGGCTCTTCGAAAACACCGGTGTGGAATCGGATCAAGCGGATGAAGGAAAGCGGCGTGATCTTGCGCCAGACCGCTTTGCTCGATGCCGAGGCGCTGGGGCTGGAGGCGTGTTTCTTTGTCCTTATCCGCACGTCAGAGCATGAGGCGGATTGGCAGGCCAAATTCTTGAAATCCCTGCGCGAGCGCCCGGAGGTTCTGGAGGCGCATCGGCTGGCGGGCGATATCGACTATATTCTGAAGGTGCGGGTCAAGAACGCCCGCGCCTATGACATCTTTTATCAGGCGTTGATTTCCGAGGTGCGGATTTTCAACGTGACCGCCTTGCTGTCGATGGAAGAGATCAAGGCGTCCACGGTTCTGCCGCTTTAAGTGGGCGTGACCATCAACCTTTCCAGCCCGTGGAAGTGGTAGATATTGGCGTAGCGCGGCGCCTCAGGCAGCCGCAGCCGGGGCAGGCGTGTGCGCAGGCGATCGAGGGCGATCTGCATCTCCAGCCGGGCAAGGGGCGCGCCGACGCAAAAATGCAGCCCCGCGCCAAAGCTTTGATGCGGCTTGGCAAAGCGGGAGGGCTGGAACTGGCCGGGGGCTTCGTGGAGCGCGGGGTCGCGATTGGCGGCGGCCAGCAAGAGGCCGATCTGCTGATTGGGCGCAAAGCGGTGGCCCATCATGTCAACCTCGTCATAGGCGTAGCGGGTGAACATATGCAGCGGCGGGTCGAAGCGGAGGATTTCCTCGACGACCGAGGGAAGGGGCACTTCGGAAAGGGGGGCGGGGGGCGAAAGGCCGCCATGCTCCAGCAGGGTTTTCACCCCATTGCCCAGCGAATGCACCGTGGCCTCATGCCCGGCGTTCAGAAGAAGGATGCAGGTGCTGATCATCTCATCCGTAGACAGCCGCGCGCCTTCTTCTTCGGCGGCGATCAGATGGGTGATGAGGTCATCGGCAGGCTTCGCGCGGCGCTGGTCGATATAGCCGCGCAGGAAGCCTGAAAACGCCTGAGCGGCGGCGGCGGCGGCCTGTTCCTGTTCCGGGCTGCGGCCTGCCATATACATGGCGACCATCGCATTCGACCAGCGCAGCAACTGGTCGGCCATGGTTTCGGGCACGCCCAGAAGCCGGGCGATGATGATCACGGGCAGGGGCTGGGCATAGGTTTTCAGCAGATCGAAGGGGCCGTCCGGTGCCGCATCCAGAAGGCTGTCGCAAAGCGCCGCGATCTCGGGTGCCAGCGCATTGATCCGGCGCGAGGTGAAGGCCCGCAGCACGAGGCTGCGCATCCGGGTGTGGCGCGGGGGCTCCAGTTCCAGCATGGAATGCGCCTCCACCGCGTAGAAGGGCGCAAGGGCGTCAGGGATCGGCTGGCGCAGCGCCGCCGGGATTTCGCGGCCAAAGCGGCGGTCACGAAAGGCGGCCGTCACGGCGGCGTTGGAGGTGGTGCAGATCAGGTCATATTCGGCCCAGCGAAAGAACGGGCCAGCGGCGCGGGCGCGTTCGTAGAAAGGGTAGGGGTTCTGGACAAAAGCCGGATCGGTGGGGCTTTGGGACAGGGTCGGGATCATGGCATCGTCGGATCGGGGCAGGATGCGGACAGGCTTTGCACGATGGCCCCGAAATCGGAGGCCCGCAGGCTTGCGCCGCCGACCAGCGCGCCGTTCACATCCGGCAGGGCAAAGATCGCATCGGCGTTGGAGGGTTTGACCGAGCCGCCATAAAGCAGCGCCACCCCCGCGCCGCTGCCATTGCTGCTGAGCGGTCCGCTGCGGATGGTCTGGCGCAGGAAGGCGTGGACTTCGGCGATCTCCTCCAGCGTGGGGGTAAGGCCGCTGCCGATGGCCCAGACCGGCTCATAGGCGATGATCAGCGAGTCGATGGTGTAGCTGAGGTTTTGCAGCCCGGCGCGGATCTGTTCGCCGACCACGGCAAGGGTCTTGCCTGCCTCCCGCTCGGCAAGGGTTTCGCCGACGCAAAGGATCGCCACAAGCTTCTGATCCAGCGCGGTTTCCAGCTTGGCGCGGATCATCGCATCGGTTTCGCGGTGGTCCTGACGGCGTTCGGAATGGCCCAGAATGACATGCGTCGCCCCCGCGTCGCGCAGCATTTGCGCCGAAATATCGCCGGTATGCGCGCCAGAGAGGCGGGGATGGCAATCCTGACCACCAACCATCAGCGCAGACCCGGCGGCGACATCCGCGAGGCGCGACAGCAGGGTCGCGGGCGGGCAGATCAGCATTTCGCAGCGGGGTTTGGGATGGGCCGCGATCAGTTTGCGGATCTCGTCCAGATCCTCTGCGGTGCCGTTCATCTTCCAATTGCCAGCGGCGATCTTGCGCATCTTACCCTCCGTTGTGGTCCGGGGGCGAAGCTAGACGATCAGGCCGGGAATACAAGCGGTACGCAACCGGAGCGGGCTGGATCGGGAGCCGGGGGGATGCGATCAGGCGTCTTTGAACTTGATCGATTCGCCGCAGCCGCACGCCTCGGCCACATTCGGATTGCGAAACTTGAAGCCCGATTCCAGCAGAGAGGTTTCATAGTCGATTTCCGTGCCGATCAGGAACATCTGCGCCATGGGGGCGATCATCACCCGCGCGCCATCCTGCTCAACCGTTTCATCCATCGGATTGACCTCGGACACATAATCCATCGTGTATTCCATGCCCGCGCAGCCACCCTTCTTGACGCCGATCCGCAGGCCAGAGGAGCCTTTGGTCGTCATCAGCCGCGCGATCTGCTTTGCGGCGGCGGGGGTCATTGTGACGGCGGCTTTGCCGGGAATGCCGAACATGATCATAATCCTCTGCGTTATGGCCCTAATATAGGGGGTCGTTGGGCACCGCTCAAGTCCCCGGTGCTAAGGGGGCGCGCATCAGGCTTTGGGCGCATGGAGGGGCCGGGCCGGATTGCCCGCAACCGTCACGCCCGCAAGGACATCGCGGGTCACAACAGCCCCGGCCCCGATGATCGCCCCAACGCCAATCGTCACACCGGGGCAGAGAATCGCGCCGCCGCCGATCCAGACATCCGCGCCGATGGTGATCGGGCGGCCCCATTCGGCCCCGGTGGCGCGGGCCTCGGGCGTGCGGGGGTGGTCTGCCGTCAGGATCTGGACATAGGGGCCGATCTGGGTGCGCGCGCCGATCCGCACATCGCAGACATCCAGCACCACAGCCCCGTAATTGACGAAACAGCCGGGGCCGAAATGGATATTGCAGCCGTAATCGACGTGAAACGGCGGGCGGATTACCGCGCCGTTCCAGCTTCCCAGCAGGGCAGTCAACAGATCGCCGCGCCCCTCGTCGCCATAAACGGTGGCGTTATAGTCGCGCATCAGGCGCTGGGCGGTCTTGCGCAGGGCGACAAGTTCAGCGTCGCCGGGATCATAGGGCGCACCGGCGCGCATCTTTTCGCGCTCGGTCGGCATGGTCACATGAAGCCCAGTTCAAGGCGGGCTTCGTCCGACATCATCTCCATCCCCCAGGGCGGATCGAAGGTCATGCCGACATTCACCTGTTTCACCCCTGCCAGAGGCTCCACCGCGTCAGCGACCCAGCCCGGCATTTCGCCCGCGACGGGGCAACCGGGGGCGGTGAGGGTCATCAGAATCTCAACCTCATTCTCGGCCGAGATCTCGATCGTGTAAACGAGGCCAAGATCGTAGATATTCACCGGGATTTCCGGGTCAAACACCGTGCGGCAGGCATCCACGATCTGGTCGTACAGCGGATGATCCGTGGTCGATGGCTTGATGAGGGGGGTTCCCTCCATCCGGTCCTGGGGCTGGTTCATGGCGGCCTCGCGCGTTATTCCGACTGAATATATAGGGATTAGCTGGGGCCGCGTCCAGAGGTGGCAGGGGCCTTGCGGAAGATGGAGGGCAAAAAGCCCCGCCGGAGAGGGGCGGGGCTTTGAAATCTGTAGGTTTATCCTGTGATCCTGCGCCCGCGTCGGGCCTGACGCAGGGCAGGGATGGCGCGCTTAGAACGGGATTTCATCATCCATGTCCGAGCGACCGCCGCCCGAAGGGGCGCCGCGCCCGCCGCCATAGCCGCCCGAGCTGCTACCGCCACCCATGTTCCCGCCGCCACCCATGTTCCCGCCGCCCATGCTGCCGCCAGAGGAGCCGCCGCCTTCATAGCCGCCGCGATCATCGGAATAGCCGCCACCACCGCCGCCGCCTTCGTTGCGGCCATCCAGCAGGGTCAGTTGCCCGCTATAGGGGCGCAGCACGACCTCAGTGCTGTATCGATCCGCGCCAGACTGGTCCTGCCATTTGCGGGTTTCCAGCTGGCCCTCGATATAGACCTTGGAACCCTTGCGCAGGTATTGCTCGGCGATGCGGCCCACCGGCTCGCTGAAAATCGCGACGGAATGCCATTCGGTACGCTCTTTGCGCTCTCCGCTTGCTTTGTCGCGCCAGTTTTCGGAAGTGGCGATCCGCAGGTTCACCACCTTGCCGCCGTTCGGAAAGCTGCGCACCTCCGGGTCCCGGCCAAGATTTCCGACGAGAATGACTTTATTGACCGATCCAGCCATGTTTGGCCCCCCATGTTGCTTATGCGATGGCCCCGCGCGGCGCGGGGCTGTGTTTGTAGCGGGCCGCCCGGCCTGTGCGGGCGATCCTTTCCCCAAGGCTATACCTTTGCCTGCCGCGCGCCGCAACCGATCTGCGGGGCGGGTTTGCGCTGAGCATCGCTTGCCAAAGATGACAAATGCGGGGCGGGGCTGGAAAAATGCGGGCGTCTTCCTATACTCTGGCCCGAGTTTCGGGGTTTTGGGCGGGCGAAGTGATGCGGCGAGTCGTTTCCTGTTTTTACACTGCGGTGTTGGCCTTCGGGGTGACTGTTCCGGCCCCAGTGATGGCGGAAGGGCTTGTGCTTTTGGGCAATAAGACCTCACGGCAGACGATGTTTCGAACGCAGACGCGGGTGCTCGATACCCGTGCCGCCAAGCAGTATTCGGCCTCGGTGCGGCTGCAACCCAATGCGCCAGAGGCGAAGACCGAAAGCGTGCCGCAATTCCGGGGCAGCTATAAGGGCGAGTATCTGGAGGTGGCGAAGGCCGCCGCTCGCAAACATGCGGTGCCGGAGGATCTGTTCTTGCGGTTGGTGCAGCAGGAATCGGGGTGGAACCCGTCAGCGACCTCACATGCCGGGGCGCAGGGCTTGGCGCAACTGATGCCGGGGACGGCGGTTCTGGTGGGGGTGGATATCAACGACCCGCATCAGAATCTGGACGGCGGCGCGCGCTATCTGCGCATGATGTATGATAAATTCGGAAGCTGGCGGCTGGCGCTTGCGGCCTATAACGCCGGGCCCTCGGCGGTGGAAAAGCATTCGGGGATTCCGCCGTTTCAGGAAACGAAGGATTATGTCCGGATCATTCTGGGAAGCTGAGGCAAACCGCCCTTTCCCGTGTGACAGGAAAGGGCGTTGCGGTATTCAGGCCAGGTCACCCGAGGCGGCGATCCGGGTCTTGCCGCCCAGATAGGGGTGCAGCACCTCAGGCAGATCGACCGAGCCATCCGCCTGCTGGCCATTTTCCAGCACGGCGATCAGGCAGCGGCCAACGGCCAGCCCCGAGCCATTCAGCGTATGCACGAATTCCGGCTTGCCGCCGCCCGCGGGCTTGAACCGCGCATTCATGCGGCGCGCCTGAAAATCGCCGCAGACCGAGACGGAGCTGATCTCGCGGTAGGTGTTCTGGCCCGGAAGCCAGACCTCAAGGTCATGCGTCTTGGTTGCCCCATGCCCCATGTCGCCGGTGCACAGCACGACGATTCGGTAGGGCAGGTTCAGCTTTTGCAGAATCGCCTCGGCGCAGCCCGTCATGCGGTCATGTTCGGCAAGGCTGGACTCAGGCGTGGTAATTGACACCATCTCGACCTTTTCGAACTGGTGCTGGCGCAGCATTCCCGACGTATCCTTGCCCGCACTTCCCGCCTCGGAGCGGAAGCATTGGGTGTGCGCGGTCATGCGGATGGGCAGGACGGATTCGTCCAGCGTGTCGCCTGCGACCGTGTTGGTCAGCGTCACCTCGGATGTGGGGATCAGCCACCAGCCATTCGTGGTCCGGTAGCTGTCTTCGGCGAATTTCGGCAATTGGCCGGTGCCGATCATCGCCTCATCCTTGACCAGAACTGGGGTCCAGGTTTCGGTCAGCCCGTGGTCGTTGATATGCGTATCGAGCATGAATTGCGCCAGCGCCCGGTGGACGCGGATCACCGCGCCGCGCAGCAGCGTAAAGCGCGCGCCCGAAAGTTTCGCCCCGGTCGCGAAATCCATGCCCGGCAGAACGCCGCCAATCTGGAAATGCTCCAGCGGTTTGAAGTCGAACTGGCGCGGGGTGCCCCAGCGGCGCAGCTCGACGTTATCGGCCTCATCCGCGCCATCGGGCACGACATCCAGCGGGATGTTAGGCAGGGCCATCAGCATGTCGCGCAGGCGGATATCCTCGGCGGCGGCCTCTTCGTTCAGGCTGGCGATCTCGGCCTTCTTGTCGGCCACGAGGGCGCGCAGGCGGTTGAATTCAGCATCATTGCCAGCGGCTTTCGCGGCCCCCACATCGCGCGAGGCGGCGTTTTGCGCAGCGGTCGCGGTTTCAGCGGCCAGAATGCTGGCGCGGCGGCGGGCGTCGATTTCAAGGATTTCCGAGGACAAAGGCGCCATGCCCCTGCGGGCAAGGGCGGTATCGAATGCGGCCGGGTTTTCCCGGATGGCGCGGATATCATGCATGGCGGGCCTCTTTTTCACTAACCGCCCCTGATATGCCCGATTGGCGCGCCAAGGGGAATGGCAAAATCAGGCGCGCCGCGCAGAGCCCCGCCGAAACCGCAAGGTCTCGGCGGGGGGGGGAGGGTCAGATAGAAGCGATCACCTCGGCGGCGGGAACAAAGGGCAGGCCCTGCGCTTCGGCCACGGGTTCGCAGGTGACTTTGCCCAAGGCCACGTTCAGGCCGTTGCGCAGATGGGGGTCTGCCTCCAGCGCGGCCTTGACGCCTTTACCGGCCAGTTTCAGCAGATGCGGCAGGGTCGCGTTGTTCAGCGCATAGGTCGAGGTGCGGGCAACGCCGCCGGGCATGTTGGCCACGCAGTAATGCACGATGCCATCCACCGTATAGATCGGGTCGGCGTGGGTCGTGGCAAGCGAGGTTTCAAAGCATCCGCCCTGATCGATCGCCACATCCACCAGCACCGCGCCGGGCTGCATCCTTTGCAGATCCGCGCGCGAGACCAGCTTGGGCGCGGCGGCGCCGGGGATCAGCACCGCGCCAATCACCAGATCGGCGGTGGTCAGCGCCTGTTCCAGTGCTGCACGGCCCGAGAACACGGTTTTCACCGCCCCGCCGAACTGATTGTTGAGGCTTTCCAGCACCTCGTTGGAGCGGTCGAAGATCGTCACCTCGGCCCCCATTCCGGCGGCGACCATGGCCGCATTGCGCCCCACGACGCCGCCGCCCAAGACCAACACTTTCGCGGGGGCCACGCCCGGCACGCCGCCCAAAAGCATCCCGCGCCCGCCTTGCGCCTTTTCCAGTGCATGCGCCCCGGCCTGCGGGGCCATACGGCCTGCGACCTGGCTCATGGGTTTCAACAGCGGCAGGCCGCCTGTCGGGCCGGTCACCGTTTCATAGGCGATGCAGATCGCCCCCGAGGCGATCAGATCTTTGGTCTGCGGTGCGTCCGGGGCAAGGTGCAGATAGGTATAAAGCGTCTGGCCGGGCCGGAGCCGCGCGCGTTCCACCGCCTGAGGCTCTTTGACCTTTACCACGATGTCGGAGGTGGCAAAGACCTCTTCCACGTCACAGATTCGGGCGCCTGCGGCCAGGTAGGCGGCATCCTCGGCCCCGATGCCGGCACCGGCACCGGATTCAATGCAAACCGAATGGCCATGGGCCACCAGTTCGGCCACGCTTTCGGGGGTCAGCCCGACGCGGTATTCGTGATTCTTGATTTCTTTTGGGCAACCGATCTGCATGTGTTTTCCTCCGCCACGTGATGCGGTCAGCAAATCATGGATGCCCAAAAATTTGTTTGCGATTTTTCGGGGAAATGCGGAAATTGCGCAAGTAAAAGTGAAATATTACCGATTTTACAAGGCTATATTGCGCGATTCTGGAATTCCTCGGGCTGTCCTTCGGTTTGGGGTATTTGCCTTTCTGCTGGGCGAGGCGCGGGGGCATTGGCTTGCGCAAGGGCTTGCCAGACCCTAGCCTGAGGCGCTTTTGAACGGGGCAGGCCCATGACCGATGCGATCCTTTATTCCTTTCGCCGCTGCCCCTATGCGATGCGGGCGCGGCTTGCCCTTTTGTCGTCGGGCCAGCCTGTTGCGCTGCGCGAAATCCTGCTGCGCGACAAGCCGGAGGCGTTTTTGGCGGCCTCGCCCAGTGGCACGGTGCCCTGTCTGGTTCTGCCGGAGGGCGTGATTGATGAAAGCCTTGAGATCATGCGCTGGGCGCTGTCGCGGGCCGACCCGGAGCAATGGCTGACCATGCCCGCCAAGGTGGAGGCGCTGATTGCGCGCTGTGATGGCCCGTTCAAATCTGCGCTGGACCGGGCGAAATACGCAAGCCGCTATCCTGGAGTGGACCCGGTCGCGCAGCGCGATCTGGCGGCGGCGTTTCTGGCGGATCTGGACCGCGGGATGGGGGAGTGGCTGTTCAAGACGCCGAGCCTTGCGGATTTCTCGATCCTGCCCTTTGTTCGGCAATTCGCCTTTATCGACAAGCCGTGGTTTGACGCGCAGCCTTGGCCGCGCCTCCATCTGTGGCTGGGCCGGTTTCTGGCCTCGGCGCGCTTTGCCCGGATCATGGAGCGGCCGGTGCCGTGGCAGCCCGAGGACCCGCCGCTGTGGTTCCCCGCGCCGCCGGTCTGAACGGGCGGGCAAAAGACCGGAGGGCAGGGGTGCCGCCCGGTCTTTGAATGGCCTGCGTTCAGATCAGGCTTTGGCCTCATGTTCGTCCAGCACCTTGCGGGCCACCCGGAAACATTCGACCCCTTGCGGCACGCCGCAATAGATTGCCACGACATGGATGATGGCGCGGATTTCCTCTTTGGTGACGCCATTGTTCAGTGCGCCCCGGCAATGCACTTCCCATTCATGCATCTTGCCAAGCGCGCCGATCATGGCGAGGTTCATCATGCTGCGTGTCTTCGGCTCGATCACGTCATCGCCCCAGCCAAAGCCCCAGCACCAAGCCGTCATCGCCTCTTGAAAGGGGCGGTTGAAATCATCGGCCTTGCCGAGGTTGTTTTCCACATAGGCCGCGCCAAGGGTGGCTTTGCGCTGGGCAAGGCCCTTTTGAAACATGTCTTCGTCAAAGATATCCATCGGGTGTCCGTTCCTTTTGTCCATGGCGCGGCGTTCGCTGTGCCCTGACACAGTAGTGCGGAGAGGGGCTGCCCTGTGCAAGGGGGGCGGGGGGGATTTCGGCAAAGGAAGTTGGGGATTTCGGCAAAGGGAGTTGGGGATTTCCGCGAGGGGAGGGGCGGATGTTGTGTCCATTGAACCTTGCAAACCGCCGCCGGGCCTTGCACAGATACGGGCAGGGCGTGCCGCCACGGGCATCCGAGAGCGGGCCGCCATGGATTTTTCGGGAATAAAGGCGCGGCGAATGGCAGATAAACTCGTTGGGCTTTTGCTGGCAGGGATCACCTTTCTGGTGATTTGCAAGGAATGGGGCGCGCCCTTTGGGGCGGGCCTTGTCTTGCCGCTGATGGAGATCGCGGTTCTGTCAATCTTTGCCTTTCAGGTGAAGCTGGCGCGCAAGGCCTTTATCGCGGTGGCGGTGGGGATGACGCTGGTGCTGGCGGCCTCGAACCCGGATTGGCGGGCGATCACGCAGCGGGGCTTGGCCACGGCGGCTTTCATTGCGGCCTTCTTTTCAACCCTTTCGACGCTGCGGACGGCGGCGCAAAGCTCTCCGGCGATCCAGCGGGCGGGGAAGTTTTTGTCGGGCCAGAAGCCGGGGCGGCGCTATGCAGCGCTGACGGTTGGGGGGCAGATGTTCGCGCTGTTGCTGAACTATGGCGCGATTCAGCTTTTGGGCACTTTGGCGATGGCCAATGCGCGGGCAGAGCCAAACGCAGAGGTGCGGTTCCACCGGATGCGGCGGATGCTGCTGGCCATTCAACGGGGGTTCATCTCGAGCCTGCCATGGTCGCCCTTGTCTTTCTCGGTGGCGATCACGACCTCGATGATCCCCAATACCTCTTGGGCGCAGATCGTGCTGCCGGGGCTTGTCACCTCGGCCATTGTGGCGGGGATCGGCTGGGGGCTGGACACGGCCTTCAAGCCAAAGCTGAGCGTTGCGGCCCAACGCAGCGAGCCGGAGGGCAACTGGACCTCGCTTGCGCCTTTGCTGATCCTTCTGGGGATCCTCGTCGTATCGGTCTTTACGCTGTACAGCCTGACCGGGGTGCGGATTGTCGGGATCATCGCGATGATCGTGCCGATGATGGCGGTGGGCTGGCTGTT
>JAQWYA010000114.1 GCA_029254215.1 Pseudorhodobacter sp. | reverse complement strand
TTTTCAGCCACATCGGGGTGCAGGTTGTTCATCAACATCCGCAAGGGGGCCTCGGTCAGCCAGCTTTTGGCGGTAATTTCGGTGCCGGTCGCGGGGAAAATGTCACGGGTGTTGTGGCGGGGATTGGAAATCGGAGTGCTCATGGCAAGGCCTTTCACAAGGTGAAATCGGTCAATCCGGCTGCCGCAATCAGCGTGCCGGAACGGATAAGCGCGGAGGCCGCCTCAATGTCGGGGGCGAGGTAGCGGTCTGCCTCCAAAGCCGGGGAAACGGCCCGGATTGCCGCCATCACCGCTTGTAGCGCAGGCGAGGTTTCCAGCGGGGCGCGAAAGCCGATCCCTTGGGCGGCGCAAAGCGCCTCCACCCCCAAAATGACGGACAGGTTGGTGTTCATCCACCGAAGGCGACGCGCGCCATGGGCTGCCATGCTGACATGGTCTTCCTGATTGGCACTTGTGGGTGTGCTATCGGTTGAACAGGGGTTCGCCAGATGCTTGTTTTCGCTCATCAAAGCGGCGGTTGTGACTTCCGCGATCATGAAGCCGGAATTGAGGCCGGGATCAGGCGTGAGGAAGGGCGGCAGATCATGGCTCAGTGTCGGGTCCACCATCAGGGCCACACGGCGTTGCGCAATTGCCCCGATCTCGGCCAGTGCCAGGGCGATGATGTCGGCGGCAAAGGCCACGGGTTCGGCATGAAAGTTCCCGCCCGAGATGATGCCCGCACCGACCACCAAAGGATTGTCCGTGACGGCATTGGCCTCGGTCTCCAGCGTGGTGGCGGCAAAGCGCAAAAGATCCACAGCAGCGCCGACGACCTGCGGCATACAGCGGATGCAATACGGGTCTTGCACGCGGGTATCGCCCGTCAGATGGCTGTCACGGATCACAGATCCCGCCATGACCCGGCGCATCTGCCCTGCCACCTCGATCTGGCCGCGATGGCCGCGAAGACTGTGGATTTCGGGCTGCAAAGGCGCATCCGACCCCATGATCGCATCGGTTGAAAGCGCCGCGGTAGCGAGGGAAGAGGCCGCATTGCGCCACCCGTCAAACAACCCCACCAGCGCCAGCGCGGTCGAAAACTGCGTGCCGTTGATCAGCCCCAACCCCTCTTTCGGGCCAAGCACCAAGGGGGTCAGCCCGGCCGCTTGCAGCGCCTGTTCCGAGGGCATCCGCGCGCCCTGAAAAACCGCCTCTCCCGCCCCGATCATCGCGGCTGTCATATGCGCCAACGGGGCCAGATCGCCCGAGGCTCCGACCGAGCCTTGCGCAGGCACCACCGGGGTCACGCCCGCCGCCAGCATCGCCTCAAGTTGCGCGATCACCGCCCAGCGCACGCCCGAAGCCCCCCGCCCGAGACTGAGAAGCTTCAAAGCCATCATCAGCCGCGTGGTCGCGCCGTCCAGCGCCTCGCCCACGCCGCAGCAATGGCTCAGGATCAGGTTGCGTTGCAGCACCGCCGTATCTTTAGCGGCAATCTTGACCGAGGCGAGTTTGCCAAAGCCTGTGTTAACGCCGTAAACCGCCTCTTCCCCCGCCGCCGCGCGGGCGACTTGGGCCGCTGCTGCCTCCACGCCCTCACGGGCGGCTGGCGTCAGGGCCGCCGCCGCACCGCCGCGCCAGAGGGTTTCAAGCTGAGCCAGCGTCGTGGCCCCCGGTGTCAGGATCATGGGCGTCATGTTCATTTCGAACCCCCGAAAAGACGTTTGTGCAGCGGGTTAAAGCCAAAGCGATAGGCCAGCTCAGCCGGTGTTTCGGCATTCCAAAGCGCGAGGTCCGCCCGCATTCCGGGGGCAATCACGCCGCAATCCGTCAGGCCCAGCGCACGCGCGGCATGGCGGGTGACGCCTGCCAGCGCCTCCTCGGGCGTCAGGCGAAACAGGGTGCACCCCATGTTCATCGCCAGCAAAAGCGAGGTCATGGGCGAAGATCCGGGGTTGCAATCGGTGGCCAGCGCCATTGGCACGCCATACTCGCGGAAGGCGGCAACGGGGGGCAACTGCGTCTCGCGGATCGCATAGAAGGCCCCCGGCAGCAGAACCGCCACCGTGCCCGCACCGGCCAGCAAACCCGCATCCTGCGCCGTGGCATATTCGACATGATCGACCGACAGCGCCGCATAGCGCGCCGCCAAGGCACAGCCACCGCTGTGAGATAGCTGCTCGGCATGGAGCTTGACCGGCAGGCGCAATTCGGCGGCCAGTTGGAACACCCGCTCCATCTGCGGAACGTCAAAACCGATCCCTTCGCAGAAGCCGTCAACCGCATCGACCAGCCCTTCGGCATGGGCCGCACGCAGGGCGGGCAGGCAAAGTTCGGTTAGATAGTCATCGGCGCGGCCCGCATAATCCTCGGGCACCGCATGCGCGCCCAGAAACGAGGTGACAATCCGAACCGGGCGATGCTGCGCCAACGCACGGGCTGCCCGCAGCATCCGCAGTTCGGTTTCAATATCAAGCCCATAGCCGGATTTGACTTCAACCACGGTGGCACCTTCCGCGATCAGCGCGTCCAGCCTTGGCAAAGCCTGTGCGATCAGGCTGTCCAGATCGGCGGCGCGGGTGGCCGCGACCGTTGACACGATACCGCCCCCCGCACGAGCAACCTCAGCGTAGCTTGCCCCTTGCAGCCGCATCTCGAATTCGCGCGCACGGTGGCCCGCATGAACAATATGGCTATGACAATCAATCAGACCGGGGGTCACCAGCCGCCCCCCGGCATCCTCTTGCGGCCAAGCGCGATACTCTGACGGCAAATCGCCCGACGGCCCCGCCCACAAGATCCGCCCTGCGCGCATCGCAATCGCCGCATCGGGCAACAGGCCCGGCGACACCCCGCCAGAGACCACAGCCTTCACCAGAACATGACCGGCATCAACAGGTGCGGCGGCAGATTGCATCTTGTTTCCTTCTCCGTTTCGATTATTATGTATGTACATATTATCGCTGTCAACGGGGAACGCCATGACCCAGATCTGGGCTGAAACGGCATTGCTGCCTTCTGGCTGGGCCCGAAATGTCACCGTCTCGGTGCAGGCGGGGCGGATTGCTTCGGTTGCGCCCGACACCCAGCCCGGCAGGGCCTATCGCACGGGCGTCCTGCTGCCGGCCCCGACCAATCTTCACAGCCATGCGTTTCAACGCGCCATGGCCGGTCTGACGGAACGGCGCGGGCCGGACCCGCGCGACAGTTTCTGGACATGGCGGCAGTTGATGTTCCGCTTTCTGGACCAGCTCACCCCCGAGGATGTCGAGGCGATCACCGCCTTCGTGCAGATGGAAATGGCCGAGGCGGGCTATGCCGCCGTTGCCGAGTTTCACTATCTTCACCACGCGCCAGGCGGGCAAAGCTATGACAACCCGGCGGAAATGTCGGCCCGGATCGCCGCTGCGGCACAGACAAGCGGCCTGGGCCTGACGCTGCTTCCCGTTCTTTACGAATACGGCGGCTGTGACCGCCGCCCGCTTGGCCCCGGCCAGATCCGCTTTGGCAATCGGCCCGAGGCTTTTGCCCGCCTGCTTGAAGGGGCCGAAACCGCGTTGCGCAGCCTGCCAGAGGATACAACCCTTGGCCTCGCCCCCCATTCCTTGCGGGCCGTATCACCCGAGGGTCTGACCTTCGCGGCCAATCTGCGCCCCGATGCGCCGCTGCACATGCATCTGGCCGAACAGGTGGCCGAGGTGGAGGAACTGCTTGCCCATCGCGGCGCGCGCCCGACCACTTGGTTGCTGGACAATTTCGATGTTGAGGCCCGTTGGTGCCTGATCCATTGCACCCAGATGACCCGCGCCGAGACCCATGCTCTCGCCGCGACGGGCGCGGTTGCGGGGCTATGTCCGATCACCGAATCCAGCCTTGGTGACGGGATTTTTGACGGTGTCGCCTATCTGGCGGCAGGCGGGCGCTGGGGGATTGGGTCTGACAGCAATATCCGCATCGCCTTGGCGGAGGAGCTGCGCACCCTCGACTATTCGCAAAGGTTACGCGATTTGTCCCGTGCGGCGCTGGCCACGGCGGAACGCTCCACCGGAAGGGTGCTTTATGCGGGCGCGGTGCAGGGCGGCGCGCAGGCGGCGGGGCGCGCATCCGGCGCGATTGAGGCGGGCAAACTGGCCGATCTTCTGGCGCTGAACGCGCAGGCCCCGGACCTGACGGGCCGGGAAGGGGATGTGATCCTTGATAGTTACATATTCGCGGGGGATGATCGCATGATCACGGATCTTTGGTCTGCGGGGCGGCATCTGGTGACCCAAGGGCGGCATATCGGACGCGAGGCGATAACCGCCGCCTATGGCCGAACCATTCAGAAGCTTCGCAGCGCATGAGCCCGATCACCTGGCAATCGGTCAAGGACGAGGCCTTGCGCCGCATCCGCAACCGTGACTGGCCTCCGGGCGGTCAAATCCCGCATGAGGCCGATCTTGCGGCAGAACTGGGGTGCTCGCGCGTCACGGTGAACCGCGCCTTGCGGGAATTGGCCGAAGCCGGCCTGTTGGAGCGGCGTCGCAAGGCAGGCACGCGCGTTCCCCTGAACCCGGTCCGCAAGGCGACGTTCGAAATCCCGATCATCCGCCACGACATCGAGGGGCGCGGCCTGACACCCGGCTACCGCCTGATCTCGCAGCAGATGCACCCTGCGCCCGGCACCTTGGCCCAGCGGCTCCATCTTGCCCCTGACACTGCGCTGTTGCAGGTCATGGCCCTGCATCTGGCCAATGACGCGCCCTTCTGCTTGGAGGATCGCTGGATCAACCCGGCCTCGGTGCCGGACTTGGCCGCCGCCGATTTCACGACGATCAGCGCCAATGAGTGGCTGGTTCAGAATGCGCCATTTTCGGGCGGAGAGATCGGGTTTTCTGCCACCCCTGCAACGGCAAGTGACGCGGCCCATCTGGGGTGCGCCCCCAATGACGCCCTGTTCACGGTCACGCGGATCACCTGGGCCGGGACGGCGCCGATCACATCGGTACGGCTGACCTATGCCCCCGGATATCAGATGCTGACCCTGATCTGACCCTATGCCCCATTGCCGTAACCGCTGCGCAGCGCTGCGCGCAAGGCATCCGCCAATTCGCCCTGCGCCTGCCCGCTGTCGTAAAGGCAGATGAACGAGGCCCCGAGGTCCGGCAGACCCGCCTCGGGCCCCAAAGCCACGCAGCCATGCGCCACATGCCCCTCGATCCGCGCCGAAATGCCAAGACCCGCCGCCACAGTCGCCTCCACCACCGTTTCGCTATCGCCGTCAAAGGCATTTTCCCACGGGATTCCCGCCGCATCCAGCGCGGCATGGGCAACAGGGCGGAAAAAGCAGGTCTCTTTGAAGGCCAGCCGCAGCGGCCTGACCTGCGCCGCCCGCTGATCCGGAGACCCGATCCAGACCAGCTTGCGCCGGGCCAGAACCTCCACCCCTTCGGGCGGGGGAAATTCGGTCGTCAGGATCATGTCGAACTCTCCGGCGGCGTATTTCTCTTTCAACGTGCGGCTGTAGGAGGACACAAGGTTGATCCGCATCCGGGGCCACCCCAGCGAGAGATCGCGCAGGATGGCAGGCATCTGCGGTGCAACAATGTCATAGGGAACACCAAGGCGTAGTTCCGCATCGAAGCTTTGGGGCGCCAGACGCATCAAGGCCTCATCGTTCAGGGCCAGCATCCGCCGCGCGTAAGAGATCAGCTTCTCCCCCTCGCTTGAAGGTTCCATCTTGCGACCCGCGCGATTGAACAGCTGCACATCCAAGGCTTCCTCTAACCGGCGCACCTGCATGGAAACCGCCGATTGCGTCAGGTTCAAAAGCCCCGCCGCGCGGGTTACGCCGCCGGCATCGGCGACAGCCACGATGGCACGCAAGGCGGCTGTATCCAGATTTCGGGGCAAGACGATCTCCGTTCAATATTCGTGCGATGAAGCATCACACTCATTCATTTCCCTTATGCATGTCAATCCGCAATGAATAAGCAACCGGAATACTCCGAACAAAATGCATCACGAAAGGGAATGGATATGGTCTCTCAAACCAACATCGCTTGCGCAGAACCCTGCCCCCGGCCTCACCCCGTCGGGTTCATCCGCAGCTTTTGGGCCTGGCACGGGCTGGCCCGCCAGCGGCGTGACCTTGCCCGGCTGGACGCGCGCCGCCTGCGCGACATCGGCCTGTCGCCCGAGGAAGCAAACAGCGAGTCCACCCGCCCTTTCTGGGATGCGCCGCGCCATTGGAAAGCCTGAAATCAAAGGGAAATCCGGGTTTCCGAAAATCCTGCCAAAAAAGCACAGGTTTTCGCCCGGAATTCCTTGAAATCAACGTGGCCAGCCCCGATATTCGATGGGCAAGGGTCCGCTGACACAAAATGGGCCCGAATGAACTGACAACCGGAGGCATTAAATGGCTGAGTATCAAACCATCTCTTCGGTCGGCGCGGGCACCCGTACTGCCCAGATCGACGCGGGCCTTCGCGCCCATATGAATAAAGTCTACGGGCTGATGTCTGTCGGCATGCTGCTGACAGGGGCGGCCGCTTGGGCCATTTCGGGCCTTGCGGTGACCACAGACCCGGCCATGGCCGTCGCAGAAATGGGCAATGGCAAGTATCTGACCGCTCTCGGCTCGGCGATCTACATGTCGCCGCTGAAGTGGGTCATCATGTTCGCGCCGCTCGTCATGGTGTTTGCCTTCGGCGCGCTGATCAACCGCCTGTCTCAGGCAGCGGCACAGCTGTTCTTCTACGCCTATGCGGCGCTGATGGGCGTGTCCTTGTCGTCGATCTTCCTGATCTACACTGGCACCTCGATCGCCCAGACCTTTGTGATCACCGCAATCGCCTTCGCGGGCCTGTCGCTTTACGGCTACACCACCAAGCGCGATCTGTCGGGCATGGGGACCTTCCTGATGATGGGCCTGATCGGTCTGCTCGTCGCTATGGTTGTCAACATCTTCCTCGCCTCCTCGGCGCTGGCCTTCGCGATTTCGGCCATCGGCGTGCTGATCTTTGCCGGTCTGACCGCCTATGACACCCAGTCGATCAAGACCGAATACATCGCCCATGCCCAGCATGGCGATCAGGAATGGCTCGGCAAATCGGCGATCATGGGCGCGCTGCGTCTGTACCTCGACTTCATCAACATGTTCATGTTCCTCCTGTCCTTCCTGGGCAACCGCGAGTGATCTGAACCTCGACCGCTAAGCGAAAGGGCTGGGGGAAACCCCGGCCCTTTTTCGTTCTACATGTCTGGAAGGTCTTGCATGCCCCTTGCGCTTGACACGCTTGCCCTTGCGGTGCTTGCGCCGCTTTTGGCGGTGCAGGCCCGCCACGTTCGCCGCAAAGCCCTGATCCTGCCAGAGGCCAAGGGCGAAAGGCAGGGCCCTGCGGGCCACGACGGGCAGCGGCTTGACCTGCTGATCTTGGGGGATAGTTCGGCCGCAGGCGTCGGGGTGGCGCATCAAGAGGCGGCGCTCAGCGGACAACTGACCAAGCTGCTGGCACATTCCCGCCCCATTGCCTGGCGGCTGGAGGCGCGGACCGGGGCGTCAACCGCCTCCGCCTTGCGCCACTTGTACCGCCATCCGCTTGCGCAGGCCGAAACGGTGTTAGTGGTGCTGGGCGTCAATGACATCACAAGTCTGACGCCGCTAAGCCGTTTGCTGCGCCAGCGCGCCGCCCTTTATGCACGCTTGAAAACTGAGGCCGGGGCGCGGCGCATCCTTGTCACGGGCCTGCCGCCGATGGGCCGCTTTCCGCTTTTGCCGCAGCCCTTGCGTTGGGTCATGGGGCGGCGGGCCGCGCGTTTTGACGCTGCACTTGCCCGGCAGGCCGAAGCGTTGGGCTGCCTCTACATGCGTCAGGCCATTCCCTTCGCGCCCGAGCTGATGGCCGCAGACGGTTTTCATCCCGGCCCCGCAGCCTATCAGCTTTGGGCCAAGGCCATCGCCGCCCGAATGGCGCAACCCGTCCCTGAGGTCCATCCTTGACCCGCCCGGATCTGGGAGCGGCGCTTTGACTTGCGCCTTTGCAGATGCGCAAAGGCACAGCCACACCAAGCCCCTGAAAACGGCGTTCTGAAATGAAAAAAGCCGCGCTCAACCGGCGCGGCCCCATTCAGCAGAAAGCTGGGATCAATTACTTGATCTTGCCTTCCTTGTATTCAACATGCTCCCGCTTGACGGGGTCGTACTTACGGACCACCATCTTTTCGGTCATGGTGCGGGCATTCTTCTTGGTCACATAGAAGTGCCCGGTGCCCGCCGTCGAGTTCAGACGGATCTTGATCGTCGTCGGCTTCGCCATAGTCGTCTCTCCTGCAGTCAGGGAAACGTCTATTTCCCCGCGAAATCCTAATGAGCCGCGCTTATGCCCCCGTCCTGCGGCTAAGTCAACGTGTTAATCCGGCGTTTCGCCCATGTTTTCGTGCGAATTTTGCGGCTTTCCGGCCCTGTGGCGCGGGCCAGCAACATGGCCCGTGGAATCATCGCGCCAAGCGCGGGATTTGCAGAATCAGGGCCGTCTTTTGGCGGGAAATCAGGGGGAAAATATGTGCGGATGGCCTATAAGCCGGATTTTGTTCAGGGCCTTGCGGCCCGTCGATGACCATTCCTCTGGTCCCTTTGTTGCCAAAGGGCTTTAGCTGCCAACCCGGACCTCTGGGCTGAAACGTCCCTGCGGGGATATCGGTTACCCGATCACGCCCGCGTGAGGCCCCTATTCGGCATTGCTCCGGGTGGGGCTTGCCGTGCCGTCCTTGTTGCCAAGTCCGCGGTGGGCTCTTACCCCACCGTTTCACCATTGCCCCGACATGCGAGGCGTTCTCTTCTCTGTGGCGCTTTCCCTCGGGTTACCCCGGCCGGGCGTTACCCGGCACCCTTGTCTCATGGAGTCCGGACTTTCCTCGGGCGCTGACGGTTTCCCTTGCGGGACCCTGCAACGCACGCGGTCATCCGGCCATCCGCACGAGGCTTGGGTTATGCGCTTGGGCGCGCGGCGTCAACAGGGGCCGAGAGGCTTCGGCAGGGATAGGCCCGCGCCAGCGCTTGGGCAACTGCCAGATCGGCGGCTGCCAAAGGGCCGGAGGCGGCAGGGCGGAACCGCATCCGAAAGGCCGATAGCAACGCCTCAGGCTGGATTGCGGGCGGCGATGGATACCCGAAGGCGGTAAGGGCTGCGTGGAAGGCTGCCCGATCGGCTTCGGCTGTTTCGGGGGCCTTTGCCTCCGCGTCCGGCCAGACCGAAAGCCCGGCGCGCGCCAGCCTGCGCCAGTCAAAGCGCGGGCCGGGATCGAATTTGCGATCCGGGGCCATGTCGGAGTGGCCGATGACCCCGGCGGGCGGGATCGCCCAGCGGGTCATGACACCCTGCAACAGGGCCTCTAACGCGGCCATCTGCGGCGCGCCGAAGGGCTCAGTCCCGGTATTGGCCAGTTCAATCCCGATTGAGCGGGAGTTGACATCCCCCCTGCCCGCCCATTCGCCCGCGCCCGCATGCCAGGCGCGCTGTTCCTCTGGAACAAGGGCAAGGACCGTGCCGTCATAATCAATCAGATAATGCGCCGAGACCTCAGCCTCAGGGTCGCACAGGCGTTCCGCCGCGGCGGCACAGCTTTCCATCGCGGTAAAATGCAGAACGATAAGCTCTGGCCGCATCCCGCCCCGCCGTTCGCCGAAATTGGGCGACAGCGGCATGGCTTAGCGCAGCGCCGTGCGGAAAGGGCGCGGATCCCAGCCGCAGACAAAGCCGTCGCCATCCGGGTCAAGCCCCTGACGGTCCCGCTCCGGTCCGCCAGCCGCCAGAAACGCCTCTTGCGCGAGGTCCGCCGACCCGTATTTGGAGCAGGCCACATTCGGATCCCGCGCAAACAAGCGGGACCGTTTGTAAAGCTGCGTGCCCGGCGCATGGCTGGTGTTCAAGGCATATTGGACGATATTGGGGCCAGTCTCGGCAGAGCGTTCCGGCAGGCTGGTGGGGGCCACCACCTCATATTGGGCGCGCTGACGGGCCAGACGGTCGGCATCGGATTCGATGGTTTCGCGCGAGGCGACGGCCGAGAAATCCTGCTCATCTGACATGGTTGCCGGGTCGACAATGCCCATTTCGCCGGATTGTTCCTGAATGCCCGCAGGCGCGTTGCCGCGCGGGCGATTGGCGGGCAGCGGCGCTGCGCTTGCGGCAGGCTGTGTGCTCATCGCATTCAGCGGCGCTCCGACGACCGGAGCGGGCTGCGGGTTTTCAGCTGCGGAAATCGCGGCCCCGACGCGGTCGGTCGAAAAGACCGGCGCGGCAGGCTGGCGCGAGGCCGCTGCGGCCTGCGCCTCACGCTGGCGAATGTAATCGCCGTAATTGCCAAAGCCCACGCCAGCCGCGCTGTCGGGGACCTGAGGCGCGCAAGCGGCAAGCGCCGCGCTGAGGCAAAGAAGGGCCGTGGGCCGGAACATCATCTACTCCGCAATTCGTCAGCAATCAGACGCAGCGACTTACCACCATTTGCCGGGCTTGGCCACAAAGCCCGCGGCCTTCTCAAGCACATAGGCGTGATTCAGCAGATCGGCCTCGGCCCAGGGGCGTCCGATCAGTTGCAGCCCCAGGGGCAAGCCCTGCGCATCCAGCCCCACCGGCACGGAAATCCCCGGCAATCCGGCAAGGTTGACCGTCACCGTGAACACGTCGTTCAGATACATCTGGATCGGATCGGCGCTTGCCATCTCTCCCAGACCGAAGGCGGCGGAGGGGGTCGCAGGCGTCAGGATCGCGTCGATCCCTTCGGCGAACACCGTCTCGAAGTCGCGTTTGATCAGGGCGCGAACCCGGCGCGCGCGGTTGTAATAGGCGTCATAGAAGCCAGCCGAAAGCACATAGGTCCCGATCATGATGCGGCGCTGCACCTCATGGCCAAAGCCTTCGGCGCGGGTTTTTTCATACATCTCGGTGATGCCATCACCCGGCCCCAGCTTGGCGCGGTGGCCATAGCGTACCCCGTCATAGCGGGCGAGGTTCGAAGATGCCTCAGCGGGTGCGATCACATAATAAGCGGGCAGCGCGTATTTGGTGTGCGGCAGGCTGATATCGACGATCTCGGCCCCGGCATCGCGCAGCATGGCGGTGCCATCGGTCCAGAGCTTTTCAATCTCGGCGGGCATGCCATCCATCCGGTATTCACGCGGAATGCCGATTTTCTTGCCCCTGATGTCGCCCGTCAGCGCGGCCTCGAAATCCGGCACGGGGATGTCGGCGCTGGTGCTGTCCATCGGGTCATGGCCCGCCATCGCGCCCAGCATGATCGCGGAATCGCGCACGGTCTTGGTCATCGGCCCGGCCTGATCGAGGCTGGAAGCGAAGGCCACGATACCCCAGCGGCTAACGCGGCCATAGGTCGGCTTGATGCCCACGATGCCCGTGAAGGCCGCTGGCTGACGGATAGATCCGCCTGTATCAGTTCCGGTCGCGGCAAGGCACAGATCGGCGGCCACGGCCGAGGCCGACCCGCCCGAAGAGCCGCCCGGCGTCAGTTCACGGTCGTCGATCTTCCACGGGTTGACGACGGGGCCATAGGCTGAGGTCTCGTTGCTCGACCCCATGGCGAATTCGTCCATGTTCAGCTTGCCCAGCATCACGGCACCCGCCCCGAACAGCTTGGCCGTCACGGTGGATTCGTATTCCGGCTTGAAGCCCGCAAGGATGTTGGAGGCCGCCTGCGAGGCCACACCCTTGGTGCAGAACAAATCCTTGATCCCCAAGGGGATGCCGCACATCGCGGGCGCATCGCCTGCGGCGATCCGGGCATCGGCGGCACGGGCGTGTTCCAGCGCGATCTCGGGCGTTTTATGGACAAAGGCGTTCAGCCCGTCGCCCGCATCCATTGCCGTCAGGCAAGACAGGGTGAGGTCAGTCGCGGTCAAATCCCCTTTGCGCAGGGCGTCGCGGGCGGCGGCAATCGTAAGGCTGTTGGCTGACATGATTATTCCACCACTTTCGGCACGGCAAAGAACCCTTCCCGCTGATCGGGCGCATTGGCAAGAACCTGATCCTGAATATTGCCATCGGTGACAACATCCTCGCGCCGCTTAAGGCGCATCGGCGTGACCGAGGTCATCGGTTCCACCCCCGTCACATCGACTTCGTTCAACTGTTCCATGAAGCCCAGAATGCCCGAGAGTTCCCCGGCCAGTGCCGGAAGATCAGACTCGTCCACGCGGATCCGGGCCAGTTTGGCCACCTTGCGCGCGGTATCAATATCAATCGACATTCGGATGCCTCCTTTTCGCTTTGGCCTCGTTTACCGGGGCAAGGGGCGGGCTGCAAGCCGGATGGGTTTGCCAAAAACAGGATAAAGACAGCAAAAACGGCGCCCCCTTGCCAGAGCCGCCGCTTTTGTCAGTGTCACCTGTGCTGCCGTTACGCGGGCTTTTGCATCTTGTCTTGCGTTTTGGTGTCAAAATCGGCCGCGTCATGGCGTTCATGCAATTGCAACTCCGGCTCTCCGAAGGCGCGGTTGACCATGCGGCCCCGCTGCACGGCGGGGCGCGCGTCGATCGCCTTGGCCCAGCGCATCACGTTTTCATAAGACGCCACGTCAAGGAACTCTGCCGCGTTGTAAAGCCGACCCAGAACGAGTTGCCCGTACCAAGACCAGATCGCCATATCAGCAATCGTATACTCCTCGCCCGCGATAAAGCTGTTGGTCGCAAGCTGGCGGTCCAGCACATCAAGCTGGCGCTTGGCCTCCATCGAGAAGCGGTTGATCGCATATTCGAACTTTTCCGGCGCATAGGCGTAGAAATGGCCAAACCCGCCGCCCAGATAGGGGGCCGATCCCATTTGCCAGAACAGCCATGACAGCATCTCAGGGCGCTTGGCCGGGTCCGAGGGCAGGAATTTGCCGAATTTCTCGGCCAGATGCAGCAGGATCGCCCCGGATTCAAAGACGCGCACCGGGGTGTCGCCGGAATGATCCATCAAGGCCGGGATCTTGGAGTTGGGGTTCACCTCGACAAAGCCACTGCCGAACTGGTCGCCATCGCCGATCTTGATGAGCCACGCGTCATATTCGGCCTCAGCTATGCCAAGCGCCAGCAACTCTTCCAGCATCACCGTGACCTTGACGCCGTTCGGCGTGGCCAGCGAATACAGCTGGAACGGGTGCTTGCCCACAGGCAGCGCCTTGTCATGGGTGGCCCCGGCGATGGGCCGGTTGATATTGGCGAAAGTGCCGCCGTTTTTCTGTTCCCATTTCCAGACTTTCGGGGGTTCATACCCTGTGCTGTCGACCATCTTTTCTGTCCTTCCCACTATGATCTGGCGCCTCGCTATGGCACCGCCGCGACCAGAGGTAAGCCCCCGCGCGCCGAATGCCAATGGTGCATGCCATAACACGGGATGTGCAGCGGCGCAGACCCGCTTCACCCTTGCGTGATTGCCGCCCCATCGCCAGACTGAACCGGATTTACACCGCAGGAGCGCAGGACATGAACATCACCTGGTTGGGCCATTCAAGCTTTCGGATTGAAATTGAAAACGCGGTTCTGCTGGTTGACCCTTGGCTGACCGGCAATCCGATGTTCCCCGAGACGGACCGCGCGGCGGCGATTGACGGGGCCACGCATATCCTGCTGACCCATGCGCATGGCGATCATATCGGCGATACGCTGTCGCTGGCGAAAACCCTGTCGATCCCGGTGGTCGGAATCTATGACCTGATCTCTTTTTGGGAAAACTCCGAGGGGATCAGCGGCATTGGCTTTAACAAGGGTGGCACTGTTGACCTAGGCGGGGCCAAGGTGACGATGGTCAATGCTTGCCATTCCTCATCGCTTGGCGGGGCGCAGGGGCCAGCGGCCGCCGGGTCCGAGGCGGGTTACATGATCGCGGGGGACGGACATGTGATCTATCTGTCGGGCGATACGGATATCATGGCCGATATGGCGTGGATGGGCGAGTATCACGCCCCCGACATCGGCATTTTATGCGCAGGCGGACATTTCACCATGGATATGAAGCGCGCCGCCTTCGCCGCCGCTAAGTATTTCAATTTCAAGACAGTCATCCCCTGCCACTACCGCACCTTTCCCTTGCTGGAGCAATCGGCAGAGGCGCTGATCAAGGGCCTTCCCGGCGTGCAGGTGATCGAGCCTGAGGTCATGCGCCCGATCAAACTTTAGGGAGCTTGGCGGGGGCACTACGCCTCGGGGCTGCGCTTCGCGGCAAAGAAACGGCGCAAAAGGTCAGCGGCATCCTGCGCGCCGATCCCGTCATAAACCTCGGGGACATGGTGACATTGGGGATGCGAAAACACCCGCGCTCCTTGCTCGACCCCGCCTGATTTCGGGTCCGACGCCCCATAATAAAGCCGCGCCACGCGGGCCGCAGAGATTGCAGCGGCGCACATCGGGCAGGGCTCCAGCGTGACGTAAAGATCATGGCCGGGCAACCTGTCGGAGCCGGTCTTGGCGCAAGCGGCCCGGATCGCAAGAACTTCGGCATGGGCGGTCGGGTCATGAAGCTCGCGCGTCCGGTTGCCGGCTGCGGCCAGAACCTCGCCATCCGGCGCGATAATGACCGCGCCCACCGGCACCTCGCCGCGGTCAGCGGCGGCGCGCGCCTCGGTCAAGGCGATCTCCATGAAGCTGCGAAACTGTGCCATGCTGCCGGAATGCCGCGCGACCAAGGGAAATTCAACGGAAATCTGCGGCAGGATCTTGCCCCGCCAGCTTTCGGCGCTTATGCGAGAGGTGCCGGGGGCAGTTGCCCCACAGGCCGCCGCCCTGCGACAGGGCCGCAACCCCAAGGAGCCATTGATGCCCGCAACACCCCCCAAATCCCCGAAAAGCGCCGCTGCCAAGCCGAATGACGCTGCCAAGCCAAACGCTGCGGCAGCACCAAAGCCCGAGGGCGACCGCATCGCCAAAGTCTTGTCCCGCGCAGGTGTCGCCTCGCGCCGGGAGGCAGAGCGGATGATCGAATTGGGTCAGGTCGCTGTGAACGGCAAGGTCATCGACAGCCCGGCGCTGAATGTAACAGCCTCTGACCGCATCACCGTGGATGGGCAGCCCGTCGGCGCCCCCGAACCGGCGCGGTTGTGGCTGTATTACAAGCCCGACGGCTTGGTCACCTCGGCCTCGGATGAAAAGGGGCGCGAGACGATTTTTGACTACCTGCCCGAAGACATGCCCCGCGTGATGTCGATCGGGCGGCTTGACCTTAACTCCGAAGGCTTGCTGTTGCTGACGAATGACGGCGGGCTGAAGCGCAAGCTGGAACTGCCCTCCACCGGCTGGCTGCGCAAGTATCGCGTCCGGGTAAAGGGCAACCCGATGGACCCGGATCTGGACCCGCTGCGCAAGGGCATCTCGGTTGATGGTGAGAATTTCCAGCCGATGATCGTCAGTCTTGACCGGATACAGGGGGCCAATGCGTGGCTGACCGTGGGCTTGCGCGAAGGCAAGAACCGCGAAATTCGGCGGGCAATGCAGGCGGTGGGGCTGGTCGTGAACCGGCTGATCCGCGTCAGCTATGGCCCCTTCCGGCTGGGCGATCTTGGCCCCGGCGATGTCGAAGAGGTGAAGGGCCGTGTGTTGCGCGATCAGTTGGGCCAGAAGGAAACGCCCGAGGATGCGGTTGCGGACCCCCGCGCCAAATCCGCGCCTGCAAAATCCGGCCCCAAGGGTCCAAGGCTGCAACGGGCCGCATCCCAGCCACCGCTAAGCCGCGCGCCTCGGGCCTCGGGTGGTGGCGCTGCCGCCCCGGCCACTCCAGCCGCTGCCCCCGCGCGCCCCAAACCGGCCAGCACCAAGGGCTGGGCGAAAGCCGCGCCTCGGCCTGCCTCAAAAGGGGGCAAATCGCCCGGACGCCGCCCCAGAGGGGAATAAGCGGCGCTTTTTCCCGGTGAAGAGGCTTTAACGCCACGCCCACGCCCCCTATAGTCAGGCCAAGCTGTCTTTTTGGGTAAAAGGTGGGGCATGTCTGGGTCGGCGGTACAAACAACCTCTTTCTGGCTTCTGGTCGCCCTTGTTCTGTATGTTGCAGGGTTAGGGGCGGCCTGATGGCGCAGCGGTTCGGCAGAAAATTCAGCCCCGACGGGGCCAGCGGCGGGCAAAGGCCCGTTGACGCTGCCCCGAATGCTTTTGACGGCAAAAAACCGACCAAGGCGGGGTTCAAATCCAACCTGCTTTTCCTGCTGCCCTTTGCCTTCGTCTGGAAAGCCTTTCAGGGCGAGCCCACCGATCTGGCGCTGGGTCTTTCGGCATTCGGGCTTTTGCTGCTTGGCGCATGGCAAACCCGCGAGGGTCTGTTTGCCCAAGAAGCCTATGAGGCCCGCAAGACCGCGCGCCGCCCCGCCCTGCCCCGCAAGATCCTTGCCGCAGGGCTGATCGGGCTTGGTCTGGGTGCAGGTGCCGTGATGGCCGACCAGCCTGTGTTGATTTCGGCATTGTTGGGGGCGATCGGGGCGGGGTTGCATCTGGGCGCTTTCGGGTTGGACCCGTTGCGCGACAAGGGCACCGAAGGCATCGACACCTATCAGACGGACCGCGTTGCCCGCGCCGTAGACACGGGCGAAAAGCATCTTGAAGGGATGCGCGACGCGATCCTGCGCGCCCGCGACCGCCAGCTTGAAGCCCGCGTTGACCGTTTCACCGCCACCGCGCGCAAGCTATTCCGCACGGTGGAGGATGACCCCCGCGATCTGACAGCGGCGCGCAAATATCTGGGCGTCTATTTGCAAGGCGCGAAAGAGGCGACGGCTAAATTTGCCGATCTTTACGCTTCGGGCCGGAACCCAAAAATGCGCGAGGATTACCTCTCGCTTCTGGATGATCTTGAGACCACCTTTGCGAACCGGACAACCGCCCTGTTGTCCGACGATCACACCGATCTGAATGTCGAAATTGAAGTGCTGCGGGATCGGCTCCGTTTTGAGACGCCCACAAAGGTTTGAACCGCGCCCGCAAGGGCCCCCTGAGTAAAGAGAGCAACCATGGCCGACACGATCCGCGATAAAGCCGCCGCTACGCTGGCAGAAGTTGAAAAGGTAACAGCCGTTGTCTTGGCCGAACCGGGGCGCGAGTTGGTGACGCTGGAAGCCGCGCCGGCGCCGCAAGCCGCAGAGATCACCAAACGCATGGCCGAAATCGACATGGGCAACACCCAGTCGATCATCTCTTTCGGGTCCTCCGCGCAGGCGGAATTGCAGGTCATCAGTCAGGAAATGCTGGCCGATGTGAAGAACAAGGATGTGGGCCCCGCGGGCGACAGCCTGCGCAGCATGGTCAGCACGATCCGGGGCTTTTCCGTCTCGGAACTCGATGTGCGCCGCAAGCAAAGCTGGTGGGAAAAGCTGCTGGGCCGGGCCGCTCCCTTTGCGAAATTCGTGGCCCGCTTCGAAGATGTTCAGGGCCAGATCGACAAGATCACCGAGACCTTGCTGGGCCATGAGCATACGCTTTTGAAAGATATCAAGTCGCTGGATCTTCTCTATGACAAGACCCTCAATTTCTATGAGGAACTGGCGCTTTACATCGCGGCTGGCGAGGCCAAGCTGAAAGATCTGGACGCCAAGGACATTCCCGCCAAAGAGGCAGAGGTCAAAGCCGCTCCCGAAGACAAGCAGGTCATGAAAGCGCAGGAATTGCGCGATTTGCGCGCCGCACGGGATGATCTGGAACGCCGGGTCCATGATCTGAAGCTGACGCGGCAGGTGACGATGCAATCCTTGCCCTCGATCCGGCTGGTTCAGGAAAACGACAAGTCGCTGGTCACCAAGATCAACTCTACCCTCGTGAACACCGTGCCGCTTTGGGAAACGCAATTGGCACAGGCCGTCACGATCCAGCGGTCCCGCGAGGCGGCCGAATCGATCCGTGCAGCAAATGACCTGACGAATGAGCTCCTGACCTCCAACGCGCAGAACCTTCAGGAAACCAACCGGATTGTCCGCACCGAGATGGAGCGGGGCGTCTTTGACATCGAAGCCGTCAAGCAGGCCAATGCCACCCTGATTGCCACGATCAATGAAAGCCTTGCCATCGCGGATGAGGGCAAAGCCAAACGCGCCGCCGCCGAAGAGGAATTGGTGAAGATGGAGCATGAGTTGCGCGATACGCTTGCTTCTGCCAAGGCCCGCAAGGATGGTTTGGGCGATACGGTGGGCGTCAAGGTCTAGGCAAGGAAGCTTCGTGAATGGCAAGACTGTCGCGCCCGATTGATCTGGCACTGCGATTGGGCACAGCGGCATTGTTCGCGGCCGGATTGGCAGGATGCACTGCCATGCCTGCGGGTCTTGGGGGCGGGGCGGGCCATCCGCCCCCACCCCGGATCGGCGCAGGCATGCCGCCCTCTGCTGCAAGTGCGGCCCTGACCACCTATTATGCCGGGCTGCAATCGGGGCTTTTGTCACGCGGGTTGCTGCGCACCGATAGCGGGGCTGCGGATGCGCCCTATACGGCCCGGATGCTGACCAACAATTTCATCAAGGTCGCCCTGTTTGACGAATTCGACACCTCCTCGGGGCGGCTGGTTGCGCGGGCCACGGAAAGCCGGTTGCGCCGCTGGGAAGCGCCCGTCCGGCTTGGCCTGTATTTCGGGGCCTCGGTCCCGGCAGAGCGGCGCGCGACCGAGCGGGCCCGCGTGGCCTCGCTGCTGGCGCGCCTGTCCCGGATCACGGGCCACCCGATCACGCTGGCCGATACGGGGGTGAACTTTCACCTTTATATCGTCAATGAAGAAGAGCGGCAGAACCTCGCGCCAGCAATAAGCACCGCTCTTCCCGGCATTTCAGCCTCTGAAATCGGGGCGTTCACGCGGATGCCCTCTTCGACCTATTGTCAGGTCTCGGCGATGGTCGATAACGGCAGTTCTTTGTATCAACGCGCCTTTGCGGTGGTCCGGGCAGAGCATCCTGACCTCATGCATCTGTCTTGCCTGCATGAGGAAATCGCCCAAGGGCTTGGCCTTCCCAACGACAGCCCTTCGGCCCGGCCCTCGATCTTCAACGACGATCAGGAATTCGCGCTGCTGACACCGATGGATGAAAACATGCTGCGGATCTTGTATGATAAGCGGCTGAAACCCGGCATGCGGGTCCCCCAGGCAAACCCCATCGTGGCGGAAATCGCCGAAGAACTGCTGGGGGGCGGCAGCTAGACGACAGAACAGGACGGCGCCACGCGCCCGTCGGACAACACTGAAAAGGAGCCTGCAATGGTTTTCGGCTTTCTCAAGGGCGAATTCATCGACGTCATCCACTGGGTTGATGACACGCGCGACACCATGGTCTGGCGGTTTGAACGGCAGGGGCACGCGATCAAATACGGGGCCAAGCTGACCGTGCGCGAAGGTCAGGCGGCGGTTTTCGTGCATGAAGGGCAATTGGCCGATGTGTTTGGCCCCGGCCTTTACATGTTGGAAACCAACAACATGCCGATCATGACAACGCTTCAGCATTGGGATCACGGCTTTGACAGCCCCTTCAAATCCGAGGTGTATTTCGTCAACACCACCCGTTTCAACGATCTGAAATGGGGCACCAAGAACCCGATCATGACCCGCGATCCCGAATTCGGCCCCGTCCGAATCCGGGCTTTCGGTACCTATTCGATGCGCGTGGCGGACCCGGCGCGCTTCATGACCGAGATCGTCGGCACGGATGGCGAGTTTACCGCCGATGAAATCAGTTTTCAGATCCGCAACGTGATATTGCAGGAAATGAGCCGAGCGCTGGCCGCCTCGAACATCCCGGTGCTGGATATGGCGGCCAACACCGCCGATCTGGGGGCCCTTGTGGCCAAGGCGATTGCTGCGAAAGTGGCCGAATACGGTCTGTCGCTGCCCGAACTTTACATCGAGAATATCTCATTGCCCGAAGCCGTGGAGGCCGCGCTGGACAAGCGCACCTCAATGGGGATCGTGGGTGATCTGAACAAATACATGCAGTTCAATGCGGCCGAGGCGATGGCAAACCCGAACGCAGGGGCTGGTGCCGCAATGACCGCCGGGATTGGCGCGGCCATGGGCATGGGCATGGCCCAGCAAATGCAGCCCGGCCCTTGGGGGGCCGCAGCGCCCGCGCCGCAAATGGCCCCGCCGCCTCCGCCCCCGCCGCCGGTCGAGAAACTCTGGCATATCGCAGAAAATGGCGCGACGCAGGGACCGTTTTCGCGCAGCCATCTGGGGCGGCTGATCACCTCGGGGCAGTTTTCGCGGGCGACGATGGTTTGGACAGCCGGGCAGGATGGTTGGAAACCGGCCGGAGAAATCATGGAGCTTGCGCAGCTGTTCACGGTCTCCCCGCCGCCGCCACCCGGAGCGTAACCCCGTGACAGAGGCCCTTTCCGACGCAGAACACCGCTTTCCCTGCAACAGTTGCGGGGCTGACCTGCGCTATGCGCCGGGGCAGACAGAGCTGCGCTGCGATCATTGCGGGCAGGTGCAGGCGATCCCGGAAATGCCCGCCTCGGCCCGCAGCCGCGCCTTGGGGGAGTTGGATCTGGCGCGCGGCCTGCGCGATGACCTGCCACAAGACGCGATGGAGGCCCCGCGCCAGACGCCCTGCCCCAATTGCGGGGCGCTGGTGGCGTTTGAAGGCGCGGTTCATGCCGCCGATTGCCCGTTTTGCGCAACGCCCGTGGTGATCGGAACAGGCACGCATCGCCAGATCAAGCCGCAGGCGTTGATCCCGTTTCAACTGCCCGAAGCCGCCGCCCGCGACGCGATGACCCGCTGGCTGGGGCGGCTTTGGTTCGCGCCCGGCGGATTGGTGGATTATGCCCGCAAGGGCCGCGCGCTCTCGGGGATTTATGTGCCCTATTGGACTTTCGACGCCGCGACCCGATCGCGCTATTCCGGGCAGCGCGGCACCTATTACTATGAAACCCGCAGCGTGACCGAAACCGTGAACGGCAAGACCCAGACACGGCAGGAGCGCGTGCGCAAAACCCGTTGGCACGGGGTCAGCGGCTGGGTTGCGCGGGCCTTTGACGATGTGCTGGTGCTTGCCTCGCAAAGCCTGCCGCGCCGCTACACAGAAGCGCTGGAGCCTTGGGACCTGACGGCCCTTACGGCCTACCGCGTCGATTACCTCGCCGGTTTCAGTGCCGAGGGCTATACCGTTTCCCTTGCCGACGGCCAGACCCATGCGCAACAGATCATGGCGCAGGTGATCCGACAGGATGTCCGCCAAGACATCGGCGGGGATGAGCAGCGGATCAACCAAGTCAGCACCGATTACCGGGACGAGACGTTCAAGCATGTTCTGCTGCCGGTCTGGATGGCGGCCTATAAATACAATAGCAAGACCTATCGCTTTGTGGTCAATGGACAAACCGGCAAGGTTCAGGGAGAGCGACCCTGGTCGATCTGGAAAATCGGCTTTGCGGTTCTGGCCGGGGCGCTGATCCTTGGGGCCGTAATCTATGCCGCACAGATGCAATAGCGGGCTTGCCGCTTGAGGCATGCTTGCAGCGCGCGGATCCAGGGGTAAAAAGGTCGGCAAGCGGGCAAACATAGGGGGCGGCGGGTGCACATAGATCTGGTGATTGTCGGCGCGGGGCCAGCGGGACTGGCCGCAGCCCGGCTTGCGGCGGAAGCCGGGATCAAGGCCGTAGTTCTGGATGAACAGGCCCAACCCGGCGGCCAGATTTATCGCAATGTCACCAAAGCCACGCCGCGACAGCATCAGATCCTTGGGCCGGAGTTTGGCAAGGGTCGGGCCTTGGCGGACGGGCTATCGCACCCCAACCTGACCCATCTTCCGGGGGCGGTGGTCTGGTCAGTATCGGCCCCGCCTACCGGGGACGTGGCTGTCACCTTCTCGCAGCAGGGGGTGGCCAGGACCCTCAGCGCCCGGCGGCTTTTGCTGGCCACCGGGGCCACAGAGCGCCCCATGCCTCTGCCCGGCTGGACGCTTCCGGGCGTGATGACGGCCGGGGCGGCGCAGATCCTGATCAAGCAATCCGGGCTTGTGCCGCAAGGCGCGGTTCTGGCGGGGTCCGGGCCTTTGCTGTATCTTGTGGCGGCCCAGATGCTGCGCGCCGGAAGCCCGCCGCTGGCCTTGGTGGAAACGCAAAGCGCCGGGGATCGTTTGCGGGCGCTGCGGCATTTGCCCCGCGCCGCCTTGGGGGCCTCTTACCTTCTGAAGGGTCTGGGGCTTTTGGCGGAATTGCGGCGCGGAGGCGTGGCCCGCTATCGCGGCGCGACCCGGCTGACCATCGAGGGGGAGGAGGCCGCGCAGGCGCTCAGCTTCACCCATCGCGGCAAGGCGCATCGGATCGACTGCACAATGGTGCTGTTGCACCACGGCGTCATTCCCAACACGCAAGCCAGCCGCCTGCTGGGCCTTGACCACATATGGCACAGCGCCCAGCACTGTTTTGCCCCGGTCATTGACGCTTGGGGCCGCTCCTCGCGCGGGGCGGTGTTTGTCGCAGGCGATGGCGGCGGCATCGGAGGCGCGCAAACCGCGGCCCTGTCGGGGCAGATCGCAGCGCTGGAGATTGCGCATGATCTGGGTGCAGTACCGACGGCCAGTCGCGATCTGATGGCCCGCAACCTGCGCGCACGGCGCAGCCTTGATCTGGCCGCCCGGCCCTTTTTGGACGCAGCCTTCCTGCCCTACCCCACAGCCCTTCTTCCAGAAGATCAGACGATCATCTGCCGCTGCGAAGAGGTCAGCGCCGGTGATATCCGCCGCTCGGCGGCTCTGGGATGTCGAGGCCCGGCGCAGCTTAAGACCTTTACCCGCGCGGGAATGGGGCCGTGTCAGGGGCGCAACTGTGCCGCCACGCTGACGCATCTGCTTGCAGATCATCATCAGACCGTCCCTGAAACAGTCGGAAGCCTGCGCATCCGCCCGCCTCTGAAACCCGTGACCTTGGGCGAGTTGGCCAGCCTTGCGCCCTTGCCCGCCGCACCGGGTGCGGATTGACTTTCGCCCCCTTTTGCCGTGATAGAGGCCGCATTCCAGCGCGAGAGCCCCATGACCGACCTGACCCGCATCCTAGATCACGCCGTTATCCCGGAACTGCCCAACCCCTATTTCGGCAAGGTTCGCGATTGCTATGACCTGCCCGATGATCGGCGGATCCTGATTTCCTCGGACCGGATTTCGGCCTTCGACCGGATTTTGGCGGCGATCCCGTTCAAAGGGCAAGTGCTGACGCAAACCGCGCGGTTCTGGTTCGATCATACGGCGGATATCTGCGCCAACCATGTGCTGTCTTACCCCGATCCGAATGTGGTCATCGGCAAACGGCTGACGATCCTGCCGGTTGAAATCGTGGTTCGGGGCTATCTGGCGGGCACCACGGGCACCTCTGTGCTGACGCTTTACCGGCAGGGGCAGCGCGCGATGTATGGCCATGTTCTGCCCGATGGGTTGCGCGACAATGCCCCGCTGCCGGAACCGATCATCACTCCCACCTCCAAAGCCTTCGACGGCGGCCATGATGAACCGCTGACCGCCGCACAGATCGTCGCGGAAGGCCTGCTGAGCCAAGAGCAATGGGACCGCGTTTCTTCCGTGGCGCTGGCGCTTTTTGCGCGCGGTCAAGAGATGGCGGCAAAGCGCGGGTTGATTCTGGTCGATACGAAATACGAATTCGGCACCGATGCCGAGGGCAACATCCTTCTGGCCGATGAAATTCACACGCCGGACAGTTCGCGCTATTGGCTGGCCGATGGCTATCCCGCCGCCTTCGAGGCCGGAAGCCGCCCGCCCTCCTTCGACAAGGATGTGATCCGTTCTTGGGTGGCCGCCCGCTGCGATCCCTATTCCGATCCGATCCCCGAAATCCCGGCCGAGATGATCGCCGCAACCTCGCAAGTCTATATCGACGCGTTCGAGGCCATCACCGGCATGACCTTTGTGCCTGACATGTCCGGGGCAAGCCCCTTGGACCGTGTGCGGGCGAATCTGCAGGAATTCTTCAATCGCTAAGCCCGTTTGCAGTTCATGTTTGCGCTAACAGTTGAATCCTCTATACTGCGGGCAGCCAAGAATTAGGAATGCCAAGATGATCCTCTGCTGCGGTGAAGCGCTGATTGACATGTTGCCCCGGACGACCACGGGCAATGAACCCGCCTTCTCTCCCTATGCCGGGGGGGCGGTATTCAACACGGCCATCGCCTTGGGGCGTCTCGGCGCCCCGACCGAGTTTTTCTCGGGCCTCTCCACCGATCTCTTCGGCGAGATTCTGGTCGATGCGCTCGCGGCGTCCAAGGTCAAAACCAGCCATGCCGCCCGCTCCGCCCGCCCGACGACGCTGGCCTTTGTCAAACTGACGAACGGGCAGGCCAGCTATGCCTTTTATGACGAGAATACCGCGGGGCGGCTGCTGAACCACGCTGACCTTCCGACCCTGCCCGACAGCATCAGCACCTTGTTTTTCGGCGGGATCTCTTTGGTGAATGACCCTGCCGCCAGCACTTATGAGGCGCTTCAGGCCCGCGAGGCGGATCACCGCGTCACGATGATCGACCCCAATATCCGCGCCAGTTTCATCACCGATGAAGTGGCCTACCGCCACCGGATTGAAGCAATGATGGCCCGCGCCGACATCGTCAAACTCAGTGATGAGGATTTGCGCTGGCTGTCAGGCGATGGCGACATTGTGCCCCTCGCCCGAACGATTCTGGCACAGGGGCCCAAAGTGGTGTTCGTCACCGAAGGAGCCAGCGGCGCACGCGCCGTCACGGCCAGCCAAGACCGCTTCGTCGCAGCCCGGAAAGTTACGGTGGCCGATACAGTCGGGGCGGGCGACACATTCAACGCGGGCGTCTTGGCCTCGCTGCAATCGCAGGGGCTTTTGTCGAAACCCGCACTCGCCTCGCTGTCCGACGCCGCCCTTGATGCAGCCCTGACGCTTGGCACGCGCGCCGCAGCCATCACGGTCTCGCGCGCCGGTGCCAACCCACCCTGGAGCCATGAGCTGTGAGGGCGCTCCTTCAACGCGTCCACGATGCCCGCGTCACCGTCGCAGGGCAGGTCATCGGGGAAATCGGCCCCGGCCTCCTGATTCTGATCTGCGCAATGCAGGGCGATACCCAAGCCGAAGCCGATCAACTCGCGGCCAAGATTGCCAAACTCCGGATCTTCAAGGATGCGGCGGGCAAAATGAACCTCTCGCTGAAAGACAGCGGGGGCTCGGCCCTGATCGTCAGCCAGTTCACCCTTGCAGCCGACACATCGCGCGGCAACCGCCCCGGATTTTCCGCCGCCGCCCCGCCCGAAACAGGGCGCGATCTCTATCACGCCTTCACAAAAGCCGTGGCATCGCTGGGCATTCCTACCGCGAATGGAGAGTTCGGCGCCGATATGGATGTGGCCCTGACAAATGCAGGCCCTGTCACGATCTGGCTTGATACGGCAGGCTGATCTCGCCCCGCGAAACCGCAACCGGCTTCATCTGTTCAAAAATATCCTCAGGGGTGACATTTATAGTCCTTCATACAAGCGAAATACACCTATTTTGCTGATGTTTTACACACATGTTTGATCTGATCTGCTACGGTTTTGGTGCATTATGCACATATATTGCACATGCCTGCCTTGCTGTTGTAAGGTGGTTGCGACACCACAGCACAGGTATCGCACATGGCCACCATTACAAAGCTCCCTTCGGGCAAGT
>JAQWYA010000086.1 GCA_029254215.1 Pseudorhodobacter sp. | reverse complement strand
CGGCCGAGATCTGCCACCCCCTCTGGCCTGTCCGAAAAGCAGCGGTTGCGCAGGAAAGGATGCGTGTCAGGCGTCGCCAGATCAAGGCAGGGCGCGCAATTGCCATCAATCCCCACCGCACGCAGTTCTGCCCCGATCAGCCGATAGCGCAGCCACATTGCCCGGCGCGCAGCCGCGTCCCGACCCGCAGTCGGTGCGAGGCTAAGGGTACGCTCCACCATGTCGAGCGGGGGCGCCCATTCGGTCCAATGCGGCGCGCGCAGGCGTTGCACGCGGCCGCCTTCCTGATCGGTGACGACAAGCGCATCGCGCCCCACCGCATCGCGCAGATCCCCTGTCAGGGCGTGCAACTGGTCGGGATCTGCGACATTGCGCGCAAAAAGGATGAAGCCAAACGGGTCCGCATCGCGAAAAAACGCCGCCTCATCAGAGGTTAGCCGCAGCCCGGCGCAGCCCAGAATCGCCGCGCCCGCAGGGGTCATCGCACCGTGACCGGGATGCAGGCTGCCTGCTCGGACACCAAGGCCGAACAGAAACGCCGCGATTCCGCGTCATTCGCGAAACCCTCGGCGCGCAAGCGATAGAAAGTCCGCCCGCCACTTTGTGCGGTCTGTACGATGCGGGTCTTGCCGCGCATCAGATCGCCGAACCGCCCATTCAGGCGCAGCCATTCGGACCGGGCCGTCTCGGCGCTGTCAAAGGCACCAAGTTGCACCAGCTTTGTACCAGCGACCAGAGACGAGCCATCCGTTTCGGGACTGTCTTCCAAACTGGCCACGACCGGCACCACCTCGGCGCGGGTGCCGGGGCGCGGCGCCGGCCGCGGAGAGCGCTGCACAACGCCTTTGGGCAAAGGGGCTCGTGCCTCCGGGATCAGCGCCGCGACCTGCGGTTCCGGGGCTTCCAGTTCGGTGGTCAAAGACACTTCCTGGATCGACAAAACAGCCGTATTCGCAGACCCGACAACGACGGGCGGGGGCGCTGCGGGGGCAGAGAGTTGCGGCAACTCAAGCCCCGCGCGCCCTTGAGTGCGGGCCGAAACCGGCGGGGCAAGGGCAGCCATGGTGCCCGCCGCATCTTCGGTCGTCAGATCAATCGGGCGCGGCGCAAGGATCAGCGTGTCAGCGGGTCGAGAGGCCGCACCATCGGCAGCGACAGAATTGACGGCCAGCCCCTGATGGGCTGCAATCACGCCGCCCGGCTCTTCGGGGGCAACGCGCATCGGCCCTTCCAGCGCGCGCACAACCGGGATCCCGGCAATATCGCGCACCGCAAGCTTGTAGCCCCAATAGCCTGCCCCGACGATCAGGGCGAGCGAGATCACCGCCCCCGTCAGATGAAGAAACTGCGACCCGCCACGCGTCTGCACGCCACCGTCGAAACGATCAAAATTCACGTCTGCCATGCTCTGCCTCACTGCGCGCTCGGCGAACCGATGCGCTGTCTTGCCTGTTTGAACACCGACGGGCGCTTGATTTTTCAGCGCATTTCTTCGACCGGCGTCACCCCAAGAATAGCAAGACCGGCAGAAATCACAACGCCTGTTGCCCGCGCGAGGGCAATTTTCGCTTGTGTTGTGGCCTTATCGTCCTGAACAAAGCGCAAACCCGGCTCATCATTGCCGCGATTCCACAGCCCGTGAAGATCGGAGGCGATCTCATAGAGGTAGAAGGCGACGCGATGTGGCTCGTTCCCACGGGCGGCGATTTCCACCAGACGCGGCCATTCGGCGATCTTTTTGGCCAGATGCAGCTCTGCCGCGTGATCGAGTTGCGACAGATCGGCGGCGGCAAGATGGGCGTCATCAACCTCGACCCCGGCCTCGCGTGCCTTGCGCAGGACCGAATTGATCCGGGCATTCGCATATTGCACATAGAAAACCGGGTTGTCCTTGGATTGCTCCATCACCTTGTCGAAATCGAAATCCAGCGCCGCATCATTCTTGCGCGTCAGCATCACGAAGCGGGTCACGTCTGCACCCACCTGCTCCACCACGTCGCGCAGGGTCACGAAAGTGCCCGCGCGCTTGGACATCTTGAAGGGCTCGCCATTCTTCCACAGCTTCACCAGCTGGATCAGCTTGATGTCCAGCGGAACCTTGCCGCCCGACAGCGCCGAAACCACCGCCTTCATCCGCTTCACATAGCCGCCGTGATCGGCCCCGAAAATGTCGATCAACTGATCGAAGCCCCGCTGCACCTTATCGAAGTGATAGGCGATATCGGGGGCGAAATAGGTCCAGGAGCCATCGGATTTCATCACCGGGCGATCCACGTCATCGCCATGCTCGGTGGAGCGGAACAGCGTCTGCTCGCGCGCCTCCCAATCTTCGGGCAGCTTGCCTTTCGGCGGCTCCAGCGTGCCTTCATAGATCAGGCCCATGTCCCGAAGGGTGTTGATCGCAGCTTCGATCTTGCCAGTGCCGTACAGCGCCTTTTCCGAGGAATAGACATCCATCTGGACACCAAGGGCCGCCAGATCTTCGCGGATCATCTCCATCATCATGGCGGTCGCGAAATCGCGCACGTCTGAAAGCCAGACCTCTTCGCCTTTGCCAAGCAGGCTGTCGCCCCATTTGTCTTTCATCGCCGCGCCAACCGGGATCAGATAATCGCCGGGGTAAAGCCCTTCGCGGATTTCAGGCTCTAACCCATGCGCCTCGCGGTAACGCTCATAGGCAGAGCGCGCAAGCACATCGACCTGCGCGCCGCCGTCATTGATGTAATATTCACGGGTTACGTCATAGCCCGCGAAATCCAGAAGCCGGGCCAGCGCATCGCCGAACACCGCGCCGCGCACATGGCCCACATGCATCGGGCCCGTTGGGTTGGCCGAGACAAATTCCACATTCACCTTCTGGCCCGCGCCGATTTCTGCGCGTCCAAAGGCGGAGCCCGCCACAAGTGCAGACTTCAAAACTTCTTGCCAAACAGGGGCTTGCAAGCGGAAGTTCAGAAAACCGGGGCCAGCAACTTCGACGCTGGCGATGCGCGGATCGCCCAGCAGGCGCGCCGCCAAAGCCTCTGCAATCGCGCGCGGGGCTTTGCCCGCCGGTTTGGCAAGGACCATCGCCGCATTGGTCGCCATGTCGCCATGGGCGGCATCGCGCGGCGGTTCCACCGCAACTGCGGCCAGATCCAGCCCGGCCGGAAGATCCCCGGCCGCCATCATCGCTTCGATTTCACCGATGACAAGCGCGCGGATTTCAGAGAAAAGGTTCATTGTTCTAGGCCCCATTTATTGCAAATGGGAATGCCAGAGCGGAGAGGCCGGGTCAATGCCCCCCCACTTCGGCTCTTTCGGGTGGCTGGGGCGGAAACTTCAGGATTTTCGGGCGCGCCAATCCTCCAATGCGGGGTTTTCATCTGGCGTTTCTACCAGCGACGGGGCGGGAGAGGCGACGGGGCGGGTGCGAAAGTAATGCGCCTCCCGCGCCCCGAAATAGAACCCCACGACCGCCCCCAGAAGCCACCACAGCGGCTCTGGCACAAGGTTCAGCCCGACCATGCGCGCGCCAAAACTTTCCGGGTCGATCATGGCATAGACAAACAGACCCAGAGTGCCAAAGGCCAGCATCGGGCGCGGCAGACGGTTGAGGCCATTGACCATCCGGTCGAACCAGCCAAGCCCCGGATCGGCATATTCCGCGCCTAGCTGCGAAAGGGCTGCCATCTGCGCCTCGGCAGACAGTTCCATCCGGCGGGTGGCCGAAGGGGTGAACACCTCTGCCACGTCGCGGGCGGCACTGCCAAGCGCGGTGACGGCGGCAGGCCCGCCAATCAGGTTGCCAATCAGCCCCATGCCGCCACCCGCGCCTTGTGATCCGCCTCGCTCAGATGATAGCGCGGGTCCAGAAACGCCTCTGCCCGCGTGATCCAACCGCCTTTGCCGCCATCCCGACGCCGCGCATATTTGCGGCTCGCGGGGCGGCCATCGGCAAGACGGTAATAGTAATTGCGCCGCTCAATCGCATAGGCATTTGCGAGATGGTCCGGTGCCGCCGCAAAGGCCGCTTGCGCTGCGGCGATTGTTTGCGGGCCGATGGCCCCGTCAATCGCGCAGGCAAAGCCCATCTTGCCCAGCATCCGCTGCAAAAGCCGGATCGCATTGGCCCCGGCATTGACCATCATGTCAAAGACCGACGGTTGGAGCGCTTCGGGCAAAAGCGCGATGCCCGGCGCGTGGTAGTAATGCTGCAAATAGATCTCGACCGCTTTGTCTTCGGTCAAAAGGTGCAAATCCGCCTCGGTGACCCGCCCGTCGCCATCCAGATCCAGCCCAAGCCATTGGAGCGTATGGATCGTGACGCCGAAATTCGTGGCCCCGCCCGGATCATCCGGGTCGTTCACAAAACCACCCTCACGGGCGACAATCTCACGGGCGATGTCTTTGGGGGTCTGGGCGCTTAGGGGCGTTTGCATCACAAATCTCCGGCAAGGGGGCTTGTGCCCCGATTGCCGGAAACTGTGGCGCATTTCCCCTTCACGGGGCTGCAATCAACCGTTCGGTTCTTTGTAGACGCCCTGCGCCTTCAGGGCATCCATGACCTCTTTGGGCATGTAGGTCTCATCATGTTTCGCAAGGATTTCAGAGGCTTCAAAGACGCCGTTCACAAGTCGGCCAGTGCCGATCATCCCCTGATTTTCGGAAAACAGATCGGGCAGGATCCCCGCGAACACCACTGGCACCGTGGCCCCGCCATCGGTCACCCGAAAGCTGATAACCTCACCCTGCCCGCGCTGGATAGAGCCTTCCTCCACCAATCCGCCGATCCGGAAGGTTTCGGTTTCGGGCGGCGGCTCTGCCACCACCTGCGAGGGCGCGCGGAAAAAGTTGATCCCGTCACGCATGCCATAGCCAATCAGCCCGGTTGAAATCCCGAGGGCGACAAAAGCCAGAATGATGATCTGGATACGGCGTTTCTTTTTAAGTCCCTTCATGGTCTCCTCACGGGAAAATCGGGGCCAGCATCAGGCCCGTTGTCTCCGCCACTCCCAACATCAGGTTCGCGTTCTGGATCGCCTGCCCCGAGGACCCTTTGGTAAGGTTATCCAGGGCCGCAACCACGATTGTCTTGCCGGGGATCCTGTCACCGATCACTCCGATATGGCAGAAGTTGGAGCCTGCGATGTCGCGTGTCGAGGGGAGCGTGGCGAAAGGTAGCACCTCAAGGAACGGCTCATCTGCATAGCGCGCGGCCAGGGTCGCGTGGACTGTGGCCGCATCCCCCTGCACATAGGTCGTGGCCAGAATGCCCCGGTTCATCGGCAAAAGATGCGGCGTGAACTGGATATGCACCGGGCGGCCCGCGATCTTGGAGAACTCTTGGTCAAACTCGCCCAGATGGCGGTGCTTGCCCCCCGCCGAATAGGCATGGGTGCCGCCCGAAAGCTCTGCATGCAGCAGATTTTCCTTGAGCGAGCGCCCTGCCCCGCTGACCCCGGCCTTGAGGTCGATCAGGATATTGTCGAGATCAATCACCCCCGTCTCGATCAAGGGGCGCAGCGCAAATTGCCCGGTGGCCGCATTGCAGCCCGTGCCTGCCACAAGCCGGGCCGAGGCGATTTCCGTGCGGTAAAACTCGGTCAGGCCGTAAACGGCCTCTGCCTGCAAATCGACAGCGGTATGCGGCTGGCCGTACCATTTTTCATACTCCGCCGGGTCGCGCAGCCGGAAATCCGCCGACAGATCGACGATTTTCAGGTCGCGCGGAAGCGCCGACACCACGACCTGCGTGGTGGCATGGGGCAAGGCGCAAAAGGCCAGATCGACCTTCGAGAAATCAATCTCATCAATCTTTTGCAGGGTCGGCAAACTTAGATGCCGCAGGAAAGGAAAGACCGATGCCATGCTTTGCCCGGCTTTGCGATCGGCGGACAGCGCCACGATCTCAAACTCGGGGTGCGAGGCGATCAGGCGCACGAGTTCCGCCCCCGTATAGCCCGAGGCACCAAGGATCGCTATCTTATGGGTCATCATCCGCTCCTGTTCTTTGCGCTATAATGGGGCCGGAGCGGGGCCAGATGCAAGGCCCTGCGGGGTCACGGCTTGGCGAGGGAAAATGCCGATTGACGCAAAGGCTTTGGGCTTTCACACAGGGCTTTGGAATGCCGGGCGGCTGGTACAAGCCGCAGGCGGGGCTTTTTTGGGGGCATCATGGCGAAGATCACAAAACTGGAAACCTTCGGCACTGAATTCGTCTGTTTCGTCAAGGTCACGGCAGAGGATGGCCGCTTTGGCTGGGGTCAGACCAGCACCTATAATGCTGATATCACGGCCCAAGTCCTGCACCGCCAGATCGCCCCTTGGGCTTTGGGTGCGGATAGCGGCGATATCGCGGGGCTCTTGGCGCTGATCGAGCGGCGCGAGCATAAATTCCCCGGCACCTACCGCGCCCGCGCCATGGCAGGGCTGGACACCGCCCTTTGGGATATGAAAGGCCGCGAGCTAGGCTTGCCGGTCGTGGCCCTTCTGGGCGGAGAGCCGGGGCCATTGCGGGCCTATGCCTCCTCCATGAAGCGCGACATCACCCCTTTGGCCGAGGCCGAGCGGATGAAGCGGCTATGTGGCGAACAAGGCTTTACGGCGGTCAAATGGCGGATCGGCGCGGAATGCGGCGAGGATCGGGACGAATGGGAAGGCCGGACCGAAACCATCATTCCGGTCATGGCCGAGGCGATGGGCGCAGGGATTGATCTGTTGGTGGACGCCAATTCAGGCTTCTCTGTGCCTCGGGCAATCACAATCGGCAAAATGCTGCAAGATCATGGCATTGGCCATTATGAAGAACCTGTCCCCTATTGGGATCTGGAGGCAACGGCGGCGGTGACGGCCGCGCTCGACGTCGATGTGACCGGCGGCGAACAGGATTGGGACCTTGCCACATGGTCGCGCATGATCGCGATGCGGGCCGTCGATATCGTGCAACCGGACGTCATGTATATGGGGGGACTGTCGCGGACCTTGCAGGTGGCGGAAATGGCGGGCCGGGCCGGGCTGGCCTGCACGCCGCATAGCGCGAACCTGTCCCTGGTCACGATGTGCTCCATGCATCTTTTGGGGGCGATCCCGAATGCTGGCAAATATCTCGAACTCTCCATCGAGGGGGAGGATTATTACCCTTGGCAGAACGACCTCTTTCTGGGCGCACCTTTCGCGGTGCGGGATGGCTGCGTGACCATCCCCGATGCGCCGGGCTGGGGGGTAGAGATCAACCCCGCATGGCTGGAAAAAGCGTCCTATCTGTGCAGCTCGGCCGAAGATTTCGTGCAAAGCGCTTACGGGGCGCTTTACCACAAACCCAACGGCTCAGCGCCTGCGCAGGGATAACGCCGCCTCAGGCCGCTTCAAAGGTGATTTTGCGGCGCAAGAACTGCGTGGCCTTGTCAGAGACCCGCGCCGGATTTCCCGTTGTCAGGAACTTCGAAACGGTGCCCGCCCCCCGAAACTCTGGCCGCCGGGTCAGATAATCCGACAGGCTTTCCGCCACCAGATTAGCCTGCGAATACACGGCAACATCCGGGCCGAGGGCATCGGAAAAGGCCTTTTCCAAAAGCGGATAATGTGTGCAGCCAAGGATCGCCGCTTCGGGCTTCGGCATCCGGCGCTGCAAAGCCTCGACATGGCTGCGCACCAGCGCTTCGGCCAAAATCTCATCGCCCTGCTCGATTGCATCCACCAGCCCGCCGCAGGGCTGCGCCTCTACGTCCACACCGATGGCACGATAGGCCAGTTCGCGCTGAAAGGCGCGGCTTGCCACGGTCGCGGGGGTTGCGAACAAGGCCACATGTTTGACGGCCACTTCCCGCGGCGGGGAATTGTCGCCCCATTGCCGTTCGGTGAGCGCCTCGATCAAGGGCACAAAAACGCCCAAGACCCGCTTGTCCTTGGGCACCCATGTTTCCTGCATCCGCTTCAGGGCCGCCGCCGAGGCGGTGTTGCAGGCCAGAATCACCAGATCGCAGCCCTCTTGCCAAAGCCGTTCGGTCGCCGCACAGGTCAGTTGGAAAATATCTTCCGAGGTCCTCACGCCGTAAGGGGCATGGGCGTTATCCCCAAGATAAACAAAGGCTTGTTCAGGCATCTTGCGGGTAACCGCATCCAGAACCGTCAGGCCACCAAGGCCAGAATCAAACACACCAACCGCCATCTTCGCCCCTACCCTTGCCTGCCGGGTTTTACCGAGGCTTGTAGCGGGCCTCGAATTCATAGCCCAGAGCGTAACTGCTCAGCGGTCGGGGGGAAAGAGCGTAGGTGACCTGACGCAGATGCCGCATCAGGCTTGAGGCGTCATTGCCAAAAGAGCCGAGGCTTTGCGCCGTCATGGGTTTGCCGATCACGACCCTGACCGGCGTGTCGGTGCGGGCGCGAAACTCCGACACCAAAAGCCCAAGGCGCAGATTGCTGTGCAGCCGACTGGCAAGCTGAAACAGGCGGGAGTTATGGCCATCAAAGAAGACCGGCAGCACGGTCGCGCCGGATTTCGCGATCATCTTGGCGGTGAAATTGCGCCACGTCGGGTCCATCGGATGAGAGAACAACCCGAGTGAGGTGGACACCGTGCCACCCGGAAAAATGCCGATCGTGCCGCCTTCGGACAGCAAAGCCAGGGCCGCATCGCGGGTGTGCAGGTTTTGCCGCGCAGCCTCGCGCGTGTCGTCAAACGCAGCCTCGCGCGTGTCGTCAAAAGAGATCGGCAGCAAGACTTTGTCCAGCTCTGGTGCGCGTCGGAAAACGGCATTCGCCAGAATGCGGAAATCCCCCCGCGCGCGGTCCAGAAGATGGCCCAGCATCAATCCGTCCAGAATGCCAAACGGATGATTTGCAACAACAATCAACGGGCCTTGTCTTGGGATCGCGTCCAGGTCACCGCCCATAAGATCAAGGCTGAGGCCGTAGCGCTCGGGCAGAACCTGCCAAAGACTGCGACCCTCTGCGATGTCTTTTTGATAGCCTTCGGCCCGCCGGATCAGGCTTGGGCGGCCCGTCGCCGTTTCAAGAAGCCGGACCAAGGCCCGCCCGCCCCGGCTGCGAACAGCGGGGGCATAGCTGATATCACGGGTCATTTCGGTGGAGAACATGGCGGGCCGCACTGGTTGAACCTCGCGGTACGATGTCACGGCGCTGTAACAGGGCTATGACGGCAGCGCTACTCTGCCGCGACCGCTCGGCTTGCGCCCTCTCCACTCCAGAGGCCCAGCAAAACCGTCCGGCGTTCTGCGGCCTTGGCGGCATTTGCGGCTTTGACCGGGCCAAAGCCGCGGATCGTCAAGGGAAGCTCCGCCAATTCCTGCGCAATCGCCAGCTTTTCGGGAACGAAGCCTGCGAAAATACGGATCATATCGGCTTCATATTGCGCAATCAGCGCGCGTTCCATCCGCCGCTCGGCCAAAAACCGGAATGGATCAAGCGGCCCGTTGCGCAGCGATTTCAACGCGGCAAGCCCGCGAAAGACCGGGACAATCCAAGGGCCGAACGCCCGCTTGCGCGGCCTGCCGCTGGAATCGCGGCCCGGCAAGAACGGGGGCGCGAGGTGAAATTGCGGGCGCAGATCGCCCTCAAACGCGGCTTTGGCTTTGTCCATCGTGGCAAGATGCAGGCGCGCCACCTCATATTCATCCTTGTTCGCCAGAAGCTTGTGATAGGATTTGGCGACCGCCAGCCGCAGCGGTTCCGGGGCTTTGGCCACGAAATCCGTGTATCGGCGGGCCAAGGCTGCGTCGGCATACTCGGCCAGATGATCAGCCCGAAACGCAACCGGATCGGCCGCCGCCGTGGGCGCTTTTTGCACAAGACCCGCCGCCTCGGCCGGATGCTCCGCCGCCCAGCGACCCAGATCAAAGGCCCGCAGGTTCTTTTCAGGCGCAGCACCATTCAAGGTAATCGCCGTCCGGATCGCCTCCAGCGACAGGGGGATCAGGCCCCTTTGCCAACAAGCCCCGAACACCATCATGTTGGAGTAAAGACTATCCCCCATGCTGACCTGCGCCAGTTCCGTCGCATCGAAAAAGGTCACGCCCTCTTTCAACCGTGCCTCAAGAGAAAGCTGCAACCTATCGGAAGGAATGCGAAATTCTGTATTTCGGGTGAAGTCCCCCGTGATGATCTCATGCGCATTCACGACAGCACCCGTGCGCCCCGTTGTCATAAGGCCAAGCGTCTTCGCCCCCGCCGAAACCACCAGATCGCCGCCGATCACCGTATCCGCCTCACCAACCGCCACACGGATGGCCGAGATATCCTCCGGCCGGTTGGCAAGCCTGCAATGGATGTGAACCGCCCCACCCTTTTGGGCAAGCCCCGCCATCTCCATCATCCCCGCGCCCTTGCCATCAACATGGGCTGCCATCGCAAGGATCGCGCCGACCGTCACCACGCCGGTGCCACCGACCCCGGTGATCACCACGTTGAAAGTGCCGTTGATCGGCGGCAGGTTTGGCATGGGAAGATCTGGCAGGGTTACCTCGGCGCTGGCCGTCTTGCGGATCTTCGCACCCTCCAGCGTCACGAAAGACGGGCAGAACCCATTCACGCAAGAGAAATCCTTGTTGCAGGATGACTGATCGATCGCCCGCTTGCGCCCGAGTTCGGTTTCGACGGGCACGATCGAAACACAATTCGATTGCACCCCGCAATCGCCGCAGCCTTCACAGATATCGGTATTGATGAACACGCGCTTATCCGGGTCCGGAAACTGCCCGCGCTTGCGACGACGGCGCTTTTCGGCGGCACAGGTCTGGATGTAAACAATTGCCGTTACGCCCTTGATCTTGCTAAACTTCTCTTGCACCGGGATGATCTGGTCGCGGGTGTAGCGTTCCACTTTTGCAGGAAAAAGGGCCAGATCCACCGCCTCTTTCGGATCATAGACAATCGCCACCCGGCCAACCCCGATGGCCAAAAGCTCGGCCACGATCCGGTCGGCTGTCAGATCGCCCTCGTTGTGCTGCCCGCCTGTCATGGCAACGGCATCGTTGAACAATATCTTGTAGGTGATGTTGGTCTTGGCTGCGACCGCCGCGCGAATGGCCAGAATCCCGGAGTGGTTATAGGTGCCGTCGCCGATGTTCTGAAACACATGCTCGGTCTTGGAAAACAGGGATTCGCCGACCCAGTTGAGCCCCTCACCGCCCATATGGGTCAGGCCCGAAGTGCCCCGGTCCATCCAAAGCGCCATCGTGTGGCAGCCAATCCCGCCACCCGCCCGCGCCCCATCCGGCAGCAGGGTAGAGGTATTGTGCGGACAGCCCGAACAGAAATAAGGCAGACGCGCCGCGATATCTTGGGCATTGTCTGATTGCCTTGCCTTATCAATGCACTGCAAGGCGTTCTTAAGGGCGTCACTGCTGCGCCCTTCTTCCACGAAAATCGCGCCGAGTTTGGCCGCGATCATCACCGGATCAAGCGACATGGGCACCGGAAACAACACCTCTGCCTCTGGTCCGCCCTTGCGCCCGCCCCAGACGCGGCGGCCATGGCGATCGTCAAAAATCGCCTCCTTGATCTGCACCTCGATCAGCTTGCGCTTTTCCTCGACCACGATGATCAGCGACAGCCCCTCTGCCCAGTCGTGAAAGCTGGCCATATCCAGTGGCCAGACCTGCCCGACCTTGTAGGTGGTGATGCCAAGCCGCTCGGCTTCTGCAGCGTCGATCCCCAGAAGCGACAGCGCGTGCGACAGATCGAGCCAGTTCTTGCCCGCCGCAACCAGCCCGATACTGGCCCCTTGCCGCCCCCAAACGCGCTGATCGATGCGATTGGCGCGCGCAAAGGCTTCCGCGGCAAAGCGTTTGTGCGTCACAAGACGCTCTTCTTGTGGCACCCAATGATCGCCCAGACGGATATTCAGCCCCCCCGGCGGCATGGCGATTTCGGGGGTCACGAACTGCATCCGGTCAAGCCGCGCATCCACGACCGAGGTGGCCTCGACCGTGTCCTTCATCAGCTTCAAGCCCGCCCAAAGGCCAGAAAACCGCGATAAAGCAAAGCCATAAAGCCCATAGTCCAGAATCTCTTGCACCCCGGCGGGCGACAGAACCGGGATCGAGGCATCCACCGCCGCCCATTCCGATTGGTGACAGGTGGTCGAGCTTTCGCCCGTGTGATCGTCCCCAAGCGCCATGATCACGCCGCCATGGCGCGAGGAGCCTGCCAGATTGGCATGCCGCATCACGTCGCCCGACCGGTCCACCCCCGGCCCTTTGCCATACCATAGGCCAAACACGCCGTCATATTTCCCGGTGCCGCGCAATTCGGCCTGCTGACTGCCCCAAAGGGCGGTGGCGGCAAGATCTTCGTTCAGCCCGGCCTGAAAGGTAACGTCGGCGGCGGCGAGTTCCCGGCTGGCGCGGGTCATCTGCATATCCACGGCACCAAGAGGAGAGCCGCGATACCCGGTGACAAACCCCGCCGTGTTCAGCCCCGCCGCCCGATCGCGGGCCTTTTGCATCAGCATCAGGCGGACCAGCGCCTGCGTTCCGTTCAGCAAGACGGGCGACTTCGACAGATCGAGGCGGTCATTCAGTGAAACCGGTTGGATTGTCATTCAGCCTCTCCCCTTGCTGTGGGCTGCGGTTCTGGCCCCTTAGACACCGCCGGGAAAGTATAGGTCATAATAGCTGACCTATAAAGCGTTTTCTTTTCCCAAGTTTTCCATGCGATCAGTCGTCGTACCTTCACACGGACTATGATAGTCTTCGTGCAAAAAAGGATACAGGATGGATTGGGACAAGCTTAGGATATTTCACGCCGTTGCGGATGCAGGCAGCCTTACCCATGCGGGCGAGTCGCTGCATCTGTCACAATCGGCTGTTTCCCGACAGATCCGGTCCTTGGAAGAATCGCTCAGCGTGACGCTGTTTCACCGCCATGCTCGCGGCCTGATTCTGACTGAGCAGGGCGAATTGCTGTTTGATGCCACGCAATCCATGGTCAAACGCCTTGAGGCCGCAGCGGCCCGGATCCGCGACAGCGAGGATGAGGTGTTTGGCGAATTGCGGGTGACGACGACCACCGGCTTTGGCACGCTCTGGCTCGCGCCGCGCCTGCCCGCGCTTTACAAAAAGTTCCCGGCGCTGAAGATTGATTTGATGCTGGAAGAACGTGTGCTGGATTTGCCGATGCGAGAGGCCGATGTCGCCATCCGCATGAAGGAACCCAGTCAGGCCGATCTGATCCGCCGCCGCCTTATGAACATCCGGATGCGTCTTTACGCAACGCCGGAGTATCTGGAGCAATCCGGCGTACCGACCAGCATGGAAGATTTCAGCCAGCATCGGCTGATCTGCCAACATGCCGGGGCCGCGCAGGTCGCCGCAGGGGCGCTTTTGGTGCAAAAGCTGATGACCTATGACATTCCCTCTACGCTGACGGTGAACAATTACTTCGGCGTGCTGCAAGGGGTTCTCAGCAATCTGGGGATTGGAATTCTGCCCGACTACCTGACCGAAGATTTCCCAAAGCTGGTGCGGGTGCTTCCGGATGTCGAATCAAACGAAGTCCCGGTTTTTCTGGCCTACCCAGAAGAGTTGCGCCATTCAAAGCGCGTGGCCGCCTTCCGCGATTTCGTCACCGAAGAGATTTTCGCCTATCGCAAGCGTCAGCGCGACGGAACCGAAGGCAACTGAGCCTGCATCCTTGTCCTTTGGGGGGCGTTTCGCAAAGGGCGGGCGCCAAACGGCACGGTTCTGGGCCCAACCCGACAGCGCTGAGGCGTCGCCAAACGGAAATGCTTTTGGCCCCGCCCGCAGCCACCAAGCCCAAGCTATTGTTTCAATTGTAAAAATGAGCCATGCACAAAACGCATATCGGCCATGCTTTGGGGTTGACGCCAAAAACCTTGCAAGATAACGCGCATGCGCCTATCTCCAGCCTCGTAGCGGGTGATTGAGTTTTTCTTACCCGCTATTACCTCCCTGTTGGACTTGGGCCGAGCGTTTGCTCGGCCTTTTTTTTGTCCAAACGGCAGATGCCGATCCTTTGAGCGCTTTTCAGGCTGCAGGCGCAGAAATCCAGCGCCGAGAAAAACCCTCAGGGGTTGTGGGAAGACAGAAGGATGAACGGCCCCGGCCTTTTGCCCCAGCATCGCGGCGCAAAGCCTGCTCGGCCCGCCGCTTTCTCCCACCCTGCCCCCAAGCGCCCCAACCGCGATGCCCTGTTTCGGAAAAAGCGGTTTTTGGGCGGCGTTCTTTGCCAGCGGGTGGCTTTTCCCTTCCCCTTGGGCAGGCTTTGTCCTAAGAGCCGCGCATCGGATGCCACAGGGGAATGACGCCATGACCGAACCCGAGATCACACCAGAGCTTATCGCCGCGCATGGGCTCAAGCCCGATGAATATGAGCGGCTTTTGGGGATCATCGGCCGGGTGCCGTCCTTTACCGAGCTGGGCATCTTTAGCGCGATGTGGAACGAGCATTGCTCGTACAAATCTTCGAAGAAATGGCTGCGCACCCTGCCCACCACCGGACCGCAAGTGATTTGCGGCCCCGGAGAGAATGCGGGCGTCGTCGATATCGGCGATGGGCAGGCGGTGATCTTCAAGATGGAAAGCCACAACCACCCCTCTTACATTGAACCGCATCAGGGCGCCGCGACCGGCGTTGGCGGCATTCTGCGCGACGTCTTTACGATGGGCGCGCGCCCGATTGCCGCGATGAACGCCCTGTCTTTCGGCATGCCCGACCACCCAAAGACCGCGCATCTGGTCAAGGGCGTCGTCGAAGGCGTCGGCTCTTATGGCAATGCCTTCGGCGTGCCGACGGTGGGGGGCGAAGTGCGCTTTCACCGCAGCTATAACGGCAACTGCCTTGTGAACGCCTTTGCGGCCGGATTGGCCGATACGGATGCGATCTTCTACTCAGCGGCCTCGGGCGTGGGCATGCCTGTGGTTTATCTGGGGGCCAAGACGGGCCGCGACGGGGTTGGCGGCGCCACCATGGCCAGCGCCGAATTCGACGACACGATCGAGGAAAAACGCCCGACCGTCCAAGTCGGCGACCCCTTCACCGAAAAGCGCTTGCTGGAAGCCTGTCTGGAACTGATGGCCAGCGGGGCCGTTATCTCTATTCAAGACATGGGCGCTGCGGGCCTGACCTGTTCGGCGGTTGAAATGGGCGACAAGGGCGGCCTTGGCATCAAGCTGGTGCTGGATCATGTGCCGCAGCGCGAACGCAACATGACCGCCTATGAGATGATGCTTTCCGAAAGCCAAGAGCGGATGCTCATGGTCCTCAAGCCGGAAAAAGAGGCCGAAGCGCGGGCGATTTTCGTGAAATGGGATCTGGATTTCGCGATTGTTGGGGAGACCATCCCCGAAGACCGCTTCCTCATCCTGCACGGCAATGAGGTGGTGGCGGATCTGCCCTTGTCCAAACTCTCCTCCAGTGCGCCCGAATATGACCGGCCCTGGGTGGAAACCCCGCCCGCACAGCCATTGGGCGATGTGCCCGCAATTGACCCGATTGCAGCGCTTGAGGCGCTGATCGGATCCCCCAACTACGCCCATAAGGCTTGGGTCTGGGAACAATATGACAGCATGGTCATGGCTGATACGGTCCGCAATCCGGGCATGGGGGCGGGCGTTGTGCGGGTGCATGGCACACAAAAGATGCTGGCCTTCACTTCGGATGTGACGCCGCGCTATGTCCGCGCCAACCCGTTCGAGGGTGGCAAGCAGGCCGTGGCCGAAGCCTATCGCAATCTGACCGCCGTGGGGGCGTTGCCGCTTGCAACCACCGACAACCTCAACTTCGGCAACCCCGAAAAGCCCGAGATCATGGGACAGTTCGTAGGCGCGATCAAAGGCATCGGCGCTGCGGTCGCGGCTCTCGATATCCCGATCGTGTCGGGCAACGTCTCGCTTTACAATGAAACCGATGGCAAGGGCATCCTGCCAACCCCAACCATTGGCGCGGTCGGCATCCTGATGTCAGCGGAAGACTTGATCTCGGGCCTGCCGCAAGCCGATGATCTGGCCGTGGTGATTGGTGAAACACGGGGCCATCTGGGCCAATCCGCCCTGCTGGCCGAAGCCTTCGGGATCGAAGCGGGCGACGCCCCGCATGTCGATCTGGACGCTGAAAAAGCGCACGGCACCTTCCTGCGCGCCCAACGCAAATCCCTGCGCGCGGCGACCGATCTTGGCGATGGCGGCCTTGCCCTCGCCGCCTTCGAGATGGCAGAGGCGGCAGGTCTGGGCATCGCCTTGGCCTCAGACAATATTGCCACGCTCTTTGGCGAAGATCAGGCCCGCTACCTTGTGGCCGTCGCCCCGGAAGATTGGCCAGGCCTGCAAGAGGCGGCAACCGCCGCAGGCGTCCCCCTCAGCAAGGCCGGGACGTTCGGCGGCGAGACCCTGCGCCTTGGCGCTGCGGAAAAGCCGATGACCGTGCTTTCCGCCCTCTACCGCAGCGCCTTCGCCAAAGCTGTCGCAAGCTGATCATAACCCCTCTGCCCGCGTCCCAACTGCGGGCAGAGACCGCGTGCCGGCCTTGCGCCGCCGCAATATCCACCCTACATATTTCTGGACATGACGAAGGAGCCGCCCATGCCGATGCAAGCGCAGGATATCGAAAATCTGATCCGGGAAAGTTTTCCGCAAGCCCAGATTACGATCACCGATCTCGCGGGCGACGGAAACCATTGGGCTGCCGAAGTCATCGACGCAAGCTTCAAAGGCCTGAACCGCGTCCAGCAACAACGTGCCGTCTATGCCAGCCTCAAAGGCAAGATGGATGGGGCGCATGGCGAATTGCACGCTCTTGCGCTGACAACCAAAGCCCCCGACTGATCCTGACAGGAACCTGAACATGACCGATGCCAAGACCCAGATCAAAACCACCATCGACGGCAATGACGTCGTTTTGTTCATGAAAGGCACCAAGATGATGCCGCAATGCGGATTTTCGTCGCGCGTTGCGGGCGTCCTAAACTTCATGGGCGTCGAATTTGCCGATGTGAACGTGCTGGCCGATGCCGACATCCGGCAGGGGATCAAGGATTTCTCCGACTGGCCAACCATCCCCCAACTCTACGTCAAAGGGGAGTTTGTGGGCGGCTGCGACATCATCACCGAAATGACCCTTTCCGGCGAACTGGACCAGTTGTTTGATGCCAAAGGCGTCGGCTATTCCAAAGAAGCTGCTGAGAAAATCCGCGAAGCCAACGGCTGATCAACAGCCGCAGCGCTGAAAGCCCGCCAAAGCAAAAACGCCCGCCGTAGTCCGGCGGGCGTTTCTTATTGGCAACACAACCCTGCGCCCTGCCTCTGTTTCATCTGTTCAAAAATATCCCGGGGGGTGCGGGGGGCTGGCCCCCCGCTCCTACGCCGATGCCGCAAAATGCGAGGCTTCAAGCGCGCTTTTGCTTGCCGCGCTCTTCCACTTTTGCGGCCAGTGCTTCAGTGCGGGCCGCGATCTCAGCCAGATTCTCACTGACCTGCGCCGGAATGACCGGCACTTCGACGCGCTGCGGCTCCGGGGTGGGCTGGCTTTCCAGCTCTTCGACCCGCGCCTTGAGAACGCGCAACTGGTCCTCCACCGCCGCCGTGCGGTCAGCCAGCATCAATCCTGCCATCAGCAACATCCGCGCCTCGGGCAAGCGCCCCATCTGTGTCACAAGCGGCTGCGCCTCGGTGTCCAGCATCGCAGCGGCGGTGCGCAGAAAATGCTCTTCGCCTTCTTGGCAGGCGACCATGAAGCCGCGCCCTCCGATGGTGATTTCAATTTCAGCCATTTTTGCGAGCCTCTACAATCAAGGGGCGGAGTTCGGCGAGGATCTCATCCATCTCTGCGGTTTCGGTCTGGCGGGTTGCGCGGAGGTTTTCCAATTCGGCCTGCATGGCCTTGTTGATCAAATGCGGCTCAGCCGAGCCTTCAGCGGCGGCTTCATGCAAGACCCGCAGATGCTCGCGCAATTGAATGGTCGATTTTCGCATGCGCTGCAATTCCAGCCCCTGAACATCCAACTGCCGCGTCATCTTTTCAAGCCGCGCTTCCAGTTGCGCTGCCCCCGGCTGGTCCTGCGCCTCGCTCGCCTTGGCGGCAAGGGCCTTGGCCTCTGCCTCTTGCGCGCGCAGCCGGGCTTCGAGCTGCTTGTT
>JAQWYA010000055.1 GCA_029254215.1 Pseudorhodobacter sp. | reverse complement strand
TGGCAAGATCGCTTTGATCCTCGACCCGGAAGAAATCATCGCAAAGGCAACGGAACAGCAGCCGCTTCCTGCCGTATCGGGAAAGGAGATTGCCCATGTCACAGCAGGATGAACGGATGCCTGAACCGCAGCAAGAACTTGTCGCGTTTCGGGTGGCGGATCAGGAATACTGCGTTGATATCATGGCCGTTCGAGAAATCAGGGGCTGGACGCCGGCGACGGTCCTTCCCCATGCGCCGGAATATGTCATGGGGGTGATCAACCTGCGCGGCTCTGTTGTGCCGATCGTCAATCTGGCAGCGCGGCTGAACTTGCCGACACCGAAACTGTCGGGGCGCAATGTGATCGTCATCGTCGTCGTGGGCGGGCAAACTGTGGGCCTGCTGGTCGATGCCGTTTCGGATATTCTGGGGGTGCCGGTGAACAGCATCCAACCGACGCCGCCGGTTGCATCAGATCGGGCCCGCGGCTTTCTGCAAGGTGTGCGGGCATTGGGCGACAGGATGCTGCGCCTGCTCGATCTGGAAGCTGTCCTGCCCCCGCGTCAAGAGAGGGCACGCCTGCCATGATCCTTACGACGCCGCAGCAGCCCGGTGACAACAGCCCCCCGCTTACGGCCAGTGACTTCCAGCGTCTGGCGCAATTGGTGCGGCGGGAAGCCGGGCTTGATCTGCCCGAGATGAAGGAAATGCTGGTCTATTCCCGCCTTGTGGGTCGGGTGCGCGAACTTGGTTTCTCGGATTTCGGCCAATATGCTGACCTTCTGTCTCGCCCCGGAACCGAGCCGGAGCGTCAGCGGTTGATCAATGCCCTGACCACGAACACGACGCAATTCTTCCGTGAAAAGCACCACTTCGCCTATCTTGCCCAAGAGGCCCTGCCACCCCTGATCGCCCAAGCCCGCAAAGGGGCGCGTTTGCGAATTTGGTCGGCAGGCTGTTCAAGCGGGGAAGAGGCCTACAGCCTTGCCTTCACCCTGCTGGAAGCCTGCCCAAATGCCGCGCAACTGGATATCAAGATCCTCGCGACGGATATTGATGCGGATGTCCTGTCGCAGGCCATTCTCGGAAAATACCCTGAATCCGCGCTGCACAAGCTGCCTCAGACGGTGATGACGCGCCACTTCACGCCGGTCGATGATCACGCTTGGCAGGTCAACGCAGAGGCCCGCGCCCTTATCCATTTTCGGAGTCTCAACCTGATCAAACCCCTTCCGATGCGCGGCCCTTTTGACATTGTTTTCTGCCGGAACGTGGCAATCTATTTTGATGCCGCGACGCAAGACCTGCTTTGGAAACAGTTGAATGGCATCACGGCCCCCGGTGGATATCTGTTTTTGGGGCATTCCGAACGGCTGTCATCTCCCACCAAGGAGGAGTTCGGTTTGCAAGGTGTCACAATCTATCGAAAACGCCCCTCCGCCGTCCCGAATGACTTGGGTCAATCAGAAGCATCGCAAGGGGAGCCGCCATGCCGTTGAAAGACAGCCTGCGCATCATGGTCGTGGATGACATGTCCACCAGCCGCGGCCTGATCATCCAAGCGCTGGAGGAGTTGGGCATTCGCAACGTCGATTTCCGAAAGGACGGGGCCTCGGCGCTGGCTGCCCTTGTTGCCAATCCCGTGCATCTTGTCCTGTCCGATTTCAACATGCCCGAAATGGATGGGCTGGCCCTTCTTCAGGCCTTGCGCCAAAATCGCACCACCCAGCGGATCGGCTTCATTCTGGTCAGCGGGACCGCAGACCGCACGACCATTGAACTTGGCCAGCAATGGGGCATGAACAACTTCCTGAAAAAGCCATTCTCGACGCCGCAACTGCGCAACTGTCTTCAAGCGGTCCTGGGGCCTCTATGACGCTCCTCTGCACCGATGAGGGGCGGGCAGATCTTGTCAACCTTCTGCGCCGCCTTTCCGCCGAGGTAGCCCTGGCCGAGGACGAATGTCATCGGCTGGAAGAGGCTGTTGCGGCTTGGGCCACCCAATGCTGGCCCTCTGATACTGCGCCGCACGGGCGCACTCCCCCCCTGCCGCAGGAGGTGCAAAGTTTTGATCTGATGACGCAAAGTTTGGCAGGGTTGCGGCTGGTCCTTGCGGCGCTGGGCGATCACCTTCCCAAGGGCACTGCCGTTCCGATAGAGACCATGACCAAAGGCCTGCCGCTTCGCGATCAGGCGGATCGTTTGAATGGGCGCACGCCTGTCGCGATTTCGCTTCACTCTGTCGGGGAGGCTGATTTTTTCTGACCGGGTTTTCCGCCCATCCGCCGGGCATCCAGAAAGCGACCCCGCTGTTGTCACCGCTGCAGCGACTTGGCCGAAACCGGATGTCCATGCGCCTTAATCGCAGGGGCCGCACAGACCTGAAACGGCCCAAGCAAGCCCGCGACCGCGTGAAGCCGCCAAAAGCGGGCGGGGTCCCTTCCCCACCCGCCAAAGCCGCCCTTACAGCAAGGGCGTGATGATCCGCACCGCAACCCGGCGATTGCGCTTTTCATCGGCCTGCGTGTCGATCAAAAGCTCGGTTTCGCCATACCCCTGCACGACCATGTTTTCCGGCGGAATGTCGAAATACTCGGTCAAGGCCAGCGCCACAGTTTCGGCGCGGCGGTCTGACAGCGCAAGGTTCATCGCCGCCTTGCCCGTGGCATCCGTATGCCCTTCCAACAAGAACACCTCATCCGGGTTTGCCTCCAGAATGTCTTGCATGAAGGTTCCGAGGTCCGCCAAGGCATTGACTTCACTGGCCGAAAGCGCAGAAGAGCCTGACGCGAAGGTGATGCTGTCCACGTCGATCATCGCCGCCAGATGCCGCACTTGCGGGATCTCCCGCACCTGCCTCAGGCTGAAGCTGCGTCCAAGATCATCAATCCGGCGCTGGGCCAGCGCGGCTTTCATCGCCGCATCCTCATCGCGGGGCGAGATGACGACGGGGCGATTGCGCGGGGGCGGCAAGTCGGACACGACAACCGCGCGTTCCGGCTCCAGATCATTGATCAGCACACGCTCATAGCCCTGCGCATCGTAATGCGCGCGGCGCAGAACCCGGCCCGTCGCATCGCGGATCGTCACAACCTGCGATCCATCGGGGCGGTCGACGATGGTCCGGGTCGATCCATCCTTGTAGGTTTCGGTCCGCAGCGTGTTTCCGGGCTGGCGCAGCACCGCATCGTCGTCCTTATACACCTGATACGTGCCGTCCGGCCGCAAGACCACCACCCGGTCACCAGAGTTCGAGACCACCTGCTGCCCGCGCGGCTGGTCCGCCTCAGTCGCCTGATTGGCCTGATTGGCACGGTTGATCACGGTTCCCACGACCAGCGCACCCAAGACGACCAAGCCCGCTTTTTCCAGATCAGACAGACGGTTTTTCTTGCCCGGTGATACAACCGTTGGCGCTGCCGCGAATTCTTCCGTGGCGCGGCGGGTTGATCCGTCCGTCACCGTTTCCGATGTGCTTGAGACCACATCGGCAGGCGGCGTGGCTTCGGGCGTTTGGGAACCGGGGGCGGCCGCTGCCGCCAAAGCGGCGGCGGGGGCAACCGGCGCATCTTCCGAGGTGGTCTCGGTTTCCGCAGAAAGGAGGCTGGTCAGCGACTCGATCTCTTCCTCCGAAACAATCGGAGCTTCGACCGGCTCGGCAGCCGGGTCCAGCGTTTCTTCGGCGGTTTTCAAGCCAGAGGTCGGGTCGGTGATCGTTCCATCCGGCTTCAAGCCCAGCTCCGCCTCCGCTTGGGCGCGGGCCTCCGTTTCGGCCACATCGGGTGCGACGCTCTCGGGCGTTGCTGTTTCGATCGGGGCCGTTTCGACCGGGGCCGCCTCGGTGGGGGCTGCTTCAGCCGGGGCAGCGGGTTCAGCCACGGCCTCGGGGGCTGCGGGTTCGGCGGCGGGCACTTCCTCAGCCGGGGCCGCAACGGTTGGAGGCGTCGCCTCTGCTGCTGCCGCAGCTTCAGCCTCGGCTTTGGCCGCCGCTTCGGCTTCTGCCGCTGCCTGCGCCTCTGCCGCCGCCTGCGC
>JAQWYA010000041.1 GCA_029254215.1 Pseudorhodobacter sp. | reverse complement strand
CCTCTTTGCTCAGCTTGGTGGAAGCGATCTTGGCTTCCAGTTCGGCAACTTCGTTCTTGCCTTCCTCGCCATCGCCCAGCTCCTGCTGGATCGCTTTCATCTGTTCGTTCAGATAATATTCGCGCTGGGTCCGCTCCATCTGGGATTTCACGCGGGTCTTGATCTTTTTCTCGACCTGCAAGACCGACATTTCGCCCTGCATCAGGCCGTAAACCTTCTCCAGCCGCTCAGACACGCTGAGGGTTTCAAGCAGGTCCTGCTTTTGCTGCACTTCGATGCCCAGATGCCCCGCGACAAGATCAGCCAGACGCGCAGGTTCAACTGTTTCGCCCACGGCGGCCAATGCCTCGTCGGGGACGTTCTTCTTGACCTTGGCGTAGCGCTCGAACTCGTCGCCCACGCTGCGCAACAGCGCCTCGGTGGTGGCCACATCGCCGGGGATTTCGGTCAGGTACTCTGCCCGCGCCTCAAAGAAACTATCGTTCTCGATGTAGTCGGTGATCCGCACACGCGCCTGACCCTCGACCAGCACCTTGACGGTGCCATCGGGCAGTTTCAGCAGCTGCAGAACATTGGCCAACACGCCTGTCTTGAAGATCCCTTCGGCAGAAGGATCATCTTCACCGGGATCAATCTGGCTGGACAAAAGAATTTGTTTATCGTCCGACATCACCTCTTCGAGGGCGCGGACAGATTTTTCGCGTCCCACAAAAAGCGGTACGATCATATGCGGGAACACCACGATATCGCGCAGCGGCAATACGGGGTAGCTGGGGGAGTTCATATCGCTCATCTCATTTCCTTATCTGGCAGGAAGGCTCTGGCCCCGATGATCGGCAACACACGGCCTTCCCCACTTCGGCTTTTGTATTTGGGTGCGGCGTTGGCAACTGTCAACCAAACCGCACGTCTTCGTGTCATGATGCGCCCGCGATCCCCCCGCCGCAAGGGCCGATCTACACCCGGTATCGCTGGTTTTCGTAAAGGGGGACTTAAGCGCTGATGGGCAAAAGGCAGGCCGCAATGCGCCGCCCTTCGGACAAAAGCACGTTATACGTCCGCGCCGCAGCGGGGGAGTTCATCACCTCCACACCAATCCCGGCTTCTTCCAAGGCGGCGCGGAAAGCGGTGGGAACATGGGCGATCTCATTGCCCATGCCGACGAAGACCACGTCAATCCGCCCCAAAAGGGCCAGCGGGCTTTCGGTATCGTCCAAACCGCCCCAAGGGCCTGCGTCCCAAGGGGTGACAAGCACCGGCCCCCGGATCACCTGCCCGGCCACGCGGAAAAAGCCGGGGCCGTACCCGTCAATCGGCTGCGCGCTGTCATAGGTGATTTCGGTCAGTCGCACCTTGCGGCCCCTCGCTTTGCCTTACGCGTCGATGTCGGAAAACTGTGTTCCGGCGCGGCCATCATTCTTTTTCGGGTCGCGGTTCACGCCCAGATACAGAACAACGTTCTTGGCCACATAGACCGAGGAATAGGTGCCGATCACGATCCCGAAGGTAATCGCAAAGGTAAAGCCCCGGATCACATCGCCGCCCAGCGTCAGCAGCGCGATCAGCGCCACCAAGGTCGTCCCCGAGGTCATCAGGGTCCGGCTGAGCGTTTCGTTGACGCTGAGGTTCATCACGTCAATCAGCGGCATGGTCTTGAACTTGATCAGGTTCTCGCGCAGGCGGTCAAAGACGACCACGGTATCGTTGATCGAATAGCCAAGGATCGTCAGCAAGGCCGCGATCACCGCAAGGTCGAACTTGATCTGAAAGAGCGCAAAGACCCCCACCGTCACCACAACGTCATGGACCAGCGCCACAACCGCACCCACGGCAAACTGCCATTCAAAGCGCAGCCAGATATAGACGAGGATTGCGAAGGTCGCGCCCCCGACCGCAAGAATGGCCGACCAGATCAACTCTCCGGACACTTTCGGGCCAACGGATTCGACCGATGGGAAGGTGATAGAGGGGTCGATTTGCTGCAAAGCCGCCTCGGCCGCCTGAATGATCTCGGGTGTGACGGATTCGTAGCCGTCCTGCGCCTGAATCCGGATCATCGCCACGTTCTTGTCCGGCCCGAAGGTCGGGTCAAACACTTCGGTGATCGACACGTCGCCCAAGTCCAACGGCACGAGAGCCGCGCGATAAGCGCCGATATCGACGCCCGCCGAGCTTTCCGTGCGGATCGTCGTACCGCCGCGGAAATCGATGCCGAAATTCAGCCCCATGATCGCGATGATGATCACCGAGGCAATCACCGCCACGACCGAGGCGCCAAAGGTCGCCTTCGCATAGCCAAAGAAGTTGATGTTGGTTGTATCTGGAACCAGTCTTAACCGCATCGCCGTTCCTCACACTTCAATGGTTTTGGGGCGACGGTATTCAAACCACGTCACCACGAACAGACGGGTCACAAAGACCGCCGTAAAGACCGAGGTCAGAATCCCGATCCCCAGCGTTACGCTGAAGCCCCGAACCGGGCCAGAGCCGACCATGAACAGGATCACCGCGATGATGAAGGTCGTTACGTTGGCGTCGATGATTGCGGAAAGCGCCTTTTCATAGCCCAGCTCAATCGCCCGCGCGGGGCCCTTTGCCACGCGCACTTCTTCCCGGATCCGCTCGAACACCAGAACGTTTGCATCCACGGCCATACCGATCGTCAGCACGATCCCGGCGATGCCCGGCAGGGTCAAAGTCGCACCGATCAGTGAGAGTGTCCCGAAAATCAGCGTCACGTTGAACCCAAGGGCAACCGTCGCCATGACGCCAAACCAGCCGTAAGACGCGATCATGAAGACCACAACCGCCCCCATCGCCACGAAAGAGGCAATCCGGCCCGCGTCGATACTGTCCTGCCCGAGTTCCGGGCCGATAGTGCGCTCTTCCAGAAAGGTCATTTCTGCGGGCAAGGCCCCGGCGCGCAGCAACACCGCCAGATTTGTGCTTTCCTCGACCGAGAACCGGCCCGTGATGATCCCGGAACCGCCCGGAATATGGCTTTGGATCACAGGGGCGGAGATCACCTCATTATCCAGAACGATAGCAAAGGGGCTGCCGATATTGTTGGCCGTGTAATCGCCGAACTTCCGCGCGCCTGTCGGGTTGAAACGGAAGCTGACAGCGGGGCGGTTGTTCTGGTCAAAGGATGGCTGGCTGTCCACCAGCTCCTCACCCGTCACAACGGGGGTTTGTTCGATGATGTAGAACTGACCCGGCTCATCCATCGAGGGCAGCAGCAGATTGCGCGCGCCGGGATTGGCACCTGCATCGGCCGTGCGCCCGACCACCGGATTGAAGGTCAGCTTCGCAGTCGTGCCGATCAGCGCTTTCAACTCGCTGGCCGAGCCGATGCCCGGCACCTGAATAAGGATCCGGTCTTCGCCCTGTCGCTGGATCGTCGGCTCTCTCGTCCCGACCTCATCGACGCGGCGACGAATGATTTCAAGGCTTTGCTGGATTGTTCGGTCATCGGTTGCGGCGCGTTCCGCCTCCGAGAGTTGCACCACAATCACATCGCCATCGGCGACAACTTCGATATCGGTCTGGCCCACGCCGGTCAGCGACACCACCGGAGAGGCCAGCGCCCGCACCGCCGTCAGGGCCGCCTGCATCCCTTCAGGGTTGGAAATCGCAACGCGCAACACGCCCGGAACACTTGGCTGGCGACGCACCGAGCCAACCTGATCGCGCACATCGCGCAAGGCGTCACGCACATCGGGCCACATGCCGTCGATCCGCGCTTCATAGACATCGGCCACCTTCACCTCGGCCAGAAGATGCGCGCCACCGCGCAAATCAAGGCCAAGGTTCAGAAGGCTAGAAGGCAAAACCTCGGGCCAGGCATCGATCAGGGCCTGCTGATCGGGCGACGCGGTGCCGCCCGAGGCCTCAACCGCCGCAACCGCGTCGTTATGCAGTTCCACACGAGAATAAAACAGGTTCGGCGCGGTGAGAAGAACCCCAAGGGCGCAAAGCCCCCAGACTATCACACGCTTCCAGAGCGGGATCTGCAACATGACTGATCGGCTTTCTGTCTCAGGCCGAAGCCGGTTCGGTCTTGGACATCACTTGGGCGATGGTGTGCTTGATGACCTTGACCTTCACGCCTTCGGAAATCTCCACCTCGATCAGCCCGTCTTCGAGGATCTTGGTGACCTTGGCCACAATGCCGCCCTGCGTCAGCACCTGATCGCCGCGACGCAGCGCCTCGACCATGGCCTTATGCTCTTTCAGCTTCTTTTGCTGCGGGCGGATCAACAGGAAATACATGATCGCGAAGATCAGGATCAGCGGCACAAAAGACGTGAAAGCCCCGGCGGCGCCACCGGCCGTCTGCGCAAAAGCGGGTGTTACGAACATATGGTCATTCCTCTTGGTCGATGGGGTTTAGCCCGGATTTGTCGCGGCGCACCCTAGGCCCCCGCGCGGTAAGGCGCAAGGCGGCACAATGCACCTTCTTCGGCGCACGATCTTCGGCCGCCTTCTGGGGCCATATAAGGGCGCGACACAGGCTTGTGTAGACCAACATCGGCCAAAGCGGCCCGAATCGCGCGCCAAGCCCGCAAAAATCCGGTCTTTGGCGGGGGTGGCTGCCCGCCGAAAGCGGGACCGGGGCTTCAGGGGGTCACAGGCCGCACCTGATCAGCCGAGACGCCCACACGGGTCGTCCCGCCCATGATCTCCATCAGCACCCAAATTCTGCGATCCGGCGCGATGGTTTCAATCTTGGCGATCATCGAGGCGAAAGGCCCGTATTTCAGCAAGACTTCCTCGCCCACCTGCAACTCCTGCGGGGGCAAAAGATACCCCTGCGCGTCACAACGCGCCTGCAACTGTGCCACAACCCCTTCGGGCACCGCAGAGGGCGCGCCCCCAAAGCTCACAAGCCGAGAGACGCCGACGGTGCCATTGACCTTGCGCCACTGCCCGGCGGCAATATCAAGCGCGACAAGGACATAGCCCGGAAACAGCAAGCGATCCGTCGTCGTGACCTTGTTGTGGCGACGGATCTCGACCTTTTCCATCGGGCAAAAGGTCGTGAACCCCTGCCGGGCAAGGTTGCGTTCCGCAATCCGAAAGGAGTTTGGTTTCAGCTGTGCCAGAAACCATCCGCCATCGGGCGCTGTATCAGGGGGGGTACTAAGGCTGTTACTCATCATGCCCCGCCTATATCGCGGCGGCAGGCGGGCGCGCAACCATTCCAGGAAGACCTTGCGCAAGCTTTCGCCTATGCGTGTTGTGCGGCGGCATCCAACAGCAAACGCACAAGGGCGTTTGGAAAGCGGCGCTCGGCGGTGACGGCGAAAAAGCTTTCGGCAAGGCCGATCAGATGGTCCAGCTCGACCAGCCGTCCGGAGGCCAGTTCATCTTTCACAACGATGGGCGGCAGCACGGCCAGCCCCAGATCCTCGCGCGCCAAAAGCCGCATCATCGCCATGTCATCGACTTCGGCGGCGATGACGGGCTGTACCTCCAACCTTGCACACAGCGCATCAAACCCGGCCCGGACAAGGCTGTCTTGGGTGGGCACGATGACCGGATGGGCGCGCAACAGCGCCCCAAGATCCGCCCCCTCCCCCAGCCGCGAGGGTCTGCCAATCAGGCTCACCCGTTGTTCCGACAAACGATGCGCCACGAAATTCGACATACTATCCGAGGCCGGGGCCCGGTTGGTCAGCACGATGTCAAGGTTGAGCCCCTCCAGGGACTGGAGCAGTTCCATCGACGTGCCAGAGCGCAGAACCAGTTCCACCTCTGCCCAGGCGAACACGGGGCGCAGGAAATCGATCTGAAAGTTGCGCGACAGCGTGGCCAGCGCTCCGACGCGCAACACCTGCCGGGGCCGCCCCTGATCGCGCAAAGTGCGCACCAGATCCGTGCCGGCCGAAAAGATCGCATCGGCATGATCCAGCGTGATCCGCCCCGCCTCGGTCAGGTGCAACTGGCGGCCACGCCGTTCAAAGAGATCATGGCCCAAACGCTCCTCCAGCTTGCGGATCTGCACCGAAAGCGCGGATTGCGACAGGTTCAGACGCGCGGCGGTCCGCGTGAGGTTGCCATCATGAGCCACAGCCCAGAAATAGCGCAGGTGATTGTAATTCATCTCGGCCATTCGTTCTGTTTAATAGAACGTTATGCCGCAAACAATGAATTTTTAACGCAGCGCCGCTTGAAGTACCCCTCCCCCAAGGTTTTCTGAACGATGGGACGGGTCATGCTGACACATTCGCTACCACTTCTTGCGCCGATCGCCTTGGCGGTCACCGCCGGGTTGATCGCCAAAGGGCAAGCCCAAACGCCCGAGCGCGCGGCCCTTTGGGGCGAAAGGGCAGGACTTGCGGGCCTTGGCTTGGCGCTGGCGTCTTTGGCGCTGCTGATCGCCTTCGGGCCGGGGGCAAGCCCTCTTTTAGGATTGTTCGGGGTTGGGGTCTCTGTCCGGCTGGATCCGGTGTCGGTCACGATGCTCTTGCTGGTGTCGTTCATCGGCTGGGTCGTTTTGCGCTATGCGCGGACCTATCTGGACCGCGAACCGGGTCAGGCGCGCTTTACGATCTGGCTTTTGGCCACCTTGGTCGCGGTGATGCTGCTGGTGCAGGCGGGCAATCTGGTCTTGTTCACTGCGGCATGGATCGGCTCCAGCCTGTGCCTGCACAAGCTGCTGCTGTTTTACCCCGACAGGATCGCCGCACAGCGCGGCGCGCATAAGAAATTCGTCACCGCCCGGATCAGCGATGCCTCTTTGATCCTTGCGGCAGTTTTGTTGATCGCCACCTATGGCAGCACCGATATCGGCACGATCCTGACGCTGGCGCACAGCGGACAAGGCGGGATCATGGCGGGGCTTGCGGCGGGTTTGCTGGCCCTGTCGGCCTTGCTGAAATCCGCGCAATTCCCGACCCATGGCTGGCTCACCGAAGTGATGGAGACGCCGACGCCCGTGTCGGCCCTCCTGCATGCAGGGGTCGTCAACGCGGGGGGCTTTTTGCTGATCCGTTTTGCCGATGTCATGCTGCTTTCCCCCTTCGTGCTGGCACTTTTGGTGATGATCGGCGGGTTTACGGCGCTTTTTGGCGGGTTGATCATGCTGACGCAGCCGGCGGTAAAGACCTCACTGGCATGGTCAACCGTGGGACAGATGGGGTTCATGATCCTGCAATGCGGGCTTGCGCTGTTTCCGCTGGCCCTTCTGCATATTGTGGCGCATTCGCTTTACAAAGCCCATGCGTTCCTGTCCTCGGGCGGCGCGGTCGAGCGTGTGGCCGCCATCAACCGCCCCGGCCCCGTGGCCGTGCCGAATGGCGGGGCGGTGAGCCGGGCGTTTCTGGCAGCCCTTGGGATTTACACTGCGGTTTTCGCCCTGTTCGGGCTGGTCTTTGGCTTTGACGGCAAGTCGCCGCAAGCCATCGCCCTTGGCGCGATCCTGATCTTTGGGGTTGCCTATCTGCTGGCGCAGGGCCTTGCCGACACCGCGCCGCGCGCCCTGACGCGCCGGACCTCGGCCTATTCGGCGGGGGCGGCGATCAGCTATTTCGCGCTGCAACGCGTGGCAGAGTGGCTGACGGCGGGTACCCTACCCCTGACCCCGCCGCCCGGCCCGCTGGAATGGGCACTGATCACGCTTGCGCTGTTCAGCTTCGGGCTGGTGGCTTTGGCGCAGGCGACCTTCCCACTGTGGTCAAACCACCCCGCCGCCGAAGGCCTGCGCGTGCACCTTGCCAACGGGCTTTACGCCAATGCTGTGATGGACCGCTTGCTGGGCGGATGGCGGCGTGTTTCTCCCTCAAAATCCGGAGCCTCAAAATGATTACCAAAACCGCAGCAACCTATTCGGGCGCGCATCTGGAACTCATCGGCGCGTCCGAGGCCGCCGTCCGGGCGATCCCGCCGCTTTGGCCTCTGGCGGCATCGGTCGCGGTCAATCCGTTCCTTGGCCAAACATCTGAGAAGCTGAGCCATGTCGCGGCCATGATGGGCCGGATCGCGGGGCAATCCGTGACCATGCCGCGCAGCTGGTACCGGGCGCGGATTGAGGCGGGCCAGATCACCGAGGCCGATCTTGCCGCCGCACTGGATCAGTCTTCCCACGCCCGGTTCCCTGACGTGCAAGCGCTCATGACAGCCCTTGCCGCAGAGGAACCCGCCTGCGCCCCCCTGCCGACCGTGGCCGAATTGGCGGCCGATGCCTCGGGTATCGACTGGCCGGGCCTTTTGGCCGACCGGATCGGCACCTGGGCCGCCAGCCATTTTGATGCAGGTCAGGCGCTGTGGCAAACCAACCATGCGAAAGGCGCGTTTGAAAGCTGGCGCATCTTTGCCAGCCGCGATTTGACGCCCGAAATCATGGGCCTGTCAGGGTTTGCCCGGCTGGTCGCCGATACGCCGGATCAAGCCCGCAATGCGGTCGAAACCTCGGCGGATGTGCTGGGGTTGAAGGGCCAGCCGGTGGGAAGCTATTTCCACCAGCTTCTTTTGGGGCTCAAGGGCTGGTCGCAACTGGCCCGTTACCGGCTGTGGCAGGCAGAGCTTGGCGGCGGCACGGATGCAACGACGAGCGACCTGCTGGCGATCCGCCTGATCTGGGAACAGGCGCTTTATGTGCAGTACAAAGACAAGATCGGCGCGAAATGGGGGGAGGTTCTGGCAAGCCATGCGGCGCCCGTCGAACCCGATGTGAATGATCATTTACAGGACATTCTGCAACGCGCTGCCGAACATGCCTCCCAACGGCAATTGGCCGCAACACTGGTCCAACCGCGGGCGGCCCTCCCCCCCGGTGCGCGGCCCAAGCTGCAAGCTGCATTCTGCATCGATGTGCGGTCTGAGGTGTTCCGCAGGGCGCTGGAATCGCTGGACCCCCAGATTGAAACCTCGGGGTTTGCCGGGTTCTTCGGGTTGACCGCGTCACATAAGGGATTTGCCTCGGATCAGGCCGAATTGCGGCTGCCGGTACTGCTGAATCCCGGGCTGCACAGCGTCTCGGGCAGCAAGACCGAGGCTGGCGCAGATCAGCACCGGCGGTTCAAGGCGCGGTCCAAACGTGCTTGGGGTCGGTTCAAGCTGGCGGCGGTTTCCTCTTTCGCTTTTGTCGAAGCAATGGGGCCCGTTTATATCGCAAAGCTGGTGCAGGACGCCTTGGCGCAGGCCGGAACGGCGAAGGCCCCGGACCCGATGCCCCGGCTTGACCCCCTGCCGGATCTGGACACCCGGATCACCATGGCGGGCAATATCTTGCGCGCAATGTCGCTGACCCAAGGCTTTGCTCCGACCGTCCTGCTTGTCGGGCACGGCGCGGGCGTGGTGAACAACCCCCATGCAAGCGCCCTGCAATGCGGCGCTTGCGGCGGCTATTCCGGCGAGGTCAACGCCCGCTTGCTGGCTGGCCTCCTGAACACGCAGGAGGTCCGCAAGGGTCTTGCCGAAAAGGGCCTGGACATCCCCGCCGACACGGTTTTCCTTGGCGCGCTACACAATACCACGACCGATGCCGTCACGGTCTTTGCCGACGATCACCCTGACAAGACGCAAAAGCAATCCTTGGCCCAGATCAAAGGGTGGCTGGCCTCGGCCGGGCATCTCGCCAGAACCGAGCGTGCGTTGCGCCTGCCCCGCGCTGTCACCGCCGATGCAATCCAGACCCGCGCCACCGACTGGGCTGAACTGCGCCCCGAATGGGCGCTGGCAGGGTGCAGCGCTTTCATCGCCGCCCCGCGCAAGCGCACCCGCGGCAAATCCTTGCAGGGCCGCGCCTTCCTGCATGACTATGCCTGGCAAGAGGATGAGGGCTTCGGCATTCTGGAACTGATCATGACCGCCCCGGTGGTCGTGGCCAGCTGGATCAGCCTGCAATATTATGGCTCGGTCGTGGCCCCTGACCTGTTTGGCGGCGGCAATAAGCTGCTTCATAACGTCACCGGCGGGGTGGGCGTGGTGGAAGGCAATGGCGGGCTTTTGCGCGCCGGGTTGCCCTGGCAATCCGTCCATGATGGGGAAGGCTTGGCACATGACCCGCTGCGGCTTTCGGTCTGCATTGAGGCCCCGACCGAGGCTATGTCTGACATTCTCTCGCGCCATCCCGGCGTGCGCGCGCTATTCGACAATGGCTGGCTGCATCTTTTTGCGCTGGATGATAACGGCCAGATCTCGGCGCGCTACAAGGGCGATCTGGAATGGGCCCCAGCCAATCTGATCGCGCCCCAACCACAGTCACAGGCCGCCTGAGGCAACTAAAAACCCTGCGAGAGGCAATCTCGCAGGGTGTTTCACCCCCTCGACAAGGTATTTGGGCAACTAAGAGATGTTTTCCACTGTGACACATTGAAATCGGCCGGAAAATCGATATTTTTACCGCATGAACATAGCAGCCCTTCCCCTTGATACCGATCTTGCGATCCCTTCGGCCACGCATCAGACCTATCTTGCCATTCGAGAGTTGGTCTTGAATGGCGATATCCGGCCCGGTGAAAAGCTGAAAATCGGCGATCTTAAGCTGCGGCTCAATGCCGGGGCCTCCCCCATCCGCGAGGCGTTAAGCCTACTGACCTCGGATCAGCTTGTGGAACGGATCGATCAGCGCGGCTTTCGCTGCGCGCCCACAAGCCAGAAGAATTTTGACGACATCCTGACCCTGCGCTGCGCGTTGGAGGAAATGGCGCTGCGCCAAAGCATCGCGCATGCCAGTTCGGAATGGGAAGAGAAATTGGTGCTTATTCACCATCGGCTTGCCAAGGCCCGGCGCGAAGACCGGCAACAGTTCGAGGATACGCATAAGTCTTTCCACATGACCTTGCTGGAGAATTGCCAATCTCCGCTTTTGCTGCGCTATTGCAGCCAGCTTTACGATCTGAACGTGCGTTATCGCAATCTGGCGGGCCGGTCCGAGACTTATGGCAGCCGCGATGTGGCACAAGAACACCGCATGATTTTTGAGGCCGCAATCCGCCTAGAGTCCGATAAAGCCGCGGAACACCTGCTGAGCCATTATCGTCAGACCGGGGATTTCCTGCGCGCCGACCAGTCTGCCTGACGCCACGCGGCGAGGGCTGCTTGCCCCCGCCTTTCCCATCCCAACCTGACCTTGCGGCCATAACTTGTGCGCTCGTTCTGGACGTCCTGATTTACTCAGCGGCCAGAACAAAGTCGAAATCCACCTTCGCGAACGGTCCCGGAACCTTGCCCGACAGTGCGAAGCCTTCGGGAAAGCTGCCCTCGGGCTGAGGAATATAGGTCATCACCAGATCATCGCGCACCCCAAAGACCGTGTCCTGATCCAGATAAGGATCGTCCGAGGGGAAGACCTCTGTCACCAAGGACCGGAACCCCGGTGCCGTCACGATGAAATGCAGGTGCGAGGGCCGCCAAGGATGCCGCCCCGCCGCGTTCAAAATCTCGCCCACGGGGCCATCGGTGGGGACGGTGTAGCTGACGGGCCGCACCGTGGT
>JAQWYA010000036.1 GCA_029254215.1 Pseudorhodobacter sp. | reverse complement strand
TAACCAAGGCGGAAAACCACTTAGAAAACGCCAGGAACCTGTTCAAACAAACCGAACCACCTCTCCTCGGCATCACCTGCAAGCTGCGACAGGTTGGAATGTCCGACCCGCAAGCGCTTTACGCCGTGCTCTATTGCGTTCTAGAAGGGACGGGAATTTTCAGGCCCCCAAAAACAAGGAGAGCGCCATGAGCTTTGACCGTTCCATCAAGATTGCGCCATCAATCCTATCCGCCGATTTCGCCAATTTCGGGGCCGAATGCGCCGCGATCGAAGCGCAGGGCTGTGACTGGGTGCATGTCGACGTCATGGACGGGCATTTCGTGCCCAATATCACCTTCGGCCCGGCCACCTGCGCCGCGATCCGTCCGCATATCAAGGGCGTGATGGATGTGCATCTGATGATCTCTCCGGTTGATGCCTATATTGACGCTTTCGCCCAATCGGGTGCCGATGTGATCACCGCCCATCTGGAGGCTGGCCCCCATATCCACCGCACACTTCAGGCGATCCGGGGGGCGGGTGCCAAGGCGGGGCTTGCGCTGAACCCCGGCACCCCGATTGAGGCTGTGGACTACCTGCTCGACATGGTCGATCTGGTCTGCGTGATGACGGTGAACCCCGGCTTTGGCGGGCAGAAGTTCATCCAGTCGCAAGTCTCCAAGGTGGAAAAGCTGCGCGCGATGATCGGCGATCGTCCGATCCATATCGAGATTGACGGCGGTGTGACCGTGGATACCGCACCTTTGGTTGCGGCAGCCGGGGCCGATGTGCTGGTTGCAGGCTCTGCGGTGTTCAAGGGCGGCTCGGTGCATCAGCCCGAGGTTTATGGCCAGAACATCCGGGCCATTCGTGCGGCAGCCACTGCGGCAGCCACTGCGGCTGCTTCTAAGGCAGCGGTCTAGGGCATGGGCCAACCCTCGGTCCTTTTCGATCTGGATGGCACGCTGATCGACAGCGCGCCCGACATCCACGCAGGTGCCAACCGGGTCTTGGCCGAAAACGGTCTGGCCCCGCAATCCTTGGCGCAGGTGCGCAGCTTTATCGGGTCTGGTGTGTCGGTGCTGATCGAGCGGCTCTTGCGCGCTGCGGGAGAGGCCCCGAACAGCCCGCTGCACGCGCCCATGGCCGCCAGTTTCGCGGCGGGCTACGAAGGCTCGGTGGGCCTGACCCAATGCTATCCCGGTGTTATCTGCGCACTGCAAAGCCTCGCGGATCAGGGCTATGCCATGGGGATCTGCACCAACAAACCGGTGGCCCCCACCCATGCCGTTTTGCGCCACCTGGGGCTTGACCCTTTCTTTTCCTGCGTGATCGGCGGCGACAGTTTGGCCGTGCGCAAACCCGATCCGGCCCCGCTTTGGGCTGCCGTTGCGGCCTTGGGTACGCCGGATCAGGTGGTCTTTGTGGGTGATAGCGAGGTGGATGCCGAAACCGCGCATCGGGCGGGCCTGCCGTTCCTGCTGTACACCGAAGGCTATCGCAACACGCCCGCCGATCAGCTTCCCCATGCCGCCCGGTTTTCTGACTGGGCCGATTTGCCGGGCTTGGTTGCGGCACAATTTCCCACCTCTGAAGGTGCCTCATGACCGACACGTCTTACCGTTTCACCCATGCCATCACCCGCAAACCTGCGTCCAGCATCGTCCAAGGGCTGCGCGCGGTCGATATCGGGACGCCGGATCTGACCTTGATGCAGGCCCATCACGCCGATTACATCGCGGCCCTGCGCAGCACCGGGGCAGAGGTGATCGAGTTGGACGCGCTGGAGGATTTCCCCGACAGCGTCTTTGTCGAAGATACGGCGCTGTGCCTGCCTAAAGGGGCGATCATCATGCGGCCCGGTGCGCCCTCGCGTCTGGGCGAGGCCGCCGAAATGGCCCCGCATCTGGAGGCGCTTTACGGCCTTGTTGCCCGCATCGAAGGCCCCGGTTTCATCGAGGGGGGCGACATCCTGACCACGGAAAGCGAAATCCTCGTGGGTCGCTCGGCCCGCACAGATGCCGCCGGGATCGCTGAATTGGCCCATATCGTTTCGGGCTGGGGTTACCGCCTGCGCGAGGTGGAAACACCCCCCGGCGTGCTGCATTTCAAGACCGATTGCTCGCTTTTGGATGGGCAGACGATCCTGTCGACCCCGCGCCTTGCGGCCAGTGGCTGCTTTGAGGGTTATACCGTCCTTCATACCGCCGAGGGGGAGGAGGCCTGCGCCAACGCGATCCGCTTCAATGATCTGGTGCTGATGCCGGCTGGGTTTCCCCAAACCGAACGCCGCCTGCGGGACGCCGGATTTGAGCTGCGGGTGATCGGCAACAGCGAATGCGCCAAGCTGGATGGGGGCATGTCCTGCCTGTCTTTGCGCTTCAGCCCGCCGCAATGATCCGGGCAGGGCGCGGGCGCGCCTAAAAGCGGCGCTGCGGCTGTCGGCATCGCCGGCGGGGGGGGAGGCGTGCTCAAGCCGTGCTGTTCTTCGCTCATGGGCTGGATACTGGCCCTTCGCTGCTACCCTGATCCCCATCGATACAGGCGGAATTTAGCCCGTTGGGGTGGGCAAAAACACCCATGCCGCCAATGATTTGCGCCCGATGCTTCCAAAAGCGAATTTCGGGCTTATACTGGCTAAAAAGACCAATCCGGGCAGGAAAATCATGGGGCAGGCAACTGTGAAGCAGCAACCGTTCAATATTGTGGCCGTTGTCCAATCCGGCCGTCTGCAATATGAGGCCGTGCTTCTGGCCGCCAGCCTGCGCGCCTCCAACCCCGATTTTCCGGGTAAACTCCTGTTGGCCGAACCCCAGCCCGGCCCGAATTGGCGCGGCAACCCGCGGATTGATGATCCGGCGCTGCGCGATCTTCTGGTTACCCTCGGGGCCGAGATCGTGCCCTTTGAAAGCCGCCATTTCGGCGTGACCTATCCGCATGGCAACAAGATCGACTGTTTGGCCAGTCTGCCGGACGAACCCTTCCTGTTTGTCGATACCGATACCGTCTTTGCCGGGCCACTGGGCAGCCTGGGCTTTGATTTCGCGCGGCCCTCGGCCTCGATGAAGCGCGAAGGCACCTGGCCAGTGCTGGAGCTTTACGGCCCCGGCTATGCCGAAACCTGGAAATCGCTTTATGATCGTTTCGGGCTGGATTTTGAAAGCAGCCTCGATCTGTCGCAGCCTGATGAATATTGGCAGCGCCACCTGTATTTCAACGCAGGCTGGTTCTTTTACCAAAGCCCCAAAGCCTTTGGGGACCGTTTTGCCGAATATGCCACGACGATCCGCGACACCCCGCCCGAGGCCCTTGTCTGCCAGCCGCTCTTTCCGTGGCTGGATCAGATCGCCTTGCCGCTGGTCATCCATTCCTTCGGGGGCGGGCGACCCGGACCGGAACTTGACGGTCTGGACGGCGATGTGACCTGCCACTGGCGCACCTTGCCGCTGCTTTACGCGCGCGAATCCGACAAGGTAATCCGCCTTGTCGAAGAGGTGCTGGCCCCGAATGCGATCAAGAAGGTCGTCAAAGCCTATGAGCCCTTCAAGAAGATGGTCTATCAGGGCAAGGGGCCGAAAGTCCGCGCGCTGTTCGATCAGGCCAATCTGCCACGCCGCGAACAGATGATCCGCAACGCGATCAAGCGCGAAGGCCTTTGGATGCGCTGACCCGCGCCGTTTTTTTCGAGAATCGCCAGATTTGACCAGGGTTGTTTTACCTTTGCTAAAACGTATTCATAAAATAGAATGATATTGACGGGCGTCAATGAATGCCCCGGCCTCTTATTCAAAACTGGTTCTGCGCCCAAGAAAGAGCGCGCTGAACCGGAGGTCGACCCAAAGCAACACATAGCACCTCTCAGACATCACTTCCCTTTTAGGGGCCAAACAAGGGCCGCTGGGGAAGGGTAACGGGGGCTGGCCGCATAGACCGGGGGAAGGGGGCATTTGTCGCCCGCCAAGACCTCGGGCAAGCGCCTATCCCGGCCTGATTTCTGAACCTGCGATCCCTCGGATCGTCCTCGGCGGGTTTTGCCGGGGGGGTGTTTGATGCCCAACCCATGGGCCGATCTCATTATTCGAACCTGCATTTCTGAAAGGACAAGAAATGAAAACCGTATCCCTTTTCGTCGCCGCTCTCATGTTTGCTTCGCCCGCTCTCGCTCAGTCCACGATGGCAACGGATGCTGGCCCGGCCTGTCATGCGGATGGCATGTGCCCCGTTCTGGGAACCGGCGGCAAGGTTCTGTACTGGACCTGCCCCAAGGGCGTCACAAGCTGTCTGACGGCGGTGCCCGGATCGACGGAAGATGTCGTGTTGGTCGAAGAGAGCCCGGAGCATGGCCATGGTAAATGCAAAGGAAAGGGCAAGGGGAAAGGTAAAGGCAAGGGTAAGGGTAAGGGTGGTGACCATGGTGGGGATCATGAGGATCACGACGATCACGAAAACGACCCGACCTAAGCTTGGCCTGATCGCGGGTAAACGGTAGCCGGGCTGACGCCTCGCTTCGATTGCGTTCCTGAAAGCGATCTGCTCGGCAGGCTCCGGCATTCCTTTGACTGGGGTGTCGGGGCCTTGCGCCTTTTGAATGGGTCTGAAATGCTGATCCAGACTTGATCAGTAAGCAGCCTCAGCCCGGCGTTGCTGGCATCCAAAGGCGGGGGCGCAACAGTGCAGGAAACGGATACAAACGAAAAGCGCGCCGCGATTCTGCGCAAGCTGCACCACGATCCGCTGCGCTCCTCTCTACCCCCCGAAGTGCTTCACCAACTCGAAACCATGGCCGAGATACGTCATTATCCCGCTGGCGCCACCATTCTGGCGCAGGGCGAGAAGGGTGAGATTGTCGGCAATGTCGTCTCGGGCATCGTCAAGCTGGAGCGGCTTTTGTCGGATGGCCGCCAGCAGATCGTGGCCCTTCTGGCCCCCACCGACATGTTCGGGCGGGTCGAGCCTGAGCGTCTTGAATGCGCGGTCGAGGCGGCAACCGATGTTACCCTGTGCTGCTTTGACCGGCGGCGCTTTGCACATCTGCTGGAAACCAGCCCCGCCCTGCAAAAAGCGGTCTTGTTTTGGGTGCTGGATGAATTGGACGCCGCCCGCGAATGGCTTGGCCTGATTGCGGGCGAAACCGTGAAGGCGCGGCTTGCGACCTATATTCTGATGCTGTGCCGGCGCTGGCCCAATCAAGCGCTGGAAACGGCGGCGGAGGGGCCGGTTCTGGTCTCTCTCGCGGTGGCCCGGCCGGATCTGGCGCATTTTCTGGGCACCACGGTGGAATCCATCAGCCGCAATCTGCAATCCATGGTGCGGGATGGTTTGATCCGACAGCACGGAGCCTCGCGGCTGGAAATCCTTGATCTTGGCGCGCTTGTCGCGGCCAGTGGGCATTCGGAGTTTTCGGCCGATACCCTGCAGGCAGCCTTCGCGCAAACCCGTGAGCGCCAGCTTTTTGGCCCGGATGGCGCCACCTCCACCCTGTAAGACGCCGTTTTTTGACACGGATCAAGGCCGGGCTTGCGAAATTCTGGCCAAGTCTATGCGCAAACGAAAGGATGCGCCCGTTGACCGATGGCCAAGCTTTGCCCGCCGCTGATCCTGCCCGCGCGCAGAATTCCTGCACTTCGCTGGCCCAGAACGCCTGCGCCAGTTGTACATGGCGCGGCAATCCGATCTGCCCGGTGTCCGATGTGGAACTGGCCGAATTTTCAGGCTGCCCCACGAATGCGCGGTTGCGCCATTTCACCTTGGCCCCGACGCCGCGGCCTCGCTTCGGTCTGCTGCAATCGGGCCTGTTGATGCGCCGGGGGGCGAAGGGGCAGGGGCTCGATCTGGTGTTTCCCGGCGAATCCATTCTGGAGCCGTTTCACGATGGCGCGCCGCACCCGATCACGGCCATTCTGCCCTCGCGGATGTGCTGGTTTGATATGGCCACGGTCGAGGCCCGGATGCAGGATAAGCCGGGCTTTCTAACCGCCCTGATGCGCGGCAAGATCGAAGAGTTGAACCGTGCGCATCGTTTTATCTGGATGCGTTCCGCCCTGTCGATTGACCAGCGTATGGCCGCGCTGATGGTTTTGCTGTTTCAGCACGAAGATGAGGGAGGCCACCCGCCCGGCCAGCCCTTTCGGCTGCGCATCGACTGGTCGCGCCGCGATGTGGCCAGCCTGATCGGCACCACGCTGGAATCCATCAGCCGCGCCACGCACCGGCTGCAGGATCTGGGGCTGATCCGCATTCTGGACCCGGACTGTTTTGACCTCTGCGATCTGGAGGGCCTTACGGATCTGGCCGAGTTTCAGGACCTTGCCCGCCCGCCCCAGCGCCCCGCCAAAGACATGACGCGCCCCAGACCCCTGCCGCAGTCATGACGATCAAACCGCCAGAGTGTTTTTACACCGGGATATGTCCCATGGGCGGTTAAAACGGCTCAGGTATCATGCCCCAGACCTCAGAAATCTGTTTTCTTTGGCAACGGGTAGGATAAACCCGTGGGGAGAGCCTTCTTTCGAAGGCTGGAATGCGACAATCGCCCGAAACGCGGGACGGAGTTGCGAGGAAAGGTACCCCTGAATGACTGCGAACAACATCCGGGACTGGCTTCAGGAGCGCCCTGAGATCGAGTCCGTCTTTGCCTGCGTCTGCGATTTGAACGGCGCGATGCGCGGCAAACGCCTGCCGATCGAAAAAGCCAAAGAGATCATGGATGGCGGGCTTCGGATGCCGCTTTCGGTCCTCAGCGTGGATGTCTGGGGCGAGGATATTGAAAACAACGAGTTGGTGTTTGAAACCGGCGATTCCGACGGCATCTGCGATTACACAGGCCGCCCCATCGTTCTGGTGAACTGGACAAGCCGCCCCTCGGCGCTGGTGATGTTCTGGATGAGCACCGAAGACGGATTGCCCTTCCCCGGCGATCCGCGCCACGCCCTGTCCAACATCGTGGATCGCTACAAGGCGCTTGGCTTGACCCCGGTCGTGGCGACCGAGCTTGAGTTCTACCTTTGCGACCCAAGCGAGCCTGCGCCCCAGCCGCCGCGCTCTCCGGTCACGGGCAAGCGGCTGGATTCCGATGGCGCCTTGTCCTTGGATGAATTGCAGCATTTCGACGCTTTCCTGAACGATGTTTATGATGCCTGCCATGAACAGGGCATTCCGGCCGATGCGGCGATCTCGGAAAACGGCGCAGGCCAGTTTGAAATCAACATGGTGCATGTGGCAGACCCGTTGCAGGCTGCCGATGACGCGGTGCTGTTCAAGCGTCTGGTGCGCGGGATTGCGCGCAAACATGGCATGGCCGCGACCTTTATGGCCAAGCCTTACGGCGACCGTTCAGGCAGCGGTTTCCATGTGCATTTCAGCCTTGTCGATGAAAACGGCGTCAACATGTTTGACAATGGCGGTGACGAAGGCACGCCCCTGATGCTGAATGCCCTCGCAGGGCTTTTGGAGACGATGCAGGAAAATACGCTGACCTTCGCGCCCCATCAGAATTCGTACCGCCGTTTGCTGCCCGGCGCCCATGCGCCCACCAGCGTCGCTTGGGGCTATGAAAACCGCACCGCCGCCATTCGTATTCCTGGTGGCAGCCCGAAGGCCCGGCGGATCGAGCACCGCGTCGCGGGCGCGGATGCCAACCCTTATCTCGTGCTGGGCAGTATCCTTGGCGGCGCGCTGGTCGGGATTGAAGGCAAGATGACCCC
>JAQWYA010000218.1 GCA_029254215.1 Pseudorhodobacter sp. | reverse complement strand
CGGTGAAGGTTTTCATTTGGAACCCTGTGAAGTCTATGGCGGGAAAAGCCCCGCAGTCTCGGATGGCGCTGTATCTTTCAACGCAGCGATGCAGTCAAGTGACGTGATGTATAATTTATTGTTGTAAATCAAAGCTTTATAAAATAGGTACTATAGTACCCCACTTTTCAGCGCAATTTTGGCGGGTTCTTGGGGTCCATTCCCGGCGCTTTGGGGGCTGGCCTTGCCTCTGCCGTTTCTGGGGGGATCGGCAGATCGAACCGCAAGGCGACGCGAAGCATCTTTTGCGCCACCGCAGAGCCCGCATCCAGAAAGGTCACATCAATCTCTCCGGCCTCAATGCCCGAGAAGGTCAGAGCTTCATTCGCGGCGCGGGCAAGGGCCGTTTCTGCCTCCGGTTTTGCATCCAGGAAGGCGAGCATATGGCCTTTCCGACCGTCCTCATAGCGCACCGCTGCCAGCAAGGCAGCTGATGCAAGCCCTGCGGCGCGGGCCAGCTTGCCATCGAGCGCCTCCATCAGCGCCTGCGGAAGGCCCCGCGGCGGGTCAAAGGCGACCGGGCGCGCGGCCAGTTCATCCGGGTTCAGGGACAGGGTCGTGGAAAGCCAGTCCAGCGCCTCGGGGGGCATCAGATAGGCGCTTTCCGCCACACCAAGGTTGATCCCGAGTGAAATACCCTGCCCCGCCAGTTGGGCCGCAATCACCCGGCCCGGCAATTCGGCGTAGGGCGTCGCCCCCCCGGCGGCTTCTGCCAGTCGCTCTTCCAGATCATAAGCCAGAACCACGGGACCATCTTCGAGGCCAAAGACGCGCGGGCGCATCATCCCCTGTTTGGCCTCTTCCTCCAGCATCAGAAACAACATGCCATCCGCCAGCGCTGCGAAATAGCGCAACCGCGCGGCATCGTCCTGCGGCTGGGCCGTCATGGCGGCATGGGCGATTTCCAGTCGGGTGGCGGTCTGGTCGGTCATGGCGGCGGTTCCGGTGCTAGATAAAGGCAAACCCCGCTTAGGGGGTGCGGGACGAGGCCGCAAGATGCGCCCTTGCCACAGGCCGGGCTTTTTCGGGCCAGCCGATTGCCCCGGACCCGGACGAAGCTTAGAGACAGCCCATGCAGCCCTGTATCCTCAGAAGTCCGCGCCAGTGACCCCGGTTTCCCCTTATCTGAACCGCTATGCCATCGCCCTTCTGACAGGCGGCGGAATTGCGACGCTTGCGGTCAATCTTGCCCCGGCGGCCTATTATGACGCGGTGGAATGGCAGCCCCTGGATCTGGGCGCGCTGCTGGGGTTCGGTATGTTCGACCCTGTCCTGACGCCGGAGACGTTGATTTCCGCGCTTCTTATGCCGGTCTTTTTTCTGCTGGTCGGAAAAGAGCTGTGGGAGGCACTGGTTTTGAAACGCGGCAGCCTGCACGGCGCGCGTGCCATTGTCCCCGCGCTATTGCTGGTCGGGGCGGCATTGGGCGGGATGCTGGCTTGGTCCTTCATCTCGACCGCGATCGAGACCGCCGAGGAAGCCTCGGAGGCGCGGGGCTGGGTGCTGCCCTTTGGCACGGATATCGTGCTGAGCTATTTTTTCGGGCGGATGATCTTTGGGGCGGGCCATCCCGTCTTGCAGGTCTTGCTGTTTCTGACCGTGATGGATGCGGTGCTGGCGCTGGCCGCCCAAGGTGCCTTGACGCTTTTGGCCGGAGATTTACGCCCCGGCTGGCTCGCCCTGCCCCTTTTGGCCGCCCTGACCGGGTATTTCACCCTGACGCGCCCGTTGCATCAGCTTGGACTGTCAGAGGTCTCGCGCCAGAGGGCCGATCATGTCTGGCCTTGGGTTGTGCTTGGGGCCGTGTCATGGATCGGGATCTGCGCCTCCGGCCTGCCGCCCGCGCTGGGGCTTTTGCCGATCCTTCCTGTGATCCCGCATGGCGCGCATAGTTTCGGGCTGTTCAGCCAGGCGGAGGGGTTCTTGACCGACCCGCTCAACCGGCTTGCGCATCTTTTGCTGCTGCCGCTTGTCGGGGTGCTGTTTCTGTTCGCGCTCAGCCATGGTGGGCTGGATTTTCAGGCGCTGAACCCGACCACATGGGCCGTCCTGGGCGCGTTCTGGCTTGGCAAACCCTTTGGGTTTTTGGTGACGCTTGCGCTGGTGCGCCTGACCGGGCTGGAGGTTTTGCGCAGGCTTGAGGGGCGCAATGTGCTGTTTGTGGCGGGCTTGATGGGGATTGGCGCCATCAGCCCGATCCTCGCGTTGGAGGCAGCCCTGCCCGGCGGCGCCATGCAGGAAGGGGCGCGGCTGGGGCTTGGGCTAACGCTGCTGGCGGGCCCTCTGCTTTTGCTGGTGCATCGCGCCACCCTGTCGCGTCAGGATTGAAACGCAGGCGGCCTGCCGCCCTCAAACCGCCCTCTGCGCACAAAAGTGATCGGCCTTGCCGTCAACTTCCTTGCTGCGGATCGCCGCCAAAGCCATAATGCTGCCAGAATGACTGTCTAATGAAGATGACAGCGTGTCAAATATGCCGCGTTTGTGTTTGGGTAATTTGTGTGTGCAAGCCTCGGGTATAACGGGCTGCAACTGTCGGGCGGGTCGATGATCGAGTTTCAGAACGTCAGCAAGTCTTTCTGGACGGGCAAACAGCGCAAGGTCATCCTTGATCGCGCTTCTTTCCGCGTGGAAATCGGCAACTCGCTTGGCATTCTGGCCCCCAATGGCACCGGCAAGACAACGATCATCAATATGATGTGCGGGCTGGAAAAACCCGATGAAGGCAAGGTCACCCGCAGTTCCCGGATCTCGTTTCCGCTAGGCTTCATGGGCGGGCTCATGGCCAAACACAGCGCGCGGGAAAATTGCCGCTACATCGCGCGGCTTTACGGCCTTGACCCGGATTACGTCGAAAGCTTCTGCCGCTGGCTTGCCGACCTTGAAGAATATTTCGACATGCCGACGGGGATCTATTCCTCGGGGATGAGAGCGCGGTTTTCACTGGCTCTGATGCTGGCACTGGAATTCGACATCTATCTGATCGACGAAGGGATGCCCGCCTCTACGGATGTGGAATTTAACCGCAAAGCGGGAGAGATCCTCAAGGCGCGGCTGCAGAATGCGACGATGGTTGTGGTCTCGCATCAGCCGTCCACGCTGGAGAAGTTTTGCCGGTCCGCCGCCGTTCTGCGGCACGGCCAATTGCACTTGTTTGACACTTTGGAAGAAGCGAAGCGGATGTATGACTACCAAACTTAAACTCACACGCTTTCGCACCCGCCGCCCGGAATTTCCCAGCGCCGAGGCCCCTGCGCCCGTTCCTCCTGTCGCAAGTGCCGCCCTTACCCCCGCAGGAGCGCCCCCGCCGCCGCCGCAAACCACGGGCGCGCAGCTGTTCGACAACCATGACGACGGCTTCGGAGCCCTGTCTTTGCAACCGACGGCCCCTCTGCGTGCCAAAAAAGGCGAAGTGGTTGGGGCCAATGGCGATAGTGCGGGCGAAGGGATCGAGAAGATCAAGCGCGAGGGCCTGACGGGCCGTCAGTTGCGCATGGCCCGCCGGTTGGCCCAAAAGCACAATCTGCCCGCCACCTCTGATTTCGACGCCGTCCGTCTGCTGCGCAATGCGGGCATTGACCCGTTTGAACGCACGAGCCTTTTGGAACTGGTCACCAGCGACGGGGCCTTGTCCGGCGCGGGCCCCGCCAAAGGGGAACAAGCCGCGCCCGACGGCATCAAGCTGCCCCAAACGTTCAAACCAGCGCAGGTTCCGTCAACCGAAATGGTGTCGCCGAACCCCTTGGCCGAACTGTCGCGGATCCAGCAAGACATCGCACGCCGCCGCCGCCGCAATTCCTTTTTGCTGTTGGTCCGCCTGATTTGCTTTGTCTTTTTGCCGACGCTGGTCACAGGCTGGTATTATTACGAGGTCGCCACCCCGATCTATGCCACCAAGTCGGAATTCGTTATTCAGCAATCGCAGGCGCCCACTGCCTCTGCGGGCGGGCTGGGAGGCTTGCTCAAAGGCTCGCCCCTTGCGACCTCGCAAGACAGTATCGCGGTGCAGGGTTACCTTCAATCGCGCGAGGCGATGCTGCGGCTTGATGAGGATCATGGCTTCAAGGATCATTTCAGCGACCCCTCGATCGACCCTATTCAGCGGCTGGCGCCCGATGCCACGCTGGAGCAGGCCTATAAAGTCTATACGCGCAATGTGCAGATTTCTTATGATCCGACCGAAGGTCTGGTCAAAATGCAGATCCTTGCTGCCGACCCGACCAAGGCCGTTGAATTTGCCCAAGCCCTGATCGGTTATGCCGAGGGTCAGGTGGATCAACTGACCCAGCGGATGCGCGAAGATCAGATGAAAGGCGCCCGCGAGGCCTATGCCGAAACCGAAGCTGACATGCTTGAGGCCCAGCGGCGCGTTGTGGCCCTGCAGGAACAATTCAAGGTTCTGTCCTCTGAGGTGGAGGTCAGCCTGATCACCGCGCAGATCGGTCAGCTTGAATCCTTGCTGACGCAAGACCGACTGTCGATGCAGCAGTTGCAAGCGAACGCCAACCCCAATGCCGCAAGGGTGGAACCGCTTCAACGCCGCATCAAAGCGCTGGAGTTCGAGATTGAGGCGCTCCGCTCCAAATTGACCGAGAACGACGGCTCGGGCATGTCTTTGGCGCAGGTGCAATCGGAACTTCTGGTCGCACAGGCCGATGTGACGACCCGACAATTGATGTTGGCGCAATCGCTGCAAGCGATGGAAGCCACTCGCGCCGAGGCCAATCGTCAGACCCGCTATCTGTCGCTTTCCGTGAAACCCATCACCCCAGATGAGGCCGCCTACCCGCGCGCCTTTGAAAACACCGTGGTGGCGATGCTAATTTTCGCGGGCGTCTATCTGATGATCTCGATCACGGCAGCGGTGCTGAGAGAGCAACTTTCCTCTTGATAAGATTTGTAGCTTTTTGGTGTACAACGGAATACAATGAGGCCAACACGTTCGCCCCAAACCCTGTGCGAGGGGCCCCGCCCGGCGTTAGATCATCCGTAATGAGGTAGGTTCATGTTCAAGGCATTCAATTCGACCGAAGCGATGCAACTTGCCGGAGAGGTGGGCCGCTTGACCGTGGACTCGCAGATGGTGGTCACGATGCGGGTGCTGGGTCTGATGGGGCTTTGGCATCTGGGCGAAGGGGAGCATCATCAGATGGTCAGCGAAAAGGCGGTGGCGCTGATGGCCTCTGGTCAGGCGGCGCAAAAGGAATTTGCGCAAAACGGCTCTGCAGCGGGGGCGGCCTTGGCGGCCCTTCAGCCCTTGCGCTACAAGACGTCCGCGAATGTCGCGCGCCTGCGTGAGACAGGGCCACGCCTGTCAATCTAAGTCCATTCCATCCAACCGAATGAAGCCCAAGCTATGCATCCCGTGCAAGGCAGGAAGACCAATGCTGCACTTGCACAATAGGGTGCAAGGGCGCAAATAGAGGCCAAGGGAGAAATACCTAACGCATACAAAGGGTTTCCAAATGGCTTTTACGACTTCGACAACGACCTCTGTGCACGTTCTCGACATTCTGGCGCGTCCTTTCGTGATGTTCTGGAACTTTCTGGTCCTGCTGGCCGAGGCTGGCCCGCTGACCGCCAAGATCAACAAGCTCAACGCCACCTCGGATGAGGAACTGGCCGAGCGCGGCGTGACGCGCTCCGATGAAATCCAGCGTTTGTTCGCTGGCAAGGGCTTCATGTAAGCCCACAGTCAAAGGCGGTTTGGCGCAAGCCAACAGCGATGCGGCCGGGCTTTCGCCCGGCCTTTTGCGTTTCGGCCGGGCTTGGGGCTTTATCAGGCGGCGGGCAAGGTCTAGGCTGATCGCAGAAGCCTTTGGCAGATGGAAAGCGCTACATGACCGCATTGCCGACCGCCCGAAGCCTGATTTACCCCGCGCCGCCCTCGGACGCGACAGAGCCGCCTGTGTTCGCCGGGACCGTGACCCTGACCCCTCGGGATCGGACGGTCCGGATCCGAGAATTCGAGACGGACGAGGGCGAACCTTTCGTCGCCGAGTTTTCCGAACGCACCCGGCTTGATGCAGCACTTGGCTTTGTGCTGGACGATGGCCGCCTCCTCCAGATCCGGTTTGTGGCGGCGGAGCTGATGGAAGTGCGGGGTGATCTTGCGCGGATTGCTTGGCATATCGGCGCGCTCCGGATGCATTGTCAGGTCGAATCCGATCATCTTCTGACCTATCACAACGATGATCTGGAAGTTTATCTGCGCCAGATGGGGGCAGAGGTAACGCGCCGTCGCGGCCCGTTCTTTCCCGAGATTCTGAACGACAAAGTAGCGGTCCCTGCGCCCGGCCACGGGCTTGCGCAGCCATCCCCGCGCGAGATTGCCCGGCCCGAGGCCCCTGCCCCAGACTCAGCGCCGGAAACCGCCCCGGCGCCGCATAACAGCGACGGGCCATTCTAAGGACGGGCTGTGCCCTGAACGGGTTATGCCTTTGCGGCCGGAGGCGTTGCCTCGGCCTTCTTGGCCCAAGACCCGTCCTCTTCCGACCAGTATTGCGCAGAAAGACCAGCGGCGGTGGCGGCCTTCCATTGCGTTCGGGCCTTGGCTACGGCCGCCTCATCCAGACCATCGAACAACACCCAGACCCGTTCAAGGCTTGCCGCCTCTTGCGGGGTGAAGGTGGCCCCGTCGATCATCATCAGGGCGCGGGCCTGATTGGCGATGGGGCCAGTTCCCAGCAGGATCGGTTGCAACGCATCATGGGGCCCGCCTTCACGCCCATGCGGCAAGAACCCGTCTTCGGGGCCAAGCCAAAGTGCCTGATCCAGCTGGTCCAGCTTTTCCGCTTCTGTTCCGCGCAGCATCACGGGCCAACCCGCGCCAAGCGCGCGGGTCAGCAGATTGGCCGCCGTCTGCTCCAGACTGGAGCGGGTGATGTGGTAAAACATCACCACTGCCATGGCTCAGACCTCAAACTTGTCGCGGATCAGCCGGTCGAGCGCCATCACGCCCCAGCCTGTCGCGCCCTTGGGGGCAAGGGTCGTGGGGGCTTTGACAAGCGCGGTCCCCGCGATGTCCAGATGGCACCAAGGGGTTTCCGGCTTCACGAAGCGCTTGAGAAATTGCGCCGCCGTGATCGCCCCGCCATCGCGCCCGCCAACGTTCATCATGTCAGCGATGCGTGATTTCAGCTTGGCGTCATAGGCATCGCCCATCGGCATCCGCCACGCGCCTTCGCCCTCGGCGGCGGCAGCTTTCAGGAAGGCGTTGCACAGCGCGTCATCATTGCTGAAAACACCTGTGTTTTCATGGCCAAGCGCCACGATGATCGCGCCGGTCAGCGTCGCAAGGTTGATCATTCCGGTGGGTTTGAAGCGTTCCTGCGCGTACCACAGCACATCGGCCAGCACCAAACGCCCCTCGGCATCCGTGTTGATCACCTCAATCGTGTCGCCTTTCATCGAGGTCACAACATCGCCCGGACGCTGCGCCTTGCCATCGGGCATGTTTTCAACAAGGCCCACCAGCCCCACAACATTGGCCTTGGCCTTGCGCAAAGCCAGCGTCCGCATGACGCCCGACACAACGCCTGCGCCGCCCATATCCATCGTCATCTCTTCCATGCCGCCCGCCGGCTTGATCGAGATCCCGCCCGTATCAAAGACAACCCCCTTGCCGACCAGCGCAAAGGGCGCCTCGCCTTCCGTCCCGCCCTTCCACTGCATTACAACCACTTTGGAGGGCGTCTCGGACCCCATGCCGACGCCCAAAAGCGCCCCCATGCCCAGTTCGGCCAGCTTGTCTTCCTCCAGCACCTCGACCTCAAGGCCAATGTCGCGCATGGCGGCAAGGCGGTTGGCAAATTCGGTGGTGGTCAGAATATTGGCAGGCTCGTTCACCAGATCACGGGTGAAGAACACGCCTTCGGCCAAGGCGGCCAGCGGGGCGGCCTGTGCGGCAGCCTCGGTCGGATTGTCCAGCATCATCGAAATCTTGCCGACCGGATCGGCCTTGCGGCTTTTGCGGGCCTCGAAAGCATAGGCGCGCAGCGCCAGCCCGAATGAGATTTCCGCCGCAAGGGGGGCCGTTCCCGCGACCACCAGAACCCCGGATTTCCCGGCCTTGGCCCCAATCGCCGCCCCGGCCTTGCGCGCCAGCCCCACATCCTTGCGAGTGGAGGTCTTGATCACCTGGATAGCCTCCGCCTCCAGCCCTGTGGGCCAGCCGATCTCGGCCGCATCGCCGGTTTTCAGTGCGGCAAACGCGTCGGAGCCGAGAAAGCGGTTCACCGCGCCCTTGGTCAGACGGTTCAGCCTGCGCGCACCCTGCCCACGGGCTGAGGTCGCCTGATCGGGCACCAAAAGGGCTATCCGCCCGGTGTAAGAGGCAAGAGCCTCCAGATCGGTTTCGACAAACTGGATCGGGTGAGGAAGGGTCATGCGTGCACTCTCTGGTTATCAGTCATCGGGTGGTTATGCGTCAAAGAACGAGGCCAAGCGCGCGGGCCGGGTCACAGACCCCGCCCGGATGGCCCGGTTCGGCGCAGCCTAGCCCGCGCCCAAGCCATTGACCAGACCGGCCAACACGACCAAGCGGCCCCAAGCCCCGGTTTCGCCAAAGCCAAGCCCCGCGCGGCCCGGATTTTGGGCAGATATGAGTTTTCCCCAAAGGCGAATCCGGCTAGGGTGCGGACAGATCAAATCAAAGGGAGACGCAGCGTTGGCACGATTCGACAGATATCTCCTGTCGCAACTGCTTGCGCTCTTCGGCTTTTTCTCTCTAGTTCTTGTGCTTGTTTACTGGATCAACCGCGCCGTCGGCCTTTTCGACCAGTTGATCGGGGACGGCCAATCGGCGCTGGTTTTTCTGGAAATCTCGCTTTTGACCCTGCCCAATGTGATCCGCATCGTTCTGCCGGTTTCGGCCTTTGCAGCGACGATCTATGTGACCAACCGGCTGACGCAGGATGGTGAATTGGTGGTCATGCAGGCCACCGGGTTTTCGGCTTTCCGGCTTGCCCGACCGGTTGTGTATTTCGGCCTCTGCGTGATGGCGATGATCTTGATGCTCAGCCATGTCATCGTGCCGGTCAGTCGCACCATGATGACGGAACGCACCGCAGAGATCGGCGCGAATGTGACGGCGAAACTGCTGGTGGACGGTCAGTTCATGCATCCGACCGATGGGATCACGCTTTATATCCGCGATATCACGGAACGCGGTGAATTGATGGATGTGTTTCTAAGCGATGAACGCGCAGAGACGACCAAGACCACGTATACGGCGCGCTCCGCCCTTCTGGTCCGCAGCGACAGCGGCCCCAAATTGGTTATGTTCGACGGGATGAGCCAATCCATCGTTCTGGCGACGGGGCGGCTTTCCGTCACCCATTTTGGCGATTTCACCTATGATCTGGGCGGGCTGATCAGCTTCACCCCCCGCGAAGGTCGCCGGATCGAGGAACTTTCGACCCTTGAGTTGCTGATCCCAACCCCGGCCCTTCTGGTGGAAACGAAAGCCTCCGTCGCGCAGTTGCTGGCCGAGGGGCATGGCCGCTTTTCCCAAGCCATGCTGGCGCCTGCGGCGGCGCTGATTGGGTTTGCCGCCCTCTTGCTGGGGGCCTTCAGTCGCTTCGGTCTTTGGCGTCAGATTCTGGGGGCCATCGTCCTGCTGATTGTGGTGCAGATGGTCAACAATGCCGCGACTGCCGGTTCGGTCACTGACCCGCGGCTTTGGCCGATTGTCTATCTGGCCCCGCTTGGCGGCATGGCGATGGCGGCGAGCATGTTGTGGGTCGCGCAACGCCCAAGGCGGCGGCATCAGGCAGGGCCTGTCGGCCCGCATGAGGGGGCAACGCCATGACCCTCAGCCTCTATTTCATCTGGCGGTTTGTGAAGGCCGTCGGGCAGGTTCTGGCAGTTTTTTTCGGCATCATGATGCTGATCGACATGGTGGAACAGTTGCGCCGGTTTGGTGACAAGGGGATCACCCTGACCGAGGCGGCCGGGCTTTCCCTGTTCAACGTGCCCAGCAGCCTGTATCAAATCCTGCCCCTGATATTCATCTTTGGGTCGATCTCGCTGTTTCTGGGCCTTGCGCGCAGCAGCGAACTGGTTGTCGTGCGCGCGGCGGGCCGCTCTGGCCTGCGGTTTTTGATGGCTCCGGTCTTTGCGGCGCTGGTGCTGGGCCTCTTTTGCATCGCGGTCCTGAACCCGCTGGTCGCGGCCACCTCCAAACATTATGAGGCGCTGTTTTCCAAACATGCGCGGGGGGCTGAAAGTGTCTTGTCGCTGAGCCGCGCCGGGCTTTGGTTGCGGCAGGGCAACGAAGACGGCCAGATCGTGATCAATGCCAGCCGCGCCGATCTGGAAGGGACGCGGCTTTATGACGTGTCCTTTCTGATCTTTGACCCCAGCGGAATGCCGATCCAGCGGATCGAGGCAAAGCGCGCCGATCTGACCCCCGGCGCTTGGGCCATCGCGGAAGCCAAACTGTGGGACCTCCGGGCCTCTAACCCCGAAGTCACGGCGCAAGAGCTTGAAAACACGACCCTTCCGTCAGAACTGACCCGCGAGGGCATTCGCGACAGTTTTGGCGACCCGTCTGCCATCTCCATCTGGGCCCTGCCCGATTACATCGCAAAACTGGAGCTTGCCGGATTCTCTGCAAGGGCGCATCGTGTCTGGATGCAGATGGAGCTTGCTTTGCCGCTTTTGTTGGGGTCGATGGTGCTTGTGGCGGCAGGGTTTACAATGCGTCATGCGCGGTTCGGGAAAACCGGGCAAATGGTGCTTTATGCGATACTGGGAGGCTTTGCGATTTTCTTCTTGCGTAACTTTGCCCAGGTCTTGGGGGATAACGGCCAGATCCCGGTGATCCTTGCCGCATGGAGCCCGCCTGTCGCCGCGGTGCTGTTGTCGCTTGGCCTTTTGCTGCATCTGGAGGATGGCTGATGCGGCACTTTCTTAAAGTTTTTGGTTTATGTCTGGCCGTGCTGGCGATCACGCCGGTCGCAGCACAGGATCTGGCGACCCTGGTGGCCGATCGTGTGGCGATTTCGGGGGGGAATACTTTGGTCGCGCAGGGCGCGGTGGAGGTGTTTTACAAAGGCCGCCGCCTTAAGGCGCAGCGCATCTCTTATGACCAAAGCACCGAAATCCTGACGATCGAGGGGCCAATCGCCCTCACCGACGATCAAGGCACGGTAATTTTGGCCGATCAGGCTGAACTTTCCGCTGATCTGACCGAGGGCGTTTTGACCAGCGCGCGGCTGGTGCTGAACCAGCAATTGCAGCTGGCCGCGAATGAGATGATGCGCATCGGCGGGCGCTACACCAGCCTAGGCCAGACGGTCGTTTCCTCTTGCAAGATCTGTGCGAATAACCCGACGCCACTGTGGGAAATCCGGGCAAAGCGGGTCATCCATGATGAAGTGGAACGGCAGATCTACTTTGAAAGCGCGCAGATGCGCGTGGCGGGGATCCCGATTTTCTGGGTGCCACAACTGCGGATGCCGGACCCGACGCTGGACCGCGCCACCGGGTTTTTGGCCCCAACCGTGCGCACGACCAGCGATCTGGGTTTCGGCGTCAAAGTGCCGTATTTCATTCGTCTGGGCGACAGCCGTGATCTGACGATTACCCCCTATGTTGCCTCCAAGAACGTGCGTTCCGTCGATCTGCGCTATCGACAGGCCTTCACCTCTGGCCGGATCGAGGTCAGCGGTGCGCTGGGTCGGGATGAGGCCCTGCCGGGCGAGTGGCGTGGCTATATGTCTGCGGACGGGGTCTTCACCCTGCCACGGGATTTTACCTTGCAGTTTTCCGGCAAGATGGTGACGGACAAAGCCTATCTTGTGGATTACGGCCTGTCCTCGGACGACCGTCTTGACAGCCGGATCGAGGCGACGCGGACCAGACGCAACGAATATATCTCGGCCCGCCTGATCAACTTCCGGTCTTTGCGTGATGATGATGTGCCCTCCACCCTGCCGTCGATCATCACGGATATGACGTGGCAGCGCCGGTTCTCGCCTGATCTGATTGGCGGAGAAGGCGGCTTGCGGCTTCAGACGCACAGCCATTACCGCAGTTCCGACAGCGGGGCCGACAGCGACAGCGACGGGATCAGCGACGGGCGCGACATGAGCCGGATTTCCGTCACAGCAGATTGGCGGCGCAACTGGATCCTGCCGGGCGGCGTTCTGGCCGCCGTGCTGACCGAGGTCAACGGCGATTTCTATTCTGTTGTGCAAGATGATGTTTACGGGGGGGAATTCACGCGCGCGCATGGCGGGGTCGCGGTTGAATTCCGCTGGCCCTGGACGCGCAGCGCCCAAAATGGCGTCAGCCATGTGATCGAGCCGATCGTGCAACTGATCTGGTCCCCGAAGACCGCCAGCGATGTTCCTGTCGAAGATAGCGTTCTGACGGAATTCGACGCGGGCAACCTCTTTTCCCTGAACCGTTTTCCGGGGGCGGATGAGGTTGAACAAGGCCCGCGCGCGAATGTCGGGGTGACCTACACCCGGTTTGATCCGGCGGGCTGGTCACTTGGCATGACGGTGGGGCGTGTTTTGCGCAGCGAGGATTTTGGCCAGTTCAGCACCGCCTCCGGCCTTGCGGGGAAGAAATCGGATTGGCTGGCCGCGATGCAGCTTGCCACGTCGGAAGGCCTGACCATGACCAACCGTCTGGTTTTCGACGATGATCTTGATGTGACCAAGGCGGAATTGCGGTTTGACTTGCAGCAAGAAACCTTCGGGCTCGGCTCCAGCTATGTCTGGATGCTGGCGGATGAAACCGAAAGCCGCGATGCCCGCGTCTCGGAACTGACCATCGACGTGCGCTATGAATTCAGCCCCAGCTGGACCGCCAACCTGAGCACGCGCTATGATTTTGAGGCGGACCGCGCCGCGAGTGCGGGTCTCAATCTGATCTTTGCGAATGAATGTCTGAAAGTCGATATGACGATCCAGCGCCGTTTCACCTCCTCCACCGCGGTTGATCCGACGACGGCCTTCGGTCTGTCCTTCGATTTGATCGGATTTGGCCAGAAGGGCAAAGCTGGCCCTGCGCAGGCCTGTAGTGGCTGATCGGGTCGTCAATCCGGGCACTTATGCCAAGGGCCGCGGTTTTTGGCCGGGCTGGCGATGCAATATGCGCTTGGGTGTTGCCATTACCCCGGCGCGCAGAGTACCACCTTATGAACAGATCTCCGCCGCAAGACCCAAAAATCCCTGCCAAGAGTATATGCCGATGATCCGCCCTGCCCTTTTGTCCGTCGCCCTCGCCGCTGTGATGCTTGGCCCCTTGCCTGCCGCCGCACAAAGCAGCTTTGCCCCCAAGGTGATTGTGAATGATCGGGCGATCACCAATTACGAATGGTTGCAACGCGTTCGGATGCTGCAATTGTTCCGCACGCCCGGCGATGTGCAGGATCTGGCGCTGCAGGCGCTGATCGACGACCGGATCTATCAAGACAGCGCGGCACGGCTTGGCGTGACCGTCTCGGCAGATGAAATCAAGGCCGGGATGGAAGAATTCGCGGCCCGTGCCAACCTCACGGCTGAACAATTCTTGCAGGCCCTGTCCGAGGCTGGCGTTTCAGCCGAAACCTTCCGGGATTTCGTCAGCTCGGGCCTCCTATGGCGGGGTGTGATCCGGGCGAAGTTCGTGGGAACGGTCACCGTTTCGGATGCCGATATTGACCGCGCTCTTGAACGGCTTGAGGCTGCGCCGAACGTGCGGGTTCTGATCTCTGAAATCGTTATTGCCACGCGTCCCGGTAGCGAAGGGGCTGCCATGGGCGTGGCGCGCAGGCTGAAGAAGGGCATCGATTCTGAGGCGAGCTTTGCCGCCGCTGCCCGGGCCAATTCGACGGCGGCTTCGGCCTCTGCGGGCGGGCGTCTGGGTTGGATGTCGGCGGCGGACCTGCCCGAATCCGCGATCCCGACGGTGATCCGGCTGGCCGCAGGCCAAGTGTCGGACCCGATGTTGGTGAATGGCGCGGTGACGATGTATTACATGCGCGAATTGCAGCAGACCCCGGCGGGCCCGGAAGCAGCGAACCGCGTTGAATATGCACAATTGTTCCTGCCCGCCGGATCGGCAAACGAGGCGGGGGCGATCCGCGCCCGGCTGGACAATTGCGATGATCTGTACACCGCCGCCAAGGGCTTGCCCGAGGATCAGTTGATCCGCGAAACCCGGCCCGTCTCACAGGTTCCGGCGGGGATCGCGGCCCAAGTGGCGCAGTTGGATGCCAATGAGTCCACGGATTTCGCGATGGGGTCGAACCATGTCGTCTTGATGGTCTGCACGCGCAACCCCTTCGGCGCGGTCAAGCCGTCGCGCGAGAACATTCGCGGTCAATTGCTGAACCAGCGCCTTGCGGGTCTGGCCGAGGTTTATCTGGAAGAGTTGCGTCAAGCGGCCTTCGTTCGCGAACCCTGATCCATGGCAAACGCGCCCGGCCATGCTCCCATCGCGCTGACCTGCGGTGAGCCTGCTGGTATTGGTCCCGAAATCGCAGCGAAAGCGGCTGCCCTGCTGGGTCGCACTGTCCCGTTTTTCTGGATCGGTGATCCGCGCCATTTGCCGGACGGCACCAAAGTTGCGCTGATCTCTGACCCGGATGAGGCTTTGCAGACCCCTGCCGATTGTCTGGCGGTCTTGCCGCATGATTTTAGCGGACCTGCGGTGGCAGGGGTGCCTCAGGCCTCTCATGCTGCCGGTGTGATTGCCGTGATTGAACGTGCGGTGGATCTGGCGCTGCGCGGCAAGGTTTCGGCGGTCTGCACCGCGCCGATCCACAAGAAGGCGCTGAAGGATGGCGCGGGCTTTGCCTTTCCGGGGCATACGGAGTTTCTTGCGGCTTTGGCGGGGGTGGACAGGGTTGTGATGATGCTCGCCTGCAAAGGTTTGCGCGTTGTTCCCGCGACGATCCACATCCCGCTTGCAGAGGTGCCCTCGGCCCTGACCCCAGCCCTGCTGGAAGAAACGCTGCGCCTGACAAAAGCCGGGCTGGAGCAGGATTTCGGCCTGACAGCCCCCCGGATCGCCGTAGCGGGCCTGAACCCTCATGCGGGGGAAGGCGGCGCCATGGGGCAAGAGGAACTGGCCTTCATCGCGCCCCTTTTAAGCCGCTTGCGCGCCGAAGGGTTTGCCCTTTCGGGCCCCCTGCCCGCCGATACGATGTTTCATCCGGCAGCACGGGCGCGTTATGACGCGGCAGTCTGCATGTATCACGATCAGGCGCTGATCCCGATCAAGACGATTGATTTCGCGGGGGGGGTGAACCTGACGCTTGGGTTGCCCTTCATCCGCACTTCGCCCGACCATGGCACGGCTTTTGACATCGCAGGCAAGGGGATTGCCGACCCAAGCAGCCTGATCGCCGCCTTGCGCATGGCGCGCAGCATGGCAGAGGCCCGCGCCCTGCAGAAAGGCCCGTCCCATGGGGTTGATTGATGACCTTCCGCCGCTGCGTGAGGTGATCCGCACGCATGATCTGGTGGCCAAAAAGCAGTTGGGGCAGAACTTTCTGCTGGATCTGAACCTGACCGCGCGCATCGCCCGCTCTGCCGGGGATCTGACGAAATGCGATGTGCTGGAGGTCGGCCCCGGCCCCGGCGGTCTGACGCGCGGGTTGCTTGCCGAAGGCGCGCGCAAGGTTCTGGCCATCGAGAAAGACGCGCGCTGCCTGCCCGCATTGGCCGAGATCGCAGATCACTATCCGGGCCGGCTGGAGGTGATCAACGGCGACGCTTTGGAGGTTGATGTCTCGGCGCATCTGACGGCCCCGGTGCGGGTGATTGCCAATCTGCCCTATAATGTCGGCACGGAACTGCTGGTACGCTGGCTAAGCCCACAGGTTTGGCCACCCTTTTGGGATAGTCTGACCCTGATGTTCCAGAAAGAAGTGGCGCAGCGGATCGTCGCAAAGCCGGGGGACAAGGCCTATGGCCGCCTGGCCTTGCTGACGCAATGGCGCGCCGATGCCCGGATTGTCCTGACCTTGCCGCCCGAGGCGTTCACGCCTGCGCCCAAGGTGCATTCGGCGGTTGTGCATCTGACCCGGCTGGCGGAGCCGCGCTTTCCGGCGGATGCCGCGCAATTGTCGCGGATCACGGGCATGGCCTTCAACCAGCGGCGCAAGATGCTGCGCTCCAGCCTCAAGGGGCTTGGGCCTGACATTGAAGAGCGTCTTCTGGCGGCAGATATTGCACCTACGGCACGGGCCGAAGAAATCTCGCTTGAAAAATTCTGCGCTTTGGCGCGGAGCTTTGGGCAGCCCCGCTAAGCTGTGCCTGCAAACCCTGCCCGCAAAGCCGAAAGAACGACTCCGCGAAACCAGAGATTAAAACGCAAAACGCCCCCTGTTCGGGTCAACTTTCTGTTGAACCGCACAGGGGGCGTTTAAAGCTGTGTTTGCCGTTTACTCTGCCGCTTCGCGCGGATCGTTGCCGTCCTGGGCGTGGGCAGCCTCTGCCGCTTTGGGCTTGCGCGGCCCCCGTGGCACACGCGGACGGCGCGCGGGTTTGTCGCTTGCTGCGTCCGAGCTTGCATCCTCTGCCGCGGCGGGGATGGCGGCGGGAGCTGGGGCCTCTGAGGTTTGCGGCTTGGGGCCACGCTGACGCGGCGGACGGCGCGTTTCTGGTGTATCCACCAGCGTGCTTTCTTCCTCGGATGCCGAAGAGGGTTCCATCACATCGGCGCTGTCCTGACCGCTTGAACGGTCCTGACGGCGATCCCGGCGATCATCACGCCGATCGTCACGGCGCCCGTTGCCCGATCCGCCATTACCCGACCCGCCATTGCCCGAAACCGGGTCTGAATTGCCCTCGGCCTGCGCCTCATTGCCCCGGTCATTCTGCGCGCCATCGCCCCGGTCGCTGCGATCATAGCGGTCGCGCTGCTGGTTTTGCCCATCGCGTTGCTGGTTCTGTTGATCCTGCTGGCGGCGGCTTTCCTGCTCGGCGGCCTGCTCACGCTGGGCTTCCCCCAGAAGGCGGGTGTAATGCTCGGCATGTTGCAAGAAATTCTCGGCGGCAACGCGGTCATTCGACAGCTGTGCATCGCGTGCAAGAATCAGATATTTGTCAATAATTTGCTGCGGCGTCCCCCGCACCTTGCCTTCGGGGCCGGAGCTGTCGAAGACACGGTTGGTGACATTGCCGAGGGTGCGCGGGCGGTTCGACTTGGAACGCGAGCGGGACTTGGAAGATCTCATCTTGTCCTTTGATCCAGATGATTCTGGCTTTGCTGTAACGCAAGCGGCTGCAAAAGACGCATGTTGACCGAGCCGGGCGTTAGGAGCATTTTTGGCATTTGCGTGAGGCGCTATTGCGCGGGTTTCCCCGTTCCAAGCACCGACCACACTTCTGTCTAACCCTGTGTTTGCGCCGGAAACAAGTAAAATCTGAGGGATTTCGCGCGATATGGCGGAATTCTGCGGATCAAATCGGAATTGTGACCCAATTTCCTCATATTAGCGCGGGACGGCTGTGGCACAAACAACCCTGTCGCGGCCGTCAAGATCACGGAGCACTTCAAGATGGCCAAAGCCGGAATCGGTGAAAAAGCCGCAAACGGCATCTGCTTGCGTCGGGCCGATCTCCACCAAGACGCGGCCGCCGGGGGTCAGATGGGCCTGCGCAGCGGCAGCGATCGCGCGATAAGGGTCCAGCCCATCACCGCCGGGCGTCAGGGCCAGATGCGGCTCCCAGCAGCGCACCTCCGGGGCGAGGCCCGGCATCTCTTCGGCGGCGATATACGGCGGGTTGGAAACGATCAGATCGAACCGCCCCGAGACCGCCTCAAACCAATCGGATTGCACCAGACGCAGGCGCGTCGTCAGCCCCAGATCGGCGGCGTTCTGACCGGCAATCTGAAGGGCGGCTGCGGAAACATCCGTGGCACAAGCCCGCGCTGCGGGCCGTTCGGCCAAAAGTGTCAGGGCGATTGCCCCCGTTCCGGTGCCCAGATCAAGGACCGATGAGAAAGGGTGCCTCAGCGCCGCCTCGATCAGGATTTCAGTTTCCGGGCGCGGGTCCAGCACATCGCGGGTCACCCGAAAAGACCGGCCCCAGAACAGCCGCGCGCCGATGATCTGGCTGACGGGCTGTCGGTTTAGGCGGGCGGCAATAGCGGCCTCGAAGCGAAGAAGGGCCTCTGCTTCAAGGGGATCGGGCAGATGCAGGATCACGCGGTCCGGGGCCAGCCCCAACGCATGGGCCAAAAGCCGGCGCGCATCGCCAAGGGAAGCCTCGATCCCTGCTGCGGTCAGCTTGGCGGCAGCGGCGCGCAGCGCCTCAGCGCCGGTCATGCCTCCATCTCGGCCAGTTTGCTGGCTTGATCATAGGCCACCAAAGCCTCCACCACCGGGCCAAGATCGCCCGCCATGATCTGCCCCAGCGAATAAAGCGTCAGGTTGATCCGATGGTCCGTCATCCGACCCTGCGGGAAGTTATAGGTGCGGATCCGCTCGGATCGGTCGCCAGAGCCGATCTGTGCCTTTCGATCCGCCGATCTGGCCGACTCCACACGCTCCCGCTCCAGCTCGAACAATCGGGCGCGCAAGACCTGCATGGCGATGGCGCGGTTCTGATGCTGGGATTTCTGCGCCGAGGTCACGATGATCCCGGTCGGCAGATGGGTAATGCGCACCGCGGAATCGGTGGTGTTCACATGCTGCCCCCCTGCCCCCGAGGCGCGCATCGTATCAATGCGGATATCGCTGGCGGGAATGTCGATATCCACCTCTTCGGCCTCGGGCAGCACGGCCACGGTCGCCGCCGAGGTGTGGATCCGACCGCCCGCTTCAGTTTCAGGCACGCGTTGAACCCGGTGCACACCGGATTCGAATTTCAGTTTCGCAAAGACGCCCTCGCCCTGAATATGGGCCGTCAATTCGCGAATCCCGCCGAGATCGCTTTCCTGAAGCTCCAGAATCTCGAACCGCCAGCCCTGAGTCTCGCAATAGCGTTGATACATCCGCAGCAGATCGCCTGCGAAAAGTGCGGCCTCCTCCCCCCCCGTGCCGGGACGGATTTCAAGGATTGCCGGGCGCGCATCGGCGGCATCCTTGGGCAGCAATGCAAGCCGCAGTGCCTGTTCCATTTCCGGGATCCGGTCGCGCAGACTGGGGATTTCCTCTTCGGCGAGCTTGCGCATTTCCGGGTCTGACAGCATCGCCTCTGCCTCTGCCAGATCATCGAGTGCCCGACGATAGGCGTCAATCTGGGCGATCACCGGCTTCAGATCCCCGTATTCGCGGCTGAGCGTCGCAATCTCGGCCGGGGCCGCGCCAGACGACAGTTTCGCTTCGAGAAACTCGAAGCGCTGCGAAATCTGGGCAAGGGTGTCTAAGGGAACCATGGAGGCGGTGTGACCGAGAGGCGCGCGTTGGTCAAGAGGGCGGCAAGGCGGCAAGCCGGGCCGCCCAATCGGTCAGCCGCGCGGCATTCACACCCAAATCGGATTTGCCAAAGCGCAGCCGGGCGTAAACATCGACCTGATCCGTACGCGCAACGGCGGTGGTATAATCCGGAAACCCCCATAGGTTGGAGCGGGTGACCCAAGTGATCCGCCCCTCTGCCGCGCTGCCGGCAAGACGCTGGGTGCGCGGCGTCGCCAGCGCGATGGCATCAAGCTGGGTTAAAGCCTCCTCAGGCTCTGCCGCCGCGATCCGCAGCGCAGCACCGCCCTGCAAAGCGATCACCTGCCCCACAGGGGCCGCCGCAAAATCGAAACGGTCGGCAGGATCACCATGCCAAACCGCCGGATCAGAGGGCGCAAGCCGGACATAGGCCAGAAGCCCGAGCAACGTCAAAATCAGAAAACTGATGAAGATCAACATACTGCGCGCCGATGCTCGTGTCACTTGTGATGGGCCCAATGGTAAAGGCAAATCAGCTCATGCGCGACATGCGCCCCTGCGACTGCCGTGATCCCCGCCGTGTCATACGGGGGGGAGACTTCGACCACATCCCCGCCCACAATATTGATGCCTGCAAGGCCGCGCAGCAATCCCGCCGCCTGCCATGTCGCAAGCCCGCCCCAGACCGGCGTGCCCGTGCCGGGCGCAAAGGCCGGGTCCAGCGCGTCAATGTCAAAGGTCACATAGCAGGGACGGTCTTTGACGATTGCCTTGGCGCGGGCAATGGTGTCAGCGATGCCACGTTCATGCACCTCAGCGGCGTCAATCTTGTTGACCCCCAGATAATCATCGCAATGGGTCCGGATACCGATCTGAACCGAGGTTTCAGGGTCAATAAGCCCCTGTTTCACTGCTTTGTACAGAAATGTCCCGTGGTCGATCCGGTCAAAATCATCATCCGCCCAAAGGTCGGAATGCGCATCAAACTGAATGACCGAGAGAGGGCCGAATTTCTCGGCATAGGCGCGCAGGATAGGCAGCGTGATGAAATGATCACCGCCCAGCGTGATCGTCCCCGGTCCGGCGGCGAGAATACCGCGAATATGCGCTGTCAGCGTTGCTGGAAATTCGCTGGTCTTTGCATAGTCAAAGGCAAGATCGCCATAATCGACGATCGCCATCTCCTCCAGCGGGCTGGTGGGCCAGCCAAAGGGCGGATCGAAGGGCTGCAAGGCACTGGCCTCACGAATGGCACGGGGGCCAAAGCGGGTGCCAGTGCGATGGGTCACCGCCTGATCGAAGGGCACGCCAGTGATCGCCAGATCAACACCCGCCAGATCCTTGCTGTACCGGCGGCGCAGAAAGCTTGTCGCCCCGCCAAAGGCGTTCTCAAAGGTCAGGCCGCGCAAATCATCGCGGGTGAAGGCGGCGTCAATTTCGGTTTTTGCGTCTTCGAGGGCCATCAGGACAACCTTACTCCGATCCGTGTCAAATCATCGGCGACCTGCCGAATGGCGGCCTCCAGCGTGGTGGCGACAAACTCCACCTCTTCGGGCGTGATGGTCAGGGGGGGCGACATCACGTTCAGATGCCCCATCGGTCGCACCAAAAGCCCCATCGCCTCGGCCGTGTCCGAGATACGCTTGCCCACGTCTAGGTCGTCGAGCAACAGCGTTCGGCTGGCTTTGTCAGCGACGTTTTCCACGCAGATCATCAGGCCCGCGCCGCGCACGTCGCCCACCATGGGCAAATCGCGCAAGGCCCCCAGCCGGGATTGGAACAGCGCGCCGGTGCGGGTGGCGTTGCCCAACAGGTCTTCCCGCTCCATGATCTCGATATTCTTAAGAGCGGCGGCGCAAGACACGGGATGCCCCGAATAGGTGAAGCCAGAGGTAAACCAGCGATCCCCGCCTTCTGCCATCACATCCCAGATCCGATCCGAAAAGATCAGCGCGCCCAAGGGGATATAGCCCGATGTTAACCCTTTGGCGCAGGTGATGATATCGGGTTGGAACCCAAAGTGATCCTGGCTCGCGAACCAGTGACCAAGGCGGCCAAAGGCGGTTACCACCTCATCCGCGATGAACAGGATGTCATGCTGGCGGCAGATCGCGGCCATGCGCGGAAGATAGCCCTCAGGCGGCACAATCACCCCACCCGAGGCCTGGATCGGCTCGGCAAAGAAGCCGCCAACATTCTCGGGTCCGACCTCGGCCAGTTTGGCCTCGAATTCCGCGATCAGATGGTCGGTGAAGGCGGCCTCTGACATGCCTTCGGGGGCGCGGTAGAAATTCGGAGCGCTGATATGGTGAATGCCGCTTTCCTTATAGCGGAATTCGGCCACACGGTCGCCGGGCCGCTTGCCGATGCTTTGCGAGATATAGGTGGAGCCGTGATAGCTGTGATTGCGGGCGATCACTTGGGTCTTTTGCGGCTGGCCCCGGCAGGATTGATAGAAATGCACCATGCGGTAGGCCGTATCCACCGCTGTGGATCCGCCCGTCGTGAAATGCACCCGGTTCAGATCGCCGGGTGCCAAAGCGGCCAGTTTCGCCGCAAGCAGCGCCGAAGGCCCGTTGGTTACGTCCACAAAGCTATTGGCAAAACCAAGCTTTACCGCCTGATCCGCAATCGCCTGCCCCATTTCGGCCCGACCAAGGCCGATATTGGTGCACCACATGCCGCCCACCGCGTCGAAATAACGCCGCCCTGCCCCATCCCAAAGATAACAACCCTCGCCGCGTTCAATCAGCAAAGAGCCTTCCTTTTCAAACGGTCCGAAGTTGGTCCATGGGTGGAGCGAATGCGCACGGTCCATTTCCCACAACTCCTCGGGGCTGGGGCCGTTCTGGCGCAGGGGCGCTGTCATGTAATGCTTCCTTCTTGGGGTTCAGGCGAGAGGTTGTGCCCGCTCAACGAGACGGGCGAAGAAGCTGGCACCAAGTGGCGCGGCTTCATCGTTGAAATCATAGGCGGGGTGGTGAAGCCCTGCCGCGTCGCCAATGCCCAGCCAAAGATAGGCACCGGGTCGCGCTTCCAGCAGGTACGAGAAATCCTCGGACCCCATTTCACGCGGGGCATCGCGGTTCACGGCGGCGGGGCCTGCGATTTCTGACGCGACATCGGCGGCAAATCCGGCCTCGGCAGCGTGGTTGATGGTCGCGGGATAGCCCCAATCGTAATCGATATCCGCCGAGACCTGATACGCGCTCGCATGGCCCTCGATGATCTGATGGAAGCGCGATTTGATCTGCTCGCGCACTTCCGGGTTAAAGCAGCGGATCGTGGCGCAGAACCATGCCTCTTCGGGGATGATATTGCTGGCCGACCCCGCATGGATCTGCGTGACCGAGATCACAACCTCATCCAGCGCATAGATATTGCGGGTGATGATGGTTTGAACGGCCTGCACCATGCCCACAACGGCCACGATCGGGTCGATACATTCATGCGGCATCGCCCCATGCCCGCCCTTGCCCTTGATCCGAACGGTCGCGGTGTCGACCGACGCCATCAGCGGCCCCGGATTGGTCGAGAAATGCCCCAAGGCTTGCCCCGGTGCATTGTGAATCCCGTAGACCTGCGCGATGTCAAAGCGGTCCATGATGCCTTCGCGCACCATCACATCGCCGCCACCGCCCTCTTCCTCTGCGGGCTGAAAGATCAGGGCCACGCGCCCCGAAAAGCGCCGCGTTTCCGCCAGATAGCGAGCGGCCCCCAGAAGCATGGTGACATGCCCGTCATGCCCACAGGCATGCATCTTGCCCGGCACGGTCGAGGCATAGTCGGCCCCGGTCATCTCATTGATCGGGAGCGCGTCCATATCGGCCCGCAGACCAATGGTCGGGCCGTCGCCGCTCCCGTTGATGATGGCCACGATCCCGCTGGTCGCGATGCCCTCATGGACCTCATCCACCCCGAAGTCGCGCAAACGCTCGGCGATGAAGGCCGCTGTCTGATGACAGTCAAAGCCTAATTCGGGATGTTGGTGCAAATGGCGACGCCAGGCTTGCATGTCGGGGGCGTAATCGGCGATCCGGTTCAGAACGGGCACAGCGGCTGCTTTCTCTTGGTTTCCGCAGGCATGATCCCAGAAGGTGCGCCGCGCCGCAAGACCCTGCGAGACACGCCTGCCAGCGCGGGGCTGGTAGACATGGCGCCCCGCTTTGCCGATAACCAAGCACGCATGTTTGAAAGGGGCCCAGCCGATGCCGGATGATCTGATACACGACCCGAATGGCGGAATGCCGCGCCTGTTGGAAATCATGCGGCGGTTGCGGGACCCGCAAACCGGATGCCCTTGGGACATTGAACAGGATTTTGACAGCATCGCGCCCTACACGCTTGAAGAGGCTCATGAAGTTGCCGATGCCATTGCCCGAAAGGCCTGGGAGGAGCTGCCAGGAGAGTTGGGTGATCTGCTTCTTCAGACGGTTTATCACGCGCAAATGGCCGAGGAGGCCGGGCTTTTTGGCTTTGAACAGGTGGTCCGGTCCATCAGTGACAAGATGGTGGCGCGCCATCCCCATGTTTTCGGCGCTGAAAGCCGTGACAAATCCGCCGACCAGCAAAGCGCGGATTGGGAACGGATCAAGGAGGCGGAACGCGCAGGCAAGGCGGAGCCTCGCGTGCTGGATGGCGTGGCGCTGGGCCTGCCCGCCCTCACCCGCGCGCTGAAGCTGCAAATGCGCGCCGCCCGCGTGGGGTTTGACTGGCCCTCAACCGATCAGGTCATCGACAAGATCCTTGAGGAAAGCCGCGAGCTGGTTGAGGCCCGCGATCATCTGTCAAAAGCCGAATTGGCCGAGGAATTCGGTGATCTGATGTTTGTCATGGCCAATCTGGGCCGCCATTTGGGCATTGACCCAGAGGCCGCCCTGCGGGCCGCTAATGCCAAGTTCACCCGTCGCTTCAACCGGATCGAAGATTGGCTGGCCGAGGATAACCGCCGCCCCAAAGACAGCGATCTGGCCGAGATGGACGCCCTTTGGGATCGCGCCAAGGCCGAAGAGAAAGCCGCCCAGCAGCCTCGATCAAATTTAACCGAGTAATAAAGTCAAGTATTGACCTGACTAAAATACTCAGGTTTAAGAGGGGGCATAACCCACCCCTCCAATGAGGCTTTTCATGACGATCCGAACCACGCTCGCAACCCTGCTTTTGTGCACCGCCGCCCTGCCCGTGCTGGCCGAAGAGGTGAACATCTATTCCCATCGCCAGCCCGAACTGATCCAGCCCTTGGTCGATGCCTTCACGGCAGAAACCGGAATCACCGTGAATATTGCGTTTGTTGACAAAGGCATGGCGGAACGCCTTGTGGCGGAAGGCAGCCGCAGCCCGGCAGATCTGGTGCTGACGGTGGATATCGCGCGGCTGACGCAGATCGTTGAGGCAGGCGTGATCCAGCCTGTCGAAAGTGCTGTGCTGACCGAAAACATCCCCGCAACTCTGCGCGACCCGGACAACAACTGGTTTGGCCTGACCTCGCGCGCGCGCATCGTCTATGCCTCCAAAGAGCGGGTGGCCGATGGGGAAATCACCACCTATGAAGACCTTGCCAGTGACAAGTGGAAGGGCCGGATCTGCACGCGCTCCGGCACGAATGACTATAACATCGCCCTTCTTTCAGCCGTAATCGCCCATAAAGGCGAAGAGGCCGCCAAGACCTGGGCCGAGGGCCTCAAGGCCAATCTGGCCCGCAAACCGGCAGGCGGCGACCGGGATCAGGTCAAGGCGATCTGGGCCGGAGAATGCGATATTGCCATAGGTAACACTTATTACATCGGTCAGATGCTCAGCGATCCGGAGCAAAAGGAATGGGCGGATTCGGTACGCATCGCGTTTCCGATCTTTGAAGGCGCGGGCACCCATCTGAACGTCTCGGGCGTGGCGATGACGAAGTCAGCCCCGAACAAGGACGCCGCGCTGAAAATGATGGAATGGCTGAGCCAGGACGAAGCCCAGAAAATCTATGCCGAGACCAACCATGAATACCCGGTGAAGCCGGGTGTCGCGCGGTCGGCCCTTGTTGCAAGCTGGGGGGATTTCACCCCTGACAGCATCAATCTTGAAGACGTCGCCTCGCATCGTGCAGCGGCCCTCAAGATCATCGAAGAGATTAACTTCGACGGTTAAACATCTGTTTAAAAATCAGAACTGGGGCCTCCTGTTTTCGCAGGGGGCCCCTTTTCAGGGGCACAATCGGCATTGACCCTTTGTGCCGTTTCGGCTTTTCTGAGACCTCGCCAAAGGGGTTATCATGGCCGCGCGCAAGATTATCATCGACACGGATCCGGGGCAGGATGATGCCGTAGCCATCCTGCTGGCCTTGGGCAGCCTCGAGGAGGTGGAGGTTCTGGGCATCACCGCCGTGGCCGGAAACGTGCCGCTGCCCCTTACCGCCAAGAACGCGCGGATCGTTTGTGAACTCGCGGGCCGCCCCGATGTGCCAGTTTACGCAGGCTGTGACGCGCCCTTGATGCGCAAACTGGTCACCGCAGAGCATGTGCACGGCAAGACCGGCCTTGATGGCCCGGCGATGCCCGACCCTGTGACCGAGCTGCAACCCGAACATGCGGTTGATTTCATTATTGAAACCCTGCGCCAAGAGGCTGCGGGCACGGTCACGCTTTGCCCGCTTGGGCCGCTGACAAATATCGCCACCGCGTTTCAACGCGCGCCCGATATCATCGAAAAGGTGCAGGAAATCGTCCTGATGGGCGGAGCCTATTTTGAGGTGGGCAACATCACGCCAGCGGCCGAATTCAACATTTATGTCGACCCGGAGGCCGCTGATATCGTTCTGAAATCCGGCGCGCGCATTGTCATGATGCCACTGGATGTGACGCATCGCGCCCTCACGACAGCCCCAAGGGTCGAGGCCTTTCGCGCCCTTGGCACCGAACCGGGCCGCATGGTTGCCGAATGGACCGATTTCTTTGAACGCTTCGACAAGGAAAAATACGGCTCTCAGGGCGCGCCGCTGCATGATCCTTGCGTGATCGCCTATCTGATCCGCCCCGACCTGTTTGAGGGTCGCTTCATCAATGTCGAGGTGGAGACGCAATCGCCCCTAACGCTTGGGATGACGGTGGCCGATTACTGGCGCGTCACGGATCGCCCGGCCAATGCGCTGTTCATGCAACAGATTGATGCAGAGGCGTTTTTTGCGCTGTTGGCCGAAAGGATCGCCCGGCTTTAGGGCAGGTGGGCCACGTCAGTTTTTCGGAAGGATCACGGTGAAGGTGCTGCCCTGCCCCTTGACGCTGGCCACTTTCAACCGCCCGCGATGCCGATTGATGATGTGTTTCACAATCGCCAAGCCCAGCCCGGTGCCGCCTTTCTCGCGCGATCTGTGACTGTCGACCCGGTAGAACCGTTCGGTCAGGCGCGGCAGATGCACCTCGTCAATGCCTTCGCCCTTGTCACGGACCTCGACCCTCAGCGCGGGCCCCTTGACGGAACTGTCGGTGTCGATATGGGAAAGGGCGACCTCGACAACCTTGCCCGCCCCGCCATATTTGATCGCGTTTTCAATGAGGTTGGCCAAAACCTGTGTCATCTGATCGCCGTCCGCTGGCACCAAAGCGGCAGCTTCGGCACCGCTTACGCTGATCGAGACGCCCCCCTCAATCGCCAGCGGCTGCAAATCCGAAACCACGCGCCCGACAAGGGCCGCGATATCCACCATCTGGGTCGGGCGCACCCGTTCATTTGCCTCGACGCGGCTGAGTTGCAGCAGATCCCCGACCAGCCGGTTCATCCGCCCCGCCTCTCGCGCCATCACCGCGAGGAAACGTTCGCGCGCGGCAGCGTCATGCCGGGCGGCCCCTTGTAGCGTCTCGATAAAACCCAAAAGCGCCGTGAGGGGGGTGCGCAGCTCGTGGCTGACATTGGCCACAAAATCGCGACGCATCTGGCCGATCTGCTCTTGCTCCGAGATATCCTCGAAAGTGCAGAGCACACCGTTCTGGCCATCGCCCTCGACCGGGTTGACGATCACCCGGTAGATACTGTCGCTGGAGGCACCGCGCACCACATGCCGTCCCTGCCCCGCAGCCCCATTGCGCAGCCCCTGCTCGATACAATCAATCAGACCGGGTTGGCGCAAACAGGTGACGTAAAGCCTGCCCCGGATGTCCGGCCCCAACAGCGCACGCGCCGTCAGATTGGCCGCGAGAATCCGGTCATCGCGCCCGATCAGCACGCTCGGCGCCGGCACCGCTTCCAGCAAGCTTTGCGTCAGGCTGGTTTTCACGGCAGTCTCTCCGGTCATGGCGAATTCGGCCCGACTGTGTCGCGCTTTGCACCGAAGGGCAAGAGGGCAAGCCTGCCCTTGGGTCTGCCCACTTTGCGCATCGTCCGGATCGTCAACAACCCCATCTCTCGCCCGTTATTCGCCTGCCAAAATTCAGGCTAAAATGCGGGTGCGAGGTAACAGCGCTATGACGCCGCCTTCGCCGCCGCCACCCCGGCCGAGAAATCCGCGATCAACTGGCCGATATCCTCGACCCCGACGGAAATGCGGAAAAACCCTTCCGAGATTCCGATCGCCGCGCGATCCTCGGGGCTGACCGCCCGGTGGCTGGACGAAGCCGGATGTGAGAGTGTCGTTCCAATGTCCCCCAAGGTCGGTGCGAAGGCCAGATCGGGCATCGCGCGGGTCAGCGCATTGGCGGCCATCCGCCCCCCGTCCAGTTCAAAGGACACCATATTGCCACCCCGCGCGCCCAAAAGACCCACCGCGCGGTTGTGATCGGGATGATCCGGGCGCAACGGATAAAGCACCCGCTTGACCCCCGCCAAGCCCGCCAGATGATCCGCCAGCCGCTTGGCGTTTTCTTCCGCCCGGTCATAGCGCAGGTGGAAGGAATAAAGCCCCCTCTCTGCCAGCCAGCAATCAAACGGGCTGGGCGTCAGGCCGGTTGTCACCGCGAAATCATAGACCGCCCGGCGGTGCTCCGGGTTGGCGCAGGCAACATAGCCAAGCGTCACATCGGAATGGCCCGCCAGAAGCTTCGTGACCGAGTGGATCACGATATCCGCGCCATGCTCCAAGGGTCGCACGGAGCGCGGCGTTGAAAACGTGCTGTCAACGGCCAGCAAAATGCCTCGCGCCTTGGCGATGGCCGCAATTTCGGGCAGGGCCGCAATGCGCAAAGTAGGGTTAGAGACCGTCTCGATCAGGATCATCTTCGTTTCCGGGCGGATCGCGGCCTCGATCGCTGCCGGATCGGTCGGGTCTGCAAGACTGGTGAGAATACCGAATCGCGACAGGTCTTGCCGCATCAGCCGCAAAGACCGCCCGTAAAGCTGATCGCCGCCGATCACATGGTCCCCTGCCCCCAGAAGGCCCATCAGCGCCGCCGTCACCGCCGCCATGCCCGACCCAAGGATCAGCCCGTCCGAAGCGCCCTCCAATGCGTCAATCTTCTGCGCCAGAACATCGGCATTGGGATGCCCCTCGCGCGCATAGGTATAGCCGCGCACGGCCCCGCCATATTGCGCGTCAAGCTGATCCGGGCTTTCAGAGGCATAGACGACCGATGGCTGCAAAGGCGTGCCCACAGCGCGGCTGACCGATTGCGGCCAAGGCGTGCGGCGCACCAGATTCGGGGGGATGTCTTGGGGGTTGGACATGATGTCTCTCCTCTGCGGCGGTTATCTGGTCAGAGGTGACACCGGTCTGATCGCCAAGGCAAGATGCTTCGGCGCGCGTCTTTGGCCCCTGCACGCCTTTCGGCTTGAGCCCGATAAAAACGGCGAGACGCGGCAATTGGCAGGCAAAGCCCGCCGCTTTGTTAAACCGGCATGGTCTTTGAATGTGGCAGTTTTTTTGAAAGTGGTCGGGGCGAGAAGATTCGAACTTCCGACCTACGGTACCCAAAACCGTCGCGCTACCAGGCTGCGCTACGCCCCGACTGGCCGCTAGTTACACAAGCGCGCCGGACTTGAAAAGCGCTGAATTGCCTCAAGGCAAAGATAAGCGCCCCCAAGACCTATTGAGCCGCGCAGGGCCAGCCTGCCGTGTCTTGCGCCAAGGAAGGATGGCGCAGAATTGCGCCCTCCGTGATACCAAGCCGTTTGGCCAGACCGCCGTTGATCTCCAGCACGGTCAAGACCCCTTCGCCGCCATCAATCGGGGTCTCGTCATGCGGAATGGCATTGCCGTGCACGCGCGTCACAAGCCCTGTTGCATCGGTGAAAATCATATCCAGAGGGATCAGCGTGTTCTTCATCCAAAAGGCAACACGTCCGGGCCGCTCGAACACAAAGAGCATGCCTGCCGAACTTGCCATCGCTTCGCGGTTCATCAGACCCTGCGAACGTTCCTGCGGTTCATCCGCAAGTTCGATCGTAAAGCGCGCCGTATTGCCATTTTGAAGCTTCAGATCAACGCCATCTTCCCGACATTCCGCAAGGGCCAGCCCCGGCGCAAGGATTAAGAACGCCGCATAAACAATTGACCTCATTACGAACTCCTTGTGGCCGCTTCCCAAGACAACACCTGCGCGGCCATCCGGCCCCGCTTTCCGTCGATGATCCGCAAACTGACCGCTTCACCGGCTGCAAGATCCGCAAAGCCGGACAGGCGCAGAACCTCAATGTGGATAAACACATCTTCGCCGATTCCGAAGACATTGGCAAAGCCAAAGCCTTTGCCCTTGTCGAACCATTTCACCCGCGCGGGCTCCATCGGCAAAAGGGCGATTTCGGCGGCGGATTTCGGATCCCCTTCCTCGGCCAGGGCAAAGCCTGCGCCTTCGGGCGGCGTAATCGAAATGACCTCGACGGCTTGGACCCCGCGTTGCGTTTGTTGAACGGCAACCGTGATCAGCGCGCCATCCGCGACCGTGCTTTGCCCAAAGTTCCGCAGAACATTGGCGTGCAACAAGATGTCAGTGCCAGCCTCTTCAGACAGGACAAACCCAAACCCCTTGGATGGGTCAAACCACTTCACTTCGCCGCGCATCACCTGCGCGACTGTGTCTTTTTCTTCCATTTAGAGCTGCGTCCCCAGATTAAGCCCTCAAAGTCTTCTTTTCTCTGAGGCGGCCCAAAGGATCAAGCCCATTACGGTCAGAATACAGAGATTCCGCGACATTGGTTTACCAATGCGCACCATTCAGGGGTTCAATCGGGTAATTGCCCATGGATCAGACACTTGCCCGCGTCGCCACTGAAACCGATCATGCAGGCGAAAGGCACCGTCGGCCCAAAACTCTATTTCCGTCGGAATGATGCGGATGCCCCCCCAGAAGGGCGGACGCTTTGGGTTCGGGCCATGCTGGGCCGTTACCTTGGCCACCTCGGCCATCAAACTTGCGCGTGACGACAAGGGTTGCGACTGCTTCGACGCCCAGGCCCCCAGCCGGCTTTTGAGCGAGCGGGACGCGTAATAGTCGTCGGCGGCGGGGCCTTCTTCGCGTTCAGTCCGGCCCCGGACGCGGATCTGGCGGCGCAAGGATTTCCAATGCAGCACGAAGGCTGCGGCGCCGCTGGCCTCGATTTCTTGCGCTTTGGCGCTGCCGTAATTGGTGTAAAAGACAAAGGCGGCAGGCTCGATATCCTTCAGCAGGACCATCCGGGCATTTGGCATACCTTGCGCATCCACCGTCGAAAGCGCGATCGCGTTGGGATCGTTGGGTTCAGAGGCCTCTGCCTCGGCCAGCCAGCGCCGCGCGATTGCAAACGGGTCATCGCCCGCAAAAATGCCGTCTCTTTCGGATGTCATGATCTTGCCTTTCACGTCCTGCCCGCAGGTCTTGCTGTCTTGGGCCTTGCAGTGGGTCCAAGATAGACCTTGGCGGCAGGTTGCCAAGGGAGAATCCCAGCGCCCTTGATGAAACCCGAGGGATCGCCTACACCACCTCAAAACACGGGTGAAAAACGGGGGGACAAAATGGCGGGATTGCTGGAGGGCAAGCGCGGGTTGATCATGGGTTTGGCGAATGACAAATCCATCGCCTGGGGCATTGCAAAGGCCTGTGCCGATCAGGGCGCGGAAATGGCGTTTTCCTATCAGGGCGAACAGCTTAAAAAGCGTGTGGAGCCGCTGATCGCCTCTATCGGTTGCACCGAGATGATCGAATGCGATGTCTCGGACGAGGCGTCTATGGACGCGCTTTTTGCGCATCTCAAGGCGGTTTGGGGCAAGTTGGATTTCGTCGTGCATGCCATCGGCTTTTCCGACAAGGCGGAATTGCGGGGGCGTTATGTTGATACCTCGGCGGCGAATTTCCGCATGACGATGGATATCTCGGTCTATTCCTTCACCGCTGTCTGCCAGCGCGCCTGCGCGATGATGCCCGATGGTGGCAGCCTTTTGACTCTGTCCTATTACGGCGCGGAAAAGGTCATGCCGCATTACAACGTGATGGGGCTGGCCAAGGCCGCGCTGGAGACATCGGTCAAATATATCGCGGAAGATCTGGGCAAGGATAACATCCGCTGCAACGCGATTTCCGCAGGGCCGATCAAGACACTTGCGGCCTCTGGCATTGGCGATTTCCGCTATATCATGAAGTGGAATGAGCTGAACTCGCCGCTTCGTCGTAATGTGACCCAGGATGAGGTCGGCAAATCCGCGATGTATCTGCTGTCGGACCTGTCCTCGGGCGTGACGGGCGAATGTCTGCATGTCGATGCGGGCTATCATGTCGTCGGCATGAAGGCGGTTGATGCGCCGGACATCGATGTCGTGACCGGGCGCAAGGACGGCTGACATGACGCTGGCGACGTTTCTGACCCTGCTGGGATTGCAGGTGATGGCAGCGATCAGCCCCGGCCCGGCCGTCATTCTGGCGGCGCGGACCGGCATGTCACACGGGCTGCGCAGCGGCGTATTTCTGGCCGCAGGCATCGGTGCGGGGGCGGTGTTCTGGGCCGCCTCGGCGCTGTTCGGGCTGGCGATCCTGTTCACGCTTGCCCCCGGCCTGTTGATGGCGATCAAGCTGTTGGGCGGGGCCTATCTGGTCTGGATGGGCCTTCAGATCTGGCGGCACGCAGCCGAGCCGATCACCGTCAGCGCCCGCGACACCGCCCCCCGCAGCGGTCTGTCCAATTTCTGGTGCGGCGTCACGACCCAGCTTGCCAACCCCAAACCCGTGGTGTTTTTCGGGGCAGTTTTTGCCGGGGTCGTGCCGCCCGGCACCAGCCTGCCGTGGCTGTTGCTGCTTCTTTGCATCGTCTTCGCCTCTGACTTTCTGTGGAATGTCCTGATCGCGCGGCTTTTCTCGTTCGAGGGTGCGCGGCGCGGATATCTCTCGCTCAAAACCGTGATAGACCGGAGTTTCGGGGGGTTGCTGACCCTGCTTGGGGCAAGGATTGCCCTTGGCTGATGCACCGCCCTTCTTTTTGCGACCCTGCCGACCAATGTACCGCCCACCCTGCCGACCAACCTGCCGAAAGGACAGCCAATGACCGACCGTTTGCCGCATGAAAAAGGCTTCCACGTCTCGTGGGACCAGATCCACCGCGATGCCCGCGCGCTTGCTTGGCGGCTTGATGGCAAGGGCCCGATTGAAGGCGGCTGGAAGGCCGTGGTCGGGATCACCCGTGGCGGATTGGTGCCCGCGATGATCGTCAGCCGAGAGTTGGACATCCGCGTGGTCGATACGATCTCGGTCAAAAGCTACAGCCATCAGGACCGGTCCGAGGCCAAGGTCATCAAATCCCCACAGGCGGAGTTGATGGGCGATGGCGAGGGGATTTTGATCGTTGATGATCTGGTCGACACCGGCAAAACGTTGGAACTGGTGCGCAAGCTCTACCCGAAGGCGCATTTCGCAACCGTCTATGCCAAACCCTCGGGCCGCCCCATGGTCGAGACTTTCATCACCGAAGTCAGCCAGGACACATGGATCTTCTTCCCCTGGGATATGGCGCTGCAATATGTGCAGCCCTATCGCGGCACTGACTGACCGCCCCCTTTTCGCAAGGACCCTTCGATGACCCTGCCCCTGAACCCCGCCATGGCCGCGACCGAACCGCCCCCGGTGATGGAGGCGCGCCGCTGGCTGGATGGCGTGATCTTTCCGCCAGAGCGCCCGCTGATCAATGTCAGTCAGGCCGCCCCGGTGGAGCCGCCTCCCTTGGGGTTGCGTCAGGCGCTGGCCGAAGCCGCGCTGAACGACCCTGCCGCCCATCTTTACGGGCCGGTCCTCGGCCTGCCCGCTTTGCGCGCCGAAATCGCGGCGCAATGGTCGACAGGGTATGGCGGCGCCATTCGCCCCGATCAGGTAGCGATAACCCAAGGCTGCAATCAGGCGTTTACGGCGGTGATGTCGACCCTTGCCGGCGCGGGCGATGAGGTGATCTTGCCGACCCCGTGGTATTTCAACCACAAGATGTGGCTGGATATGCAGGGCGTGAAAACCGTGCCGCTGGCCACAGGCGAAGGTCTGATCCCCTCGGCAGAGGCTGCCGCTGCCCTGATCACGCCCAAAACCCGCGCGATCGTGCTGGTCAGCCCCAATAATCCGGGCGGCGCGGAATATCCGGCTTCGGTTCTGGCCGATTTCATGGCACTGGCCCGCAGGCATGGGCTGGCCTTGATCATGGATGAGACTTACCGCGATTTCGACAGCCGCGAGGGCGCGCCTCATGCCCTGTTCACCGACCCCGATTGGGCCGATACGCTGATCCAGCTTTACAGCTTTTCAAAGGCTTATCGGCTGACCGGCCACCGCGTTGGGGCGGTTGTGGCTGATGTCGCGCGCTTGGCAGAGGTTGAGAAATTTCTGGATACGGTCGCGATCTGTCCCAGCCAGTTGGGCCAGATCGGGGCCTTGTGGGGGATGCGCAATCTGGGCGATTGGGTCGCCTCGGAACGGCTGGAAATCCTGTCGCGCCGGGCCGCGATGGTCGCCGGGTTTGGGGCGCTGCCGGATTGGAAGCTGCTGGGCTGTGGCGCGTATTTCGCCTATGTGGAACATCCGTTCCAGATGGCCTCGGATCATTTGGCCCGCGAGATGGTGGCCAAGGCGGGCGTCCTCACCCTGCCCGGCACGATGTTCCAGCCCACAGGCTCGGCCGCCGGAAAGCGCCAGTTGCGGATCGCTTTTGCGAATGTGGATCAGGCCGGGATCAAGGCCCTGTTCGCACGTTTGGCCGAATATCAGCCCTGAATCAGCCCCTAACCGGTTTTTGATCGCGCAATCGCGCCGCTCATACGGGATTGGGGGCAAGCCTGTCTTGCCCCCGTGCGCCCAAAGCCCTAGACACAGCAAAACAATTTTTACCGACAGGCAGCGCCATGGCAAAACACAGCGAAGATAGCGGACGCAAAAAGGGCAAGGGCACCTCTGTCGTGGTCTGGATCCTGATGGGGATGCTGGTGCTCGGCCTTGGCGGCTTTGGGGTGACCAATTTCGGCGGAGGCGTCACCGCGATCGGCGAAGTCGGCAAGCGCAAGATCGACGTGAATGATTACGCCCGCGCGCTTCAGCAGGAAATCAACGCGCTCTCGGCGCAGTTTGGCACGACGATCAGCCTGCAACAGGCGCAGGCCTTTGGTCTGGACCGTCAGGTGCGCCAGCAATTGGTCAACGCCACGGCGCTGGCCAATGAAACCGACCGGATCGGGCTTTCAGCGGGCGATGCGCGGGTTGCGCAGGAAATCCTCGCGATGTCCAGTTTTCGGGGTCCGTCCGGGCAGTTTGACCGCGAAACCTACCGTTTCACGCTCCAGCGCAACAATATGACCGAGGCCGCCTACGAGTCGCGTCTGCGCGATGATCTGGCCCGCGCCCTGTTGCAAGGGGCAGTTACGGGCGGCTTTACCACGCCTGACAGCCTGCGCGATACGCTTTACAGCTTTATCTCGGAACGTCGGGCGATCAGCCTGCTGCGCCTGACAGCGCTGGATCTGGAGGCGCAGCCCGCAGCCCCCACCGAGGCAGATCTGCAAGCCCATTACGACGCGAATATCGCGGAATTCACCCGCCCCGAAGCCCGTCGCATCACCTATGCCAGCCTTCTGCCGCAAGACGTTCTGGGGCAGGTCAGCCTGAGCGAAGAGGATCTGCGCGCGCTTTACCAGGACCGGATCGCAGAATTCGTCCAGCCCGAGCGCCGCTTGGTGGAGCGTCTGGTCTTTGCCGATGAGGCCGCCGCCAATGAGGCAAAGGCAAGGCTGGAGGCGGGAACCTCCTTTGAAACGCTGGTTGCGGATCGTGGCCTGAGCCTGAGCGATGTTGATCTGGGCGATCAGTCGCAAGAAGATCTGGGCGCTGCGGGCGCTGCGATCTTTGCGCTGACCGAACCGGGCGTCGTTGGCCCTTTCACCTCGGATCTGGGGCCAGCGCTGTTTCGCATGAATGGCATTCTTGCCGCGCAGAACACCCCCTTTGAGGAGGCCCGCGCTGATCTGGCCCCCGAGTTGGAAATGGATGCCGCGCGGCGTCTGATCGCCGACCGGATCGAAGAACTGGATGACCGGCTGGCCGCAGGCGCAACGCTGGAAGATCTGGCCAAGGAAACCGGCATGACGCTGGCCCAGATCGATTACTCCGCCCAGACCGATGACGGCATCGCGGGCTATCCCGATTTCCGCGCTGCCGCCGAGGCTGTGGCCGAAGGGGATTTCCCCGAAATCCTCCAACTGGATGAGGGCGGCGTTTTTGCCCTGCGTCTGGATGAAATCGTGCCTGCCACCCCGATCCCCTTTGCCGAGGCCACCGATCTGGTGACCGAAAGCTGGCAAGCCGCTGCGGTCGCCAAAGCGCTGAGCGAGCGGGCAATCGCCATTAAGGCCGAAATCGAGGCCGGGGCTTCGCTTGGGGCCTTCGGGATCACCGAAGTTATCGGGGCCCTGACCCGCTCTTCCACGGTGACGGATGCGCCCGCGACCCTCATCGAGGAAGTCTTCGCGATGGAGGAAGGTCAGGCGCGGGTGATCACGGCTGGTGATTTCACCGCCGTGGCGGTCTTGGACCGGGTTACCCCCGGTGCCACGGATGGCCCGGACGTAGAGGCGCTGAAAGGGGCGATCTCGGCGCAGACGGAACAAGCCTTCGCGCAGGATGCTTTCGTCTTGTTCAACAATGCCCTGACCCGCGACGCCGGGATCACCCTGAACGATGCGGCCATCGCCGCCGTTCACGCCCAGTTTCAGTGAGGGCACAAAATGGCGGACCTGATCCCAAGCTTTGCCAGCTTTGAAAAAGGCTGGGCAGAAGGACGCAACCAGCTTGTCTATGCGCGCCTTGCGGCCGATCTGGACACCCCTGTTTCGCTGATGCTCAAACTGGGCGAGGCGCGCTCGGATACGTTCATGCTTGAATCCGTCACCGGGGGCGAGGTGCGGGGGCGCTACTCGGTCGTTGGGCTCAAGCCCGATCTGATCTGGCGCTGCCGGGGCGATCAGGTGGAAATCAACCGCGAGGCCCGCTTTGACCCAGCGGCCTTTGTTCCGCAAGGCGAGGCCCCCTTGGACAGCCTGCGCGCGCTGATTGCCGAAAGTGCGGCCGACATGCCCGCCGATCTGCCGCCCATCGCGGCGGGGCTTTTTGGCTATCTCGGCTATGACATGATCCGGCTGGTCGAGAACCTGCCGAATGTGAACCCCGATCCGTTGGGCCTGCCCGATGCCGTTCTGATGCGGCCATCGATCGTGGCGGTGCTGGATGGCGTGAAGGGCGAGGTGACGGTCGTGGCGCCCGCATGGGTGGCCTCTGGCCTGAGCGCGCGCGCGGCCTATGCCCAAGCCGCCGAGCGTGTCATGGATGCCCTGCGCGATCTGGACCGCGCCCCGGCCGCCCTGCGCGATTTCGGCCAGACGGCCCCCGTGGGCGAGGCCCTGTCAAACTTCACCCATGAGGGCTATCTCGCGGCGGTTGAGAAGGCCAAGGAATATATCCGCGCGGGTGACATCTTTCAGGTGGTGCCATCACAGCGCTGGACGCAACGCTTTGAACTGCCGCCCTTCGCGCTTTACCGCTCGCTGCGCCGGACAAACCCGTCGCCCTTCCTGTTCTTCTTCAACTTCGGCGGATTTCAGGTGGTCGGGGCCAGCCCGGAAATCCTCGTGCGGCTGCGCGATGGCGAGGTGACAGTTCGTCCGATTGCAGGCACCCGCAAACGCGGCGCCACCCCCGAGGAAGACCGCGCCAATGAGGCCGATCTGATCGCGGATCAAAAGGAACTGGCCGAGCATCTGATGCTGCTGGATCTGGGGCGCAATGATGTGGGCCGCGTGGCCAAGATCGGGACGGTGCGCCCGACGGAAGAGTTCATCATCGAACGCTACAGCCATGTGATGCATATCGTCTCCAACGTCGTGGGTCAGATTGCCGATGGCGAGGACGCGCTGTCAGCCCTCTTGGCCGGTTTGCCCGCAGGCACGGTCTCGGGCGCGCCCAAAGTCCGCGCGATGGAGATCATCGACGAGTTGGAGCCGGAAAAACGCGGCGTCTATGGTGGCGGCGTCGGGTATTTCGCCGCCAATGGCGAGATGGATTTCTGTATCGCCCTGCGCACAGCGGTCCTGAAGGACGAAAACCTGTATATTCAGGCCGGAGGCGGCGTTGTCTATGACAGCGACCCAGAGGCGGAGTTTCAGGAAACCGTCAATAAATCCAAGGCGCTGCGGATGGCGGCAGAGGATGCAGGGCTTTTCGCACAACGCGGAAACAGCTGACCCAACACCCGCAATCCGGTTGAACCCGCTAAGGGGGCCTGACCGGGTTGCGGCTGCCAGACGTCATTGCGCGGTCAGGGTCGCCGTCACGGGGGCCAGCGCCACAGTGGCCGCACGCCCCTCAACCGCCCATTCCAGCAGGGCGGCAACCGTTTCGGGCCGGGTGGTTCCCAGAACAATGACGCGCCCATCCTGCGCCGCCTTGAAGGCCGCCCGGTCCAGATAGCGACGGATCACGGTTCCGGCTTCGCCGTCGGCATCCAGATGGCGATAGACAAGCGCATTGCGCAGCCCCTCGCGCCGCGCGATCTGTGAGGCCGCGTTCAAGCCTCGGTCCCAGGACAAGACCCCCCGCCCCTGCGCGCCGATTTCGGCCAGAACATCTGCTGCCAGTTGACGGTTGTTCTGATAGATCCCGGTGAAACTGTCGATCACCGCGACCGCATGCGGCAAGACCTGCGCGTTGGCTTCGAAACTGACGGCCAGATCCGCAGGCGTGGCCCCCTCGGGGATGCCGGCGGCCAGCATCACCACCTCTTTTCCCGCCGCTTGATACAGCACCGCGATCTCGGCCGAATTCGGGTTCGTCGGGTCCAGAACGAAGCTCACCGGGAAGGGCAAGGCCGCAAGGGCCGCGCGATCGGTTCCGGCCGCGCCATCATCCAGCAGAAGCACCGAAAACACCGGCTTTCCCATGGGGTTAGAGAAGCTTTGCGCAAAGCGGTCAACGGGGGGCAGGTCATCAACCACCACCACGACATCGGGCGGTGCATCGCCGGGCGCGGGATCGACCACGGGGCCGGAGGTGATGCTGGGCAGGCGTCCGGTCGTCACCCCTTCAACCCGGTTGCCAAAGCCGGGCGTCGGGCGCTGAGGCTCTGGTTCGGCACTGGCCAAACTGTCCTGCCTCGGCGGATCGGGCTGCGGGGGAGCGGTGTTTGCATCCACCACCGCTTGTTCTTCCGCCGACAGGGGCGGTGGCGGCGGCAATTCGGCGCGGTCCGGCTCTGCCTCTGGCGTTGCGGCCTCTGGCTGTGCCGCAGCGGAAGGAAGCGTTGCCTCCGACGCCGGGCCGGTTCCGCCCTCCAACACCGGTGGCGAGGGCGGAGATGCGGGTTGGCGCAGCCCTGCGGAGGTTTCAGTGACAGCCGGGCGCGGGGCTGGGCTGCGGTCAATCTCGGCCTGAGGCAGAACCGAAACAGCCGCAGGCGCATCTGGCGTAGCAGAGGGTGTGGGGTTCGACACGGCCACAACAGGCGCTTGCGGGGCAGAGGCGGCGGCCCCAGCAGGGTCCGCTTGCGATGGTGCATCGGCAGTGACGACAGGCGCGGGTCCCTCTGGCGGGGCGGGTTCAGGCGCGACGGCGGCGACAGGGGGCTCAGATGGCGGTGCCTCTGGGGCCGCGTCACCTGATGGTGCCGCGGCCGTTTCCTGCATGGCCGCAGGCGTGTCCAACGCGACGTCTTCACCCGGTTTCTCCGCATCCGAGGCAAAAGCGGGCGGTGTGCTGACTTCCACCGCCACGGGTTTTGAGGGCGCTTGCCCGGCAGCCCTAAGCGCCTCTGGCGTCACGGGGGCCGTGAATTGCGATGCAACCGCCAGACCTAGGCCCGCAAAGACGCCGCCCCAAACTATGCCACCTAGAAATCCCCGGCTCAAACCGTATCCTCCCGCCTCGTTATGCTGCGCCGCGTCAGAGCTTTTCGGACGCCTCGCCAAACCTTACACTGACCCGGTCACAAGGGTTAACCCCAAAAGCCCCGCGGCCCATCCAGATACGCCGTATCGTCAAAAGCTTAGCACCGCCCCGGCTGACAATCCAGCATCCGCACCCCAGGCCGCGCGATCGCGCGCCGCGAAAGCCGCAGCACTGGCGCATGGCCAGCCCCGCGACAGGCTTTCGCGCGGTTTACACGGCGCGGCGGATCGGCGATAAGTCCGGGGATTGCTTCGGCTCTTGGGATTGCGCATGCCGTGATCCGCAGCCCCGGACCTGAAGCGCCCTGACAAGAAATGGTTTCTGCCGCCATGCTGCTTCTGATCGATAATTACGACAGTTTCACCTATAATCTGGTCCATTATCTTGGGGAGCTTGGGGCGGACATCAAGGTCGTGCGCAATGACGCGATGGATGTTCAGGCGGCCCTTGGCTTGCGGCCCGAGATGATTGTGCTGTCGCCCGGCCCCTGTGACCCGGCCCAAGCCGGGATCTGCCTGCCCCTGACCCTTGCCGCTGCCGAGGCGAAGATCCCGCTTTTGGGGGTTTGCCTTGGACATCAGACGATTGGCGAGGCTTTTGGCGGCAAGGTCGTGCGCTGCCACGAGATCGTGCATGGCAAGATGGGCGCGATGCACCACGAAGGCAAAGGAGTGTTTGCGGGCCTGCCCTCGCCCTTTCAGGCAACCCGCTATCACAGCCTAATCGTTGAGCGCGAAAGCCTCCCGGATTGTCTGGAGGTCACGGCCTGGCTGGAGGATGGCACGATCATGGGCCTGCGTCACAAGACCCTGCCGATTGAAGGCGTGCAGTTTCACCCCGAAAGCATCGCCTCTGAACACGGGCATCAATTGCTGAAAACCTTTCTCGACAGCGCAAAGGTGCCGGCATGAGCGATAGCCTGAAGCCCCTGATCGGCCTTGCCGCCGACCGCCCCCTGACCCGCGCCGAGGCGGAGACCGCCTTTACCGCCCTGTTTGAAGGGGCTGCGACCCCGGCGCAAATGGGCGGCTTTCTGATGGCCTTGCGGACGCGCGGCGAAACCGTGGATGAGATCGCCGCTGCCGCCGCCGTGATGCGGACCAAATGCAACCCTGTCGCGGCCCCGATCGGGGCGATGGATATCGTCGGCACCGGAGGCGATGGCAAAGGCACGCTGAACATCTCGACCGCGACGGCTTTTGTCGTGGCGGGGGCGGGCGTGCCAGTGGCCAAGCATGGCAACCGCAACCTGTCGTCGAAATCCGGCGCTGCAGATGCCCTGACCGAAATGGGCCTGAACGTGATGGTCGGCCCGAAAATCGTCGAAAAATGCCTGTCCGAGGCCGGGATCGGCTTCATGATGGCCCCGATGCACCACCCCGCGACGCGCCATGTGGCCCCGGTGCGGCTGGAGCTTGGAACGCGGACGCTTTTCAACATTCTGGGCCCGCTGACAAACCCCGCAGGCGTCAAGATGCAACTGACGGGCGCGTTCTCTGCCGATCTGATCCGCCCGATGGCCGAAGTCTTGCTGGCCCTCGGGTCCAGCTCGGCCTGGCTCGTCCATGGGGGGGATGGCACGGATGAATTGTCGATCGCTGCCCCCAGCAAGGTGGCCGCGCTGAAGGATGGCCAGATCCGCGAGTTTGAGATCAGCCCCGAAGATGCGGGCCTGCCACTTCATCCGTTCGAGGATATTCTGGGCGGTACCCCGGCTGAAAACGCCAAAGCCTTCCGCGCCCTGCTGAATGGCCAATCCGGGGCCTACCGCGATGCCGTTTTGCTGAATGCGGCGGCGGCCCTTTTGGTTGCGGGCAAGGCCGGCACATTGACCGAAGGGGTCGCCCTTGCCAGATCCAGCATTGACAGCGGCGCAGCCCGCGCCAAGGTCGAGGCGCTGGCGCGTCTGACCACAGCCTAACCCATAACCGGGATCAGCCCTATGAGCAGCACCATTCTGGACAAGATCAAAGCCTATAAGCTGGAAGAGATCGCCACCCGAAAAACCCAGACCTCGCTTGCGACGCTGGAAGATCGCGCGGCGGCGGCCCCTGCCCCACGCGGCTTTGCCGAGGCACTGCGCGCGGCCTCTTCGCGCGGCTATGGTTTGATCGCGGAAATCAAGAAAGCCAGCCCCTCCAAAGGGTTGATCCGCGCGGATTTTGACCCGCCAGCGCTTGCCCGCGCCTATGAGGCCGGGGGCGCCACCTGCCTTTCGGTGCTGACCGATGGCCCCAGCTTTCAGGGCGATGACAGCTATCTGACGGCGGCCCATGCGGCGGTAAAGCTGCCCTGTCTGCGCAAGGATTTTCTCTACGATCCCTATCAGGTGGTCGAATCCCGCGCCTTGCACGCCGATTGTATCCTGATCATCCTCGCCTCGGTCTCGGACCCGCAGGCGGCCGAATTGGAAGCCGCGGCCTTTGAACAGGGGATGGATGTGCTGATCGAAGTCCATGACCGGGCGGAGTTGGAACGGGCGTCGCTGTTGCGCTCGCCGCTGGTGGGCATCAACAATCGTAACCTCCACAGTTTTGAGGTGACCCTGCAGACCACCCGCGATCTGGCGCGCCGCGTGCCAGAGGATCGGCTGATCATTTCGGAAAGCGGGCTGTTCACTCCGGCGGATCTGGCCGATGTGGCCCGCTTTGGCGCGCGCAGTTTCCTGATCGGCGAAAGCCTGATGCGTCAGGACGATGTCGAGGCTGCCACCCGCGCGATTCTGGCCCAAAGCGCCAGCCAGCACGGGGGCGCATGATGTCGGACAATGGCGGGCTGACCCATTTCGACGGCTCCGGCCATGCGCATATGGTTGATGTCAGTGCAAAACCCGTGACGGACCGTGTCGCGGTTGCAAGGGGCGTCGTCCGGATGAGCGCGCAGACGCTGGACCTCATCACCGAAGGACGCGCTAAAAAGGGCGATGTTCTGGGTGTTGCGCGGCTAGCGGGCATCATGGCGGCGAAAAAAACCGCCGATCTCATTCCGCTTTGCCATCCGCTGCCAATCACCAAAGTGGCCCTGACCCTGTCGCCGGACCCGGCCCTTCCGGGCGTCGTGATCGAGGCCACGGTCAAGACTGGGGGCCAGACCGGGGTTGAGATGGAGGCCCTGACAGCCGTCTCCGTGGCGGCCTTGACCATTTATGACATGGTCAAAGCGGTTGAGAAAACTATGGAAATCAGCGACATAAAGCTGGTGTTCAAAGACGGCGGCAAATCGGGGCGGTTTGAGGCACAGCCATGATCTCGGTCGCGGAAGCGCTTGAAAAAGTGCTTCAATTGGCAGCCGTGCCGCAGGCAGAGGATGTCCCCCTGTCGCAGGCCGCCGGTCGTTTCATGCTGACAGAGGCCCGCGCGTTGCGCGATCAGCCGCCATTCTCTGCCTCAGCCATGGATGGGTACGCGATTTGCGGCCCCGCCCTGCCCGGCGCACGCTTTGAAGTGATCGGAGAGGCCAGCGCAGGCCATCGCTTTGACGGGCACATCTCTGCCGGTCAATGCACCCGCATTTTCACCGGCGCACCCGTGCCACAGGGGGCAGACCGCGTTATCATCCAAGAGGATGCGCTGCGCGATGGCCAATGGATCACCCTGCGCGACAAGCTGGACCCGGCCCCCTACATCCGCGCGCAAGGGCAGGATTTTCGGGTTGGAGACAGGGTGTCGCCCCGCTGGCTGCGGCCCGGCGATATTGCCCTTCTTGCGGCGATGAACATCCCCCAAGTCGCCGTTGCGCGTCGGCCCGTCGTGGCCATTATCGCGACGGGCGACGAGTTGATCGCCCCCGGCGGCATTCCGCGTGACGATCAGATCATTGCGTCAAACAGCTATGCCCTCAAGGCCATGGCCGAGAGTGTGGGGGCAACCGCCCGCCTCCTGCCCATCGCGCGCGATACCGAGGGGGATCTGAGGATGGTATTCGATCTGGCCGCCGGCGCGGACCTAATCGTGACCATTGGCGGGGCCTCGGTTGGCGATCATGATCTGGTGGCGAAAGTCGCGGGCGACCTTGGGTTGGAGCGGGCCTTTTACAAGATCGCTATGCGGCCCGGAAAGCCCTTGATGGCCGGAAAGCTGCGCGGATCGTCCTTGATCGGATTGCCCGGAAACCCCGTTTCGTCAATCGTTTGCGGCCATATCTTCATGTTGCCGCTGCTTCGGGCGATGCAAGGAGACCCCGCCCCCGTCGCGCCCCTGCGCCGCGCAGTGCTGACCCATGATCTGCCCCCCAACGGTCCCCGCGCCCATTACATGCGTGCCGAAGTGACGGAGGGCAGCAGCCTTCCCATGATCCGGGCCTTTGAGCATCAAGATTCCGCCCTCCTCAAGACCCTGACCGAGGCGAACGCCCTTTTAGTCCGCCCGGTGTCGGACGGGCCAAGACCCTCTGGCAGCGACGTGTTTTTTCTGCCGCTCTAGGCAAAGGGTTGCGTGAATCGCTTGACACAAAGCAAGAACACTGAAAGAACAGGAAGGGAACGCGTAACCTGAGGGGCACCATGCTGACACGCAAGCAACTGGAACTTCTGGATTTCATCCGCACCCGCATGGCGGCAGAAGGTGTGCCCCCGTCTTTCGACGAAATGAAAGAGGCGCTTGATCTGCGCTCCAAATCCGGGATCCACAGGCTTATTACCGCGCTGGAGGAACGGGGCTTCATTCGCCGCCTCGCGCATCGGGCCCGCGCCATCGAAATCGTGAAGCTGCCCGAAGCGATGGAAGCGCCCGGCTTCAAGCCGCGCGTGATCGAGGGTGATAAACGCCCCGCCCCCCGCGCCGCCCTGCCGATCGAAACGGTTCACGCGCTGGAACTGCCGGTTATGGGCCGGATTGCCGCCGGTGTCCCAATCGAAGCCATTCAAGAGGTGTCGCATCACGTCGCCGTTCCCGGCTCCATGCTGCAAGGCAACGGCCAGCATTACGCGCTGGAGGTGAAGGGCGATTCGATGATTGAAGCGGGGATCAATGATGGCGACATCGTTGTCATCCGCGAACAAAGCACGGCGGAGAATGGCGATATCGTGGTCGCATTGGTCGAAGATCAGGAAGCAACGCTGAAACGGTTTCGCCGCCGGGGCAATATGATTGCCCTCGAAGCCGCCAACCCGGATTATGAGACGCGTTTGTTGGCGGATCATCAGGTCAAAGTGCAGGGGCGGCTTGTTGGCCTGATCCGCAGCTACTGAGCCTCTCGTTGAGACAGAAGGGTTGCAGCCCCCGGGTTGGGCAGGAGCCAAGGGGCGACCGGTTCCTTTGGGGACCAAAGACGCTGCGCCCTTTGCGTTGGCTCTACCACCAAATGGCCCCCTTGTTTCCGGACGGCCAAAGCCCCGGTTTTGTCCAAAAGGGTGCGGTCGATAAGATGGCATCTCCCGCGCGGCGGATCCTCAAGATAAGCGCTGACAATTACAAGATCGACGCGGTCGCAAAGCGCGTTGGCCTGTGCCTCTGCCTCTTTGCCACGCAGGATGACGCCTTCCAGCCCGCCCAATAAGAACGGACGGTTGCTGTCGGAGCCTTCAGCCCCAAACCGCAGCGCCGCCTGCGCTTGGTCTGACAAATCCCCATCATTTTCAAGCCATTGGCCCGCGGCAAAGCCCGACCTCCGCTCAGCTGAAAGCGCGCGGGGGCCTGCCTCTTTGAGGCCCAGAAGGCCCGCGTCGGCAGTCAGCAGCATAATCGGACGTTCCGCCATGACCCAAAGACCAAAGCTCGCAACCATCGGGGCAAGGCCCCAGAGGCGCACCGGCCCGCGCCACAAGACCAGCCACAAGAAACCAAAGGACAGGATCGGCAGAACCATCCATGGCGGCGTTGGCACGGCACGCTGCGCGCCCTGCCAGCTTGCGACCCAATGCGCCACCCCTAGGATCCACCGCGTCCCCTGTTCCATCACCCAAAGCGGCAGCGCCTCCAGCCCGAAAGGGGCTGCGAGGGCGGCAAAAACGGCGGCGGGCATGACGGCGGTGCCCATCAAGGGAACCGCGAGGAAGTTCGCGATCAGCCCATAGCCCGCGATGCGGTTGAAATGCGCAGCAGCAATCGGGGCCGTCGCAAGGCCCGCGATCAGCGAGGTGAAAACCAGCGTAAACACAGGTGCCACCCAAAACGGCATTCGATGCGGCTGCCCCCGCCCCCGCAGCGCCCCATAGCCCGCGACAAGTGCAATCGTCGCCGCGAAGGACATCTGGAACCCCGGCTCCAGCAGGGTTTCAGGCTGCGCCAGCAACAGAACCGTCGCGGCCATGGCGACGGATCGCAAAGACAGCGCGCGGCGATCAAACAGCACCGCGCCCAGCATCACCGCCACCATCACATAGGCGCGTTCAGTAGCCACGCTACCCCCCGACAAAAGCAGATAGACAAAGCCTGCGATCAAGGCCACCACGGCGGCGGTCTTTTTGGTGTTGATCCGCAAGGCCAGCACGGGCACCAAGGCCAGACCATAGCGCAGCGCCGCAAAAACGAACCCCGCAAGCAGCCCCATATGCAGCCCAGAAATTGCAAGCAAATGCGAGAGGTTGGAGGCCCGCAGCGCCTCTGTCGTGGATTGCGAAATCCCGGCGCGGTCACCCGTCATCAGGGCCGCCGAAACCGAGCCCGCCTCACCGGGAATGCGGGCCTGCACGGCTTGGCGGATCTGGTTGCGCAGGCGGTTGATCTGTTGCGCGCCCGGCGCTGGCGGCTCCAGCAACAGGACCGGCGCGCGGGTGTAGCCCACCGCCCCCAACCGGTCAAAAAAGGCTATGCGGCGGAAATCAAAGCCGTCCGGCTCCACCGGGCCATCGAGGGCGGCCAAATGCGCCGTGGCCATGACGCGTTGCCCCGGTTCGGGCGTCAGATAGTCCTGTACGCCATGCAGGGACACCCGGACCCGTTCGGGCGTGCGCTGCGGCGGGGTGTTTTCAAGGATCACCTGATCCAGCGTCAGGCGGATCTTGTCGGATTGTGATCGGTCAATCAGCACAATCCGGCCCTCTACCGCGCCATAAAAGCGAAAGCCAAGGATCGGCGCAGTCAGGCTATACGCCCTGTAGCCAGCCGCAAGCCCGCCAAGCAACATGCAGGCCACCGCGATGGCAAAAGGGTGCAGCGGTTCGGGGCCGCGCAGACGAACCCCAACCGCCGCGATAAACAAAACCAGACAAAGCGCATAGGATATCCCCCCCGGCTCCCACCGCAGGCTGAACCAGATCCCGATGCCCAGCCCCAGAAAAACGGGAACCCAGGGAAAGAGGATTCCGCGCGCCGCGATCAGCGCCTCGACCGGGCTCATCAGGAGCGTGGCGATCCTGCCCACCTTGTTTCCCGCCCCATGATTGCCTAAGACAAGGCCGAACTCTAATTCCCGTATGGTTTCCGAAAGGTTAATGCCGCATGAGCGCTTCAAGCCCCGCCGCCCGGCCCGTTGTCACCCGCATTGCGCCTTCGCCCACCGGATATATGCATATTGGCACGGCCCGCACGGCGTTGTTCAACTGGCTTTTTGCGCGCCATCACGGCGGAACCTTCCTGCTGCGCATCGAGGATACGGACCGCGAACGCTCTACCCCTGAGGCGACAGCGGCGATCTTGCGCGGGATGACGTGGCTGGGGCTCGATTGGGACGGCGAGGCAGTCAGCCAGTTTGAACAACGCCACCGCCATGCCGAAGTGGCGCATGAAATGTTGGCGCGGGGGGCTGCGTATAAATGTTTCTCCTCTCAGGCCGAGATTGAGGCTTTCCGCGAGGCGGCCACGGCCGAGAAACGCTCGACCCTGTTTCGCAGCCCCTGGCGCGACGCTGACCCGGTCACGCACCCGGATGAACCCTATGTGATCCGCATGAAAGCCCCCCTGACGGGTGAAACCGTGATCGACGACAAGGTGCAAGGCGTGGTGACCTTCCAGAATGAGCAGTTGGACGATATGGTCGTCCTGCGCTCGGACGGGACGCCGACCTATATGCTGGCCGTGGTGGTGGACGATCATGACATGGGGGTCACCCATGTGATCCGGGGCGATGACCATCTGAACAACGCGGCCCGCCAGACCATGGTCTATCAGGCGATGGGATGGGAGATCCCGGTCTGGGCGCATATCCCGCTGATCTTCGGGCCAGATGGCAAGAAGCTGTCCAAGCGTCATGGCGCCACAGGCGTCGAGGAATATCAGGCGATGGGCTACCCCGCAGCGGGCATGCGCAATTACTTGACCCGTCTGGGCTGGGCGCATGGCGATGCCGAGTTTTTCACGACCGAACAGGCGCAGGAATGGTTCAGCCTTGAGGGAATCGGGCGCGCTCCGGCGCGGCTGGATTTCAAGAAACTCGACAATCTTTGCGGCCAGCACATTGCTGCCGCCGACGATGCTGCGCTGCTGCATGAAATCCTTGCATATTTGGAGGCAGCCGCCCTTCCCCCGCTGAGCGAGGCGCAGGTGTCGCTTTTGTCGCAAGCCCTGTACTGCCTGAAGGACCGCGCCAAGAAATTCCCGGAACTCCTTGAAAAGGCACATTTTTGCCTGACAAGCCGCCCGATTGAAATCGAGGAGGCAGCAGCAAAAAACCTTGACGCGGTATCCCGTGGTATACTGCAGGAATTGACGCCGCGCCTGCAAAATGCTAGCTGGACAAAAGACACGCTGGAGCCGATTTTGACAGAGCTTGCTGCCGCGCATGGCATCGGTTTCGGGAAATTGGCCTCGCCGTTGCGCGCGGCTCTCGCTGGCCGGACGGCAACGCCAAGCGTCTATGATATGATGCTGGTTATCGGCAAAGATGAAACGATAGCCCGGCTGGAAGAGGCCGCCCTCTGACAAGGAACGGCAGGACTCTCTGGCCCAATAAATCGGGGGTTGCCCATCGGGGCTACGCCTTGAAGCCTAGGCGCAGCGCAGGTGCGACTGCTGCCGGAACCGAGAGAGGGACGTGACATGTCAACAGAAAGCAGAACTGCGCAGCTGACGATCGGGAATAAGGTGATCGATCTTCCGATTCACTCTCCCACGCTTGGCCCAGATGTCGTGGATATCGGCAAGCTTTACGGGCAGGCTGATATTTTCACCTATGACCCCGGCTTCACCTCCACCGCCTCTTGCGAAAGCACGATCACCTTTATCGACGGCGACAAGGGCGAATTGCTGTATCGGGGCTACCCGATTGAGCAATTGGCCTCTGAATCGCATTTTCTGGAAGTCTGCTACCTGCTGTTGTTCGGTGAACTGCCGAATGAAGCCCAGATGACCGATTTCGAAAGCCGCGTGACGAACCACACGATGGTGCATGAACAGATGCACAACTTCTTCCGTGGGTTCCGCCGCGACAGCCACCCGATGGCGACCATGGTGGGCGTGGTCGGGGCGATGTCGGCCTTTTACCATGACAGCACCGATGTGAACGACCCCTGGCAGCGCGAGGTTGCGGCCATCCGCCTGATCGCCAAGCTGCCGACCATCGCGGCCATGGCCTATAAATACTCCATCGGGCAGCCATTCGTGTATCCGAAAAACTCGCTCGATTACCCGTCGAACTTCCTGCGTATGTGCTTTGCCGTTCCCGCCGAGGAATATGAGGTGAACCCGATCCTGTCCAAGGCGATGGACCGGATCATGATGCTGCACGCCGATCATGAACAGAACGCCTCCACCTCGACCGTCCGTCTGGCCGGTTCGTCGGGCGCCAACCCCTTCGCCTGTATCGCAGCCGGTATCGCCTGCCTTTGGGGTCCGGCGCATGGCGGTGCGAACCAAGCCTGCCTTGAGATGCTGCGCGAGATCGGCACCGTGGACCGGATTCCCGAATATATCGCCCGCGCCAAGGACAAGGACGACCCGTTCCGCCTGATGGGCTTTGGTCACCGCGTCTACAAGAACTTCGACCCGCGCGCCAAGGTGATGAAGGAAAGCGCCGATGAGGTGCTGGAGCTGATGGGCATCCACAACAACCCAACGCTGCAAGTCGCCAAGGAGCTGGAGCGGATCGCGTTGGAGGATGATTATTTCATCTCCAAAAAGCTCTATCCGAACGTCGACTTCTATTCGGGCATCATTCTGGATGCGATGGGCTTCCCCACCGCGATGTTCACGCCGATCTTTGCACTTTCGCGCACGGTGGGCTGGATCGCCCAGTGGAAAGAGATGATCGCCGACAAGAACCAGAAGATCGGCCGCCCGCGTCAGCTGTATGTCGGTGAAGCGCATCGCGATTACGTCCCGGTGCCGAACCGCTGATCGCTGCCATCTGAACGAGACTAAACGGCGGCCTTTCGGGGCCGCCGTTTCGCATTCTGCGCGCGGGTTACGCGCCTGAAAGCGTTTGGACGCTGGAATAAAGATCGACCCGCCGGTCCCGGAAAATACCCCAACTGCGGCGCAGATCGGCAATCGCCTCCAGATCGACGGTGGCGGTGATGATCTCGGCCCGGTCGCGGCTGGCCTTGGCCAATAGCTGCCCCTGATGATCGGCAATGAAGGAAGAGCCGTAGAAGGTCACCTCCACCCCCTCAGGGGCAACTTCGCGCCCGATCCGGTTGGCGGCCATCACGGGCAGGATATTGCCCGCCGCATGGCCACGCATCACCATTTCCCAATGCGGCTGGCTGTCATAGCCGGGGCTTGGCGGCTCTGACCCGATGGCGGTCGGATAGAGGATGATCTCTGCCCCCTGCAGCGCCATGGCGCGGGCGCATTCGGCAAACCACTGATCCCAGCAGATGCCGACACCGATGCGCCCAAACGCGGTCTGCCACACCCGAAACCCTGTATCTCCGGGCGAGAAAAAGAATTTCTCTTCATATCCGGGGCCTTGGGGGATGTGGCTTTTGCGGTAATTGCCCAGCACCCGGCCATCGGCATCAATCATCGCCATGGAGTTGAAAAAGGCCGGCCCCGCCCGCTCAAAGTAAGACAGAGGCAGGACGACGCCCAGATCTCTGGCAAGATCGGCAAAGCGCGCGATCAGCGGATGCCCCTCCATCGGGGCGGCAAGGTCGAAATATTCGGGACGTTGGGTGATGCAGAAATAAGGGGTGGCGAAAAGTTCCTGGATCAGGATCACTTGGGCGCCCTGCGCGGCGGCCTCACGCACCATGGCCTCGGCCTTGTCAGCATTGGCGGGAAGGTCCCAGTCGCAGGCAAATTGCGGGGCTGCAAGGGTGATCTGGCGCATGGGGTTCGGTCCTTTGTGACTGCCATTGTCAGGATGGCGCAGCCTGTCCGGAAATTGAAGCCCCCGAAGATCGTTCCGTCACTTTGCTTGCTCAAGCAGGCTGTCAGGGGCCGCACGCGCAAGATAGGCGGGGCTTCCCACCTCCAACACCGAAGGATGCAGGGTTTCCGACCGATCCCGCCCCCAGACCCGTTTACGGCGCAACAGGAAGACTGCGCGCAAGCCGCGCCATGTCCCCAAGCTAGGAGCCTTAGGGTCACACAGAAACCGGCCCCGCCACCCCTCCGGCAGATCAAGACCGCAGCCCTCCATCCGCTCCAGCATCCAGACGAGGGGGATATTGGACAGGCCGCGCACCGCATTGTTCCGCCCCACTTGCCCGCCCACATCGGCATGCGCGCCCCGAAACCAGACCTGTTCCACATTGCCCTGCCAATCGGGGGGGCAGACCCAGAGGATCGGCTCGAACACCACGCGGGTTTCATCCAGCGCCAAGGCATGAAACCCGTGTTTGATATGCCTGCCCAAGCGATGCGAATGGAAGGCATGTTTCGCCTCGGTCAACATCCACAGGATTGGCAGGCGGATGCCCAACGCCTTGACCGTATCAAAAACGCCGACCATCTCGATCGGGGTGTCGGCGTGGCAAAAGCGGCGGGCAAAGGCGCGGGCGGATACCCGTTCGGGGTCACGTTGATAATGGCGGTAGGCGAGTTGGACATTGCGTTCCGTCGCATGGTCTTTTTGCAGCAATCCGATCTGGTCGATCACTCCGGCAAGCGAGCGCACCGCAAATGCCCCGCGCGAATAGCCGATCAGAAAGATCCGGTCGCCGGGTGTGTAATGGCTGGCAAGATAGCCATACGCCCGGCGGATCTGACGATTGATACCCCGGCCCTGCGCCACATCCGCCAGATGTTGCCAGCTTTCCCACTGCACCCCGGCCTCATAGTACAAAGACCTGCGGCGCGCCGGATGCACTTCGGACAGCAGTTTGAAGATCAGCCCGACATTGGTTTCCGCCCCCGGTGCCAGCGACGACAGCGTTCCATCCAGAATGAGGATGTGGTCAACAGCCCCACGCCCCTGCGCCACCCCACCCGTAACAGGCGGCGGGTGACGCCGAAACCACGAGGTCAGTTGGCCAAATAAGCTCAGCTTGCTTTCCTTTGGTTTGCCGAAGCCGCGATCCATCCCCAGACGCGTTGTGGCGTAAAGGGCATGTCGATCTGCGTCACGCCCAGCGGGGCCAAAGCATCGGCGACAGCATTGCAGATGGCCCCAAGCGCGCCCACCGTCCCGGCCTCGCCGCAGCCCTTCATCCCCAACACATTGGCGGTGGAGGGGACGGGTTCGGTGGTGAACTGGAACAGCGGCAGGTCTTGCGCCCTAGGCAGGGCGTAATCCATGAAACTCGCGGTCAAGAGCTGGCCTTGATCGTCATGCACCGCGTTTTCCAGCATCGCTTGCCCAAACCCCTGCGCGATGCCGCCATGGACTTGCCCCTCTACCAGTTGCGGGTTGAGGATATTGCCGAAATCATCGGTGATGACATAGCGATCCAAGCGGATCTCTCCGGTTTCGGGGTCCAGTTCCACCTCTGCCCAATGGGATCCGTTCGGGAAAGAGCGCGCCTCAAGCCGGGTGGTCTGGCTGTGGCGCAGCAAATCCATGCGCCCGGCAGCCCGCGCGCGCTCTGCCGCCTCGATCAGCGTCAGCCGCAGGTTGGAGCCTGCCGCCCCGAAGCGCCCCGCCTTAAAGGTGACGCCCTCCCCCATCTCATCGGTCAGGAAGGCCGCGAAAGCAGCCGTCATTGCGCCGATGGTCGCGATCATGGCCGTGCCCTGCGTCGTCACGGACCGAGAGCCGCCCGTCCCGCCGCCTTTGGCAATCTGGTCACTATCCCCTTGAACCACCCGGATCAGCGCAGGATCAACCCCGGTGCGATCTGCCAGGATCTGCGTGTAAACGGTTTCATGCCCCTGCCCGTTGGATTGAGTACCGACAAACAAGGTCAGCCCGCCGTCCTCGTCAGAGCGGATCTCGGCGGTTTCTTCGGGGTTGCCAAGGATTGCCTCGATATAGCTTGCCAAACCGCCGCCGCGAAGAAGCCCCTTTGCGGCAGAGGCAGCCCGCCTTGCGGCAAACCCCGGCATGTCAGCCTCGTACACCATTCGGTTCAGCACGGTGTCAAAAGCGCCGACGTCAATCACCTCTCCGTTCATCATGCGATAGGGAAAGGACTGGATAAAGTTCCGCCGCCGCAGATCGAACGGATCGATGCCCAGCACGCGGGCTGCATTGTCCATCGCCCGTTCCAGCGTCAGAATAGCCTCTGGCCGACCTGCACCGCGATAGGCATCCACCGGGGTGGTGTTGGTATAGACGGCCCGCGACCGCAGGCTGGCGCAGGGGATGTCATAGACCCCCGTCAGCACCTTGGCAAAAAGATCGGATTGAATCGCCTGCCCAAACTGTGAGTTGTAGGCACCTAAATCGGACTTAACATCAACATGATAGGCGGTAATCTTAAAGCTCTCGTCAAAGCCGATTTCGGTATCGGCCAAAAGCCCGCGTCCGCCATTATCCGACAGCATCGCCTCAGTCCGCTCAGACATCCAGCGCACCGGCTGGCCCAGAACCCGCGCCGCCTGCGCGATGGAAACATATTCCGGGTAGGTCATGGCCTTCATCCCAAAGCCACCGCCCACATCCGGATTGGTGACCCGCACGTCTTCAGGATTCAGCCCGAACAGACGGCAAAGTTCGGATTTCTGCACCCAGACGCCCTGACCGTTCACGCAAAGATGCAGCCTGCCCCCGTCCCATTCGGCATAGGCCCCGCGTGGTTCCATCGCATTCACGAGGATGCGGTTGTGAACCACCGGCAGCCGCACCCGATGGGCAGAGGCTTTCAGCGCGGCCTGAACAGCGGAAAAGTCGCCCATCGCCCAATCATAGGCGATATTGTCGGGCGCCTCGGGGTGCAGATCCGGCCCACCGGGGGTGGCCCGGATCTTGACCGGCAAATCTTCATAGCCAAGCTCGATCGCCTCGGCCGCGTCCCGCGCGGCATCCAGACTTTCAGCCACGATCAGGGCGACAGGCTCTCCGACAAAACGAAGCTGGCCTTGCGCCAGAACCGGACGAAACGGCGCGGCCCCGCGGCTTCCGTCTTGGTTGCGGACGGTTGTGCCTTTCATATCAAGGGCTACGCCCGCCGCGGCCAGGCTGTCTGCCGTCAGGATTAGTCGCAGGCCGGGAACATCCGCCGCCGCCGTCAAATCAAGCGAGGTGAGCCTCGCATGGGCCACAGGGCTGCGCAGAAACACCGCGAAAAGCGCGTCGGGAGGGGTGATGTCATCCACATAACGGCCCTGCCCCGTCAGAAAGCGCGCATCCTCAATCCGGCCCTGCGCCTTACCGAAACCCTGTCCCACGAACCGCCCCCCAAATGGCAAAAGCCTTTGGGAAGACTACGCCCCCGGCGTGGATTGTCCAGCCGGGGGGATCGGGATTGGCAACAAAGTCCGGATCACAGCCGAAGCGACAGCACCGTGGCCAAGCCAAGCTCACCAAAGCCATTGAAACGTGTGTTGGTGACGGTGGAATAAGCGCCCATGCCGTGGAAAATCAGAAAATCACCCTCTTCGATGTCGCCCGGCAACAGCAATTCTCCGGGCAGGCGATCCACCGAATCGCAGGTCGGGCCGAAGACGATGCGCGGCAGGTCCTCTCCGCTGCGGCGCTTGCCGTCAGAGGCCAGAACCTCTGTCCGGTCGATCACGCCGATCATAGGCAATTCAAACAAAGACCCGTAAACACCGTCATTTAGGAACACATGCGCCTCATCCCGGACCGCTTTGACGCGGGTCGCCACCGAAAACGCATCGCCACACAGGCCCCGGCCCGGCTCGCAGATCAGAATCGGGTGATTGTCGCCAAAAACTTCGGTCGCGACCGTGTCGATCATTGCAAAAATCGCCTCCAGATCGGGCGGCGCGTCTTTCAGACGGTGGCTGGGATAGCCCCCCCCCACATTCAGCCGCGCAATCGCAACGCCGGCATCGTCGGCAATCTGGGCGGCGGTGCGGATATAGGCCTCCCATGTCGTGGGCTCGGTGCATTGCGTTCCGGGGTGAAAGGTCAAAGAGGGGATGAACCCCGCCTGCGCCACTTCGCGCAGCAATTCCGTCGCCAGATCCGCCGTCGCGCCAAATTTGGCCCCAAAATTATAGGCCGCCCCACCGACGGGCAGTTTGAACCGCACGGTGATCTCGGTTTCTGCGGCGGGGACAAGCTCGATCAGCTTGGCAAGCTCGGAGGCCGAATCGACCGAATAGGATTTGATCCCCATTTCCACCGCGACAGCAATTTCAGCGCGCGACCGGACCGGGTTGTTGTAATGCATCGCGGCATCCGGGGCGAGACGGCGGATCAGCCGCATCTCAAACGGAGAGGCCACATCAAAGCCCCGCAAGCCCGCCGCCAGCAGGTTTTCGATCACGACCTCTTCGGGGTTGGATTTGACCGCATAAGTGACCATGCCCGGAAAGCCGTCGATAAACCGGCGCGCTGTGGCCTGCAGCGCCGAAGGCGAAAAGAACAGAACCGGGTTTTCCGGGCGATTGACGCGCAGAAACTCGGTCGGATTGGTCCAGATGGTTTTTGAAACGCCCATGGGAAACATCCTTTCAGGTGCCAATGACACAGGGTCTGGTTCCGGATCATCCGGAAATCACAAGCGATCGCCCCTGCGCGGTGTCTGATCAACAACCAGGCCAGGTGCGTATGAGCCGCCCTTTTCCTGAAACGAGGATGGACCGTATGGCCCACAAAATCACCCGATAAAACAGTATAAATGTTGTTTTTTTCGGGTATAACGACGAAAAAGGAATGCAGATTGTATGGATGAACTGGATCGAAACATCTTGGGCCTGCTCGGGGCCGATGCGCGGATGTCGGTGGCAACGCTCGCCCGGCGGTTGCGGGTTGCCCGGTCCACGCTTCAGGCGCGGCTCGACCGGCTGGAGACGACGGGCGTCATCGTGGGCTATACGCTCAAGCTGGGCGAAGCGGGGCGGCAATCGCGGCTGCGCGCCTCGGTCCTTCTGACGATCGAGCCGCGCGCACAGGCCGCCTGCCTGACCCGGATGAAATCCATCGCCGAGATTGAACGCGTGTTTACCACCTCGGGCCGGTTTGATCTGCTGCTGGAGGTCGCGGCCCCGAACACCCATGTTCTGGATCAGGTTCTCGATGAAATCGGGTCGATGGCCGGGGTCAAAGCCTCTGAAAGCCTGATCCATCTGGCCACCAAGATTGACCGGGCCGTCTGACGAAGGCCGCCCGCGCCAAGTCGCGCTTTCCCTCGCGCCCGCGCCACGCTAAAACCCCGCCAAAGTGGTAGGGGAAAGGACCGATGGCGATGGAAAAGACCTTCGACTCGAATGAGGCAGAGGCCCGCATCAGTGCGAAATGGCTGGCAGACGGGGCGTTTCGGGCAGGCGCGAATGCCAGCCGAGACGAGACTTTCTGCATCATGATCCCGCCGCCGAATGTCACCGGCTCGCTCCATATCGGCCATGCGTTCAACAACACCATTCAGGATATTCTGACTCGTTGGAAGCGGATGCAGGGCTATGACACGCTCTGGCAGCCGGGGCAGGACCATGCCGGCATCGCCACGCAATTGGTGGTGGAGCGCAAACTGGCCGAATCCGGTCAGCCGCGCAGGGTCGAGATGGGACGCGAGGCATTCCTCGGCAAGATCTGGGAGTGGAAAGCCGAATCCGGCGGCACCATCATCAACCAGTTGCAGCGCCTCGGTGCCTCCTGTGACTGGGATCGCAACGCTTTCACCATGTCCGGCGCCCCCAATGCCCCCGAGGGCGAGCAGGGCAACTTCCACGATGCTGTGATCAAGGTTTTCGTGGATATGTACAACAAGGGCCTGATCTATCGCGGCAAGCGCCTCGTGAACTGGGACCCCCATTTTGAAACCGCGATTTCCGATCTTGAGGTCGAGAATATCGAGGTTGCGGGCCATATGTGGCATTTCAAATACCCGCTCGCAGGGGGCGAAACCTATGAATATATCGAGCGCGACGAAGACGGAAATGTGACGCTGCGCGAGACGCGGGATTACATCTCGATCGCGACGACGCGGCCCGAAACCATGCTTGGGGATGGCGCCGTTGCAGTTCATCCATCAGATGAGCGTTACGCGCCAATCATCGGAAAAATTTGTGAAATCCCGGTCGGACCAAAGGCGCAGCGCCGCCTGATACCGATCATCACGGATGAATACCCCGACAAGAATTTTGGCTCTGGTGCGGTGAAGATCACTGGCGCGCATGACTTCAACGACTATCAGGTCGCCAAGCGCAACAACATCCCGATGTATGCGCTGATGGACACCAAGGGTGCTATGCGCGCCGATGGTCGCCCCTATGCCGAAGAGGCCGCCACCGCACAGCGTATCGCTGCGGGCGAGGAAAGCTTCGACGAGGCCAAGATCGCCGCGATGAACCTTGTACCCGACGAATATCGCGGCCTCGACCGCTTTGAGGCGCGCAAGCGCGTCGTGGCCGCGATCACCGCCGATGGTCTCGCCGTGACCCATCTGGTGAAATCCATCGATCCGGAAACCAATTCCGAGCATCTGGAAAAGATTGCTTACGTAGAAGACAAGCCGATCATGCAGCCCTTCGGCGACCGCTCCAAAGTGGTGATCGAGCCGATGCTGACGGATCAGTGGTTCGTCGATACTGCCAAGATCGTCGGCCCGGCACTGGACGCCGTGCGTGAGGGCCGGACCAAGATCATGCCCGAAAGCGGCGAAAAGGTGTATTTCCACTGGCTTGAAAACATCGAGCCCTGGTGCATCTCGCGCCAGCTTTGGTGGGGGCATCAGATTCCGGTATGGTTCGACGAAGAGGGCAACCAGTATTGCGCCGCGAATGAAGCAGAGGCCCAAGCGATGGCACCGGGCCGCAACCTGACCCGCGACCCCGACGTCCTCGACACGTGGTTCTCGTCGGGCCTCTGGCCGATTGGCACTTTAGGATGGCCCGACAATACCCCGGAATTGCAAAAGTATTTCCCAACAAACGTACTCGTCACCGGGCAGGATATTCTGTTCTTCTGGGTCGCCCGGATGATGATGATGCAGCTTGCTGTTGTGGGTCAGGAACCCTTCGATACCGTCTATCTTCACCAGCTCGTCCGCGACGAGAAGGGCGAGAAGATGTCGAAAACCCGTGGCAATGTGATCGACCCGCTGGTCATCGTTGATGAATACGGGGCCGACGCCTTGCGCTTCAGTCTGGCGCAGATGGCGGCCCTCGGCGGGGTGCTGAAACTCAGCGAAGAGCGGATCAAGGGCTATCGCAACTTTGGCACCAAACTCTGGAATGCCTGCCGCTTTGCCGAGATGAACGGCGTCTGGGAAGGCCACGCGACCTCTGCCCCACCGCAGGCCAACGCCACCGTGAACCGCTGGATCATCGGGGAGGCCGCAAAAGTGCGCGCCGAGGTTGACGCGGCGCTGGAAAGCTACCGCTTCAACGATGCCGCCAATGCGCTTTACGCCTTTGTCTGGGGGAAGGTCTGCGACTGGTATGTCGAATTCGCCAAGCCGCTGTTCGATGGCGATCAGGCGCAGGAAACCCGCGCGACGATGGCTTGGGTGCTGGATCAATGCATGATCCTTCTGCATCCGATCATGCCTTTCATCACCGAAGAACTCTGGTCCACCACAGGCACCCGCGCCAAGCCGCTCGTTCATGCCGATTGGCCGACCTATGGGGCGGAACTGATCGACGAAGACGCGCTGCGCGAAATGAACTGGGTCACGAAGCTGATCGACGACATCCGCTCGGCGCGCGCTCAGATGCATGTGCCCGCCGGCCTCAAGGTGACCCTCCTGCGGATCGGCCTCGATGAGACCGCCCGCGGTGCCTATGACCGCAACGCCGCCCTGATCGCTCGCCTTGCCCGGATCGAAACCGTCGAGGAGGCGACTGAGATGCCGAAAGGGGCCATCACGCTGGCCGCCGAAGGGGGCATGTTCGCGATTCCGCTAGCTGGTCTGATCGATATCGACGAAGAAAAGGCCCGCCTCACCAAAACCCTCGAAAAGCTCGCCAAGGATCTCGGCGGGCTGAAAGGCCGGCTCAACAACCCCAATTTCGTCGAAAACGCCAAGCCCGAAGTCGTGACAGAAACCCGCGAGAAACTGGCACAAGGCGAGGATGAGGCCGAAAAGATCAAGGCCGCCCTCGCCCGGCTGGCAGAAATCGGCTAGGCTTTCATCTGTTCATAAATATCCTCAGGGGGTGAATTGGCGGCACGCCAAGAGGGGGCAGAATGCCCCCTCCCCCCTCCACCCGAGGTCCTGAAATGAAAACGCCGCGCTATACCGAGCTTGCCGCCTCCCTTCCCGCTTCGGTTCCCTTCGTTGGCCCCGAAACGCAAGAGCGCGCTCGGGGCCGCCGCTTTGCGACAAGGCTTGGCGCGAATGAAAACATGTTCGGCGCCTCCCCAAAGGCCAACGCCGCCATGGCTGCGGCTGCGCAGGACGTCTGGATGTACGGCGACCCTGAAAACCACGATCTGCGTCAGGCTCTGGCGGCCCATCATGGCGTAGGGGCTGAAAATATCGTTGTGAGCGAAGGGATTGACGGGTTGCTGGGCTATCTTGTGCGCCTGATTATCGGCCCCGGCGATCCGGTTGTCACCTCGGACGGGGCCTATCCGACCTTCAATTTCCATGTCGCGGGCTTTGGCGGCACCTTGCACAAAGTCCCCTACAAGGGCGACCATGAGGA